>CAZEUO010000001.1:0-10106 GCA_964515035.1 uncultured Planctomycetales bacterium
AAGGAAGCAAGTCTGGAACGCAAGGGCGGGCTATAAGAATTGAAACGCCGCTGGTACGAAAGACCAAAGCGCAGATCATTCAATTGGGGCTGGAATTAAAAGTTCCTTACCATTTGACCTGGTCGTGTTATAAAGGGGGCGGCAGCCCTTGCGGGGTGTGTGACAGCTGCCGCCTGCGCCGAAAAGGCTTTGAAGAATTGCATTTGAAAGACCCGTCGTTATGATGACAGCAAAAATTTCGGAAATTTTTCAATCGATCCAGGGCGAAGGGAAATACTTAGGCGCCAAACAGGTTTTTGTGCGCTTTTACGGCTGCAACATTCACTGCTCTTGGTGCGACACACCTTACGCCATCGGCGATGTGCCGGGGCGATTCGAAACATTTAACTTGCCTGAAGTTATTCAAAAAACCAAAACGCTTTACCCCGGATGCCATTCCGTCAGCCTCACGGGGGGAGAGCCCTTGATGCAAAAGGACTTTTTAAAAGAATTCCTGCCGGCTTTGAAAAAAGACGGAATAACAACCTATTTGGAAACGAGCGGAATTCTTCCCCGGGAATTAAAAGAGGTTATTGACCACGTCGATATTGTGGCCATGGATATGAAATTGCCCAGTTCGACCAAATGCCGGGACTATTGGAATGAACACGAAGAATTTCTTAAGATTGCCAGCCGCAAGGACGTTTTTATTAAAACTGTCATTACAAGCGATACATCGCAAGAGGACCTCGACCGGGCGGTTCGATTGGTTTCGCAATTCAACCGCAATATTCTTTTTGTGCTCCAGCCAAATTTTATTGAGATAAAAAACGGGGCTATGGTAAAATGTCTGGAATTTCAGGACCGGTGCAAAAAGCAATTAACCGATGTCCGGGTTTTACCGCAAATTCACAAATTCATGAAATGGCGTTAGGATGACATTATGGCGAAAAGAAATAAAAATTCTTATGAAGGCCTGCAGGGTCATATCCGTAATCTCAAGACTCCAAAAATTGATGTTTGGCGAAACCAATACGCGGATCGGGATTATACGATTGATTTATCGATTCCCGAATTCACCTGTATTTGCCCAAAAACGGGTTTGCCGGATTTTGCCACGATTAAAATCAGCTATTGTCCCGATAAGGCCTGCCTGGAATTAAAATCCCTGAAGTATTACATGATTTCCTACAGAAACGTCGGAATCTTTCATGAACATTTAGTCAATAAAATTTTAGATGACATCCTGTCGGCCTGTCATCCGCGCTGGGCGAAGGTCGAGGGGATTGTCAATTCCCGCGGCGGAATTCAAACGAGCGTTTACGCCGAATACCCCAATAAACCCCGTTAGAGAACTTTGTTCTCTAACGGGGTAAATTTTAAAACGAAAAGAATCGAGGTTGTCATGGTTCGAAACGACGGACGCGCTTCGGACAAGTTGCGCAAAATTAAAATTACAAAAAATTATTTAAAGTACGCCGAGGGCTCGTGTCTTATTGAGTTCGGCGACACCAAAGTCATCTGTTCGGCGACCGTCGAAGAAAATGTGCCGCCGTTTTTGAAAAACTCCGGCAAAGGCTGGGTTACCGCGGAATACGGTATGCTGCCGCGTTCCTGCAAGACGCGTATCCAACGGGAAAAAACGTCCGGCCGCACTTTCGAGATCCAGCGTTTGATCGGCCGGTCGTTACGCAGCGTTATTGATACCGACAAAATTGGCGAACGGACGGTCAAAATCGATTGTGATGTCATGCAAGCCGATGGGGGGACGCGGACAGCCTCGATTACGGGAGGGTTTATTGCCCTGGCCGATGCGCTTTTAAAAATTAAAAAACAAGGCCTGATCAAAGAGGTCCCCATTTCGGATTTTGTCGCGGCCATCAGTATTGGTTTCTTTGAAGGGAAGCTCTTATTGGATTTGAATTACGAGGAAGATTCCAAAGCGGATACGGATATGAACGTTGTCATGCTGGGCTGCGGGGATTTTGTTGAAATTCAGGGAACGGCAGAAAAGAATCCGTTTTCGAAGAAACAAATGGACGACATGGTTACCTTAGCCAAAAAAGGGATCGGAGAATTATTTGAACTCCAGAAAAGAGCACTTCCTGATTTGGAGATTTGATGTGAAAGAGCTTCTGGTCGCCACCCGCAATAAAAAGAAACTCGCCGAAATCAAAGACCTCCTTAAAAGTCTGGATTTTAAAATCACGTCTCTTATTGACTACCCTGATTTGCCCGTCATAGTTGAAGACGGTGATAGTTTTGAGGCCAACGCTATCAAAAAAGCCGTAACGATCGCCATGGCCACCAAAAAGCTGACGATGGGGGAAGATTCCGGCTTGGAAGTCAAAGCCCTCAACAATAGACCCGGCGTTCATTCGGCGCGATATTCGGGTGAGAATGCGACCGATGAACAAAACAACCGAAAGCTTTTGAAGGAGCTTCGGGGCATTCCTTTAAAGAAGAGGCAGGCGCGCTATTGGTGTTGCGTGGCCTTAGTCGATGCCAAAAAAATTATCGATGTTGTCAACGGCAGCTGTAGCGGCATTATTACCGAGGTTCCTCAAGGTACAAATGGTTTTGGCTACGACCCGTTGTTTTTAATTCCGCGTTACAAAAAAACTTTTGGAGAGCTTAATCCTGCCATTAAAGCCAGGATTAGCCACCGCGCCCGCGCCTTAAAGAAATTCCGCAGTATTATGGTTCGACGCGTCCCGCCGAAGGCGGGACCTGCTCACCATGAAACTAAGCGACGAACTAAAGTCGTGTAGTTTCATTGCTCGAAAATACTCTTCAAGCCTTCCATAATAAAGTTTTTGGTCTTACGTAAGACTCCCGTCGGAGAAAGAGCATATTTCGGCTCTTTTAAGGTTCCGCCGATGCGGATGGTTAGGTAGGCGTCGCCTTGGGTGAGAATAGTTGTAATCATTTTCTTAAGTGATGCCGAATCGGCGATAGTTTCTTCGCTAAATTCGGCGACAATTTCCATATCGATATTCCCCGCAAAATCAATCCATCCCGCGCATCCGAGCATAGCCTGAGGGCTGTAGAATTCGAGGTTGCTCGTTGAAATCTTCTTTTGTTTAATCGTGAAATCTCCCATGGCCTCGCGGAAGACGATGTCATCAAATTCGGGGATAAATAAAAATTGGCCAAGGCCTTTGAGCAGTTTCAGTTCCCAGAGACGCCCTTCTTTAACAAGAATAGATCCCTCGCCGGTCATTGACTGAAAGTCCTTGAGGGATCCCTGAGTCGTTAGGGAGGCGGAAAATAAACCCGAAATATCCTGTTTTGCCGCTGGGGTATCGTTTTTTAGCTCGGCGAGATTAACTTTTTCGAGGTTACCTGTCAGAATGAAGGGGAGTTTGTCATCGGCAAGATCGGAGGATAGCGAGATTCGAAGAGGCCCATCGTATAAATCGGCCGTTAAATCGCATTGGTTGATTTCCAAATTTTCCTGGGAAAACTTTAACGCGGCTCCCTTGAATTTTAAACCATAAAGGATGATTTGTGGGCTCGTGACGCCGGCGGTTGTTTGCCATTGCCGCCATTGTTTCAAAGGCCCGTGAATTGTTCCTTGAAGCGTACATAATCCGGCGGGATTGACGGCGGCCAATTTTTCCTTTAAATGCGGAAATAGCGATGTCAGGTTCTTTAAGTCAAATTCGATTTGCGTCTGTAAATCGGCCTGAGGTTCGCCGTCACTATCCATGATGACGGTTCCTTTAAGATCAAAAGGGAAATTACGGTATTGGCCCTTGCAGGAGGTAATCCGATAAGTGTCTTTTGAAGCTTTAATTTTGGCGACGAAATCCAGATCCTGAGATTTGGCTGTTAAGTCAATGGCGGGTTCTTTGAAGTTGCTTAGTTTTCCGTTGAGGACATAAGAGTTGTTTTGAAAAATACAACGCAGGTTATCAAGAGAGGCGCCATCGGGGGAGTAATTGATTTTACCGTTAATTTGGGTGACGGCATCGGGCAGGCGTCTGAATACGGCGGAGGCATCTTTAAAAGTGAGGGTGGCCGCTATTTTTCCATGCGCCAGGGAGTCGGCCGGACCTTTAAGCGCGAGATCAATATCGGCAAGGCCCGTTGCCGATTTTAATCCGGTTTTTTGCAGTAACGCGGGAAAAATCTGATTTAATTTTTCAATGTCAAAACCGGAGGTTACGATGCGAACGTCGAGTATCGGGTCTTTGAGTTGTTTAATCGTTCCGGAAACAAGAATCACAGAATTGGCGAATGTGCTCTTGATGTTTTCAAGCGAAATGGTATCCGAAGCGTATTTGATTCTTCCGTTGATTCCCGTCAGCGGGGCAGGCAGTTGCGGGGCACGGAGAGTGACGCCGTTGAGATCAGCGCTTGCCGTTATCTGACTTTCAAAAGGGGGATTGAGCGGACCCTTCCATTGAATTACGGCATCAGAGGTTCCGGCCAAATCAATCTTTTTATCCCCGAGCCAGGGCTTGAAGATACCGACAAGTTTAGAGAGGTCAATAGAAGATGAGCTGGCGCGCACATCAGCCTTGGGGTTTTGAAAGTCGGTCAAAGTTCCGGATATTTGTACTTTCTGGTCGAAGGCGGTCACTTCCAAGGCCTCGGATGAGGCTTTGTTTTGATCAAAAGAAATTTTACCGTTAATATTTCTGGCCTCACCGATGTAAGGCAGGTTTGTTAAAGAGACCACATTGGGTGTCAAGGTTCCTGAATAAAATGCGAGTGAATTTGTCTGAGGGGCATATTGAGCTGAAAATTCAAGTGCAGGCTGGCCTTTGAGTTTTTTATCGGGCGCAATGGTCGCTTCGAGGTCGGCTGTTTCCAATTTACCTTTTGCATTAATTGTTCCGTCCTGAAAATTGATAGTGATGGCGGCGGTTGTTAACGTTCCGCTATTGACGAGGATATTAGAATTTCTTCCGTAAGTGTTTGCATACTTGGCGATGGGAATATTTTGAAGTGTTACCTGCGAAATTAGTTTTCTTCGCGCCGGGTCGTATTGTCCTACAATGGCCATGGGGGAAGGGTTGCCGTAAGAAGGGTTTAACACCGTCGCCTCTAAGGAGAAACGGATATTTTTTGGCAAGGCAATTCCGACTCTGAGGTTCAGATCTTCAATAGTCTCGGAAAATTCGGAAGGTAAAGCTTTATCAACAAATTTAAGGGTAGCATTTTGAATGGTTAGCCCTCCGACGAATAAAGAAAACGGAGATTTTGCGGGCTTTTGCGCTTTCTGCAGATCGATGATGTCGCTAAAATTCCAGGTATTGCCGGGATAGCGGGTGATGGCAATTGTCGGATCTAAAACGGTGATGGCCGGGATAACGATCTTTCGCTCCTGTAAAATCGGAAAATAAAGGATGCGAAAAGAAAACTGGGGAATAACCGCCAAAGGAGGCTGCTCGAGGTCTTTTTCAAAAATTGTCAGGCCGTTAATGATAAATCCTTTGAAAAGGAAAAAATCCACGGAGGTCATGGTGGCGTGGCGTCCGGTTGTTTCGAATATTTTTTCGACGATAATGCGCTTGAGTTCGGCGGGAAGAACAAATTTGTTAACGTAATAATATGCCCCGCTGCCGATTACGGCGATCAAAAGTAAAGTTATCAGAATCTTACGTTTCATGGGAGGTATTATATAGAAATAAGCGGCAATATTCAATGAAACAGGCGGTGATTTCTCCCGCGATAAGTTGCGCTACAAAAAAGCGCATGATATACTAAGCCGCTTAAAATTGGAAGTCAGCATTTCATTTGGATAATACGATTAATTAAGGCATCAAATTTTGTTTTCAACAAAATTTGATGCCGTTTGCAGACAAGGAAAGAGCAGGCAAACGGGGCGTAGCGCAGTTGGTAGCGCGTCTGCTTTGGGAGCAGAAGGTCACAGGTTCAAATCCTGTCGCCCCGATTTATTTAATAACCAATTACATGTGAGATAAAAATGCCCGCTCAAACAACTCTTTGGATTGCCTTTAACGTTTTTGTCTTGGCCATGCTGGCCTTGGACCAGATTGTTTTTCATCGCAAGGCCCATACGGTTAAGATGAAAGAGGCGTTGGGTTGGAGTGGGTTTTGGATTGCCTTGGCGTTACTGTTTAACGTCGGAATTTATTTATGGTACGGGCATAAATCGGCTCTGGAATTCTTTACGGGATACCTGATTGAATTATCGTTAAGTGTCGACAATCTCTTCGTCTTTCTTGTGATTTTCTCTTATTTTAAAGTCCCCGGCCCCTATCAGCACAAAGTGTTGTTATGGGGGATTATCGGGGCCCAGGTGATGAGGGCTATTTTTATTTTTGCGGGTGTGGCACTCATCAGCAAGTTTCATTGGGTGATTTATGTTTTTGGTATCTTTCTGGTAATCACCGGGATCAAAATGTTTTTTCATAAAGATGAGGACATCCACCCCGAAGATAACCCGGCATTTAAATTTTTCCGTAAATTCCTGCCTGTCAGCAGCAATTACGAAAGCGATAAATTTTTTATTAAATCCGGCGTAAAATGGGTGGTGACACCGCTATTTATGGTTTTAATTTTTATCGATATTGTCGATTTGATGTTTGCCGTCGATTCGGTTCCGGCGGTTTTAGCGATTACCCTTGATCCGTTCATTGTTTATACCTCAAACGTTTTTGCCATCCTGGGATTGAGGTCGTTTTATTTCGTGTTGGCGGGCATGATGGAATTATTTCACTACCTTCATTACGGATTGTCAGTCATCCTTGTTTTTGTGGGCGTAAAAATGGTTTCTTCGGATTTCTTTCACATTCCTATCGGCATTGCTTTAGCCGTTGTCGTGCTGACGCTTGCGATTTCCATTATTGCCTCGCTTATTCATCCTCACCGGCCCGCTGTTAAACAAAAGTAGTTTTTTACCAGACAGGCTCTTATGCAAAAACACGATCACACAAAACTTATTTGCGATATTGGGGAATTGAGCGGGCTGTTTGCCGATACCCCGAGCTTAGAAAACTTTTTGCAAAAAATTGTGTCAATGATTTCTGATCACATGCAATCCGAGGTTTGCTCTATTTATCTTTTTTATGAAGAGAAAAACGAACTTATCTTAAAGGCGACGAAAGGACTGCATCCGGATTCGGTGGGAAAAGTCAAAATGAAACTCGGAGAGGGGCTTACGGGGCTGGCCTTAAAGGAATTGCGCCCGATTTGCGAAAAAAACGCCAGCCGCAGCCCCAGCTTTAAGGCCTTTCCCGGAATTAACGAGGAGAATTACGAATCATTTTTAGCTGTTCCCATTGTGCGGGGGCAAACGCGAATTGGAGCGATGGTCATTCAGAATACGAAAAAGAATTATTTTTCCGAAGATGATGTCAAGGCCCTGCGGGCCATCACCTCACAGTTGGCGACGACGATTGAAACCGCAAAAATCTTAATGACGCTGGAAGAGAAAAAAGAAAAACCCCAGGGGGCGGCTGTGTCGCAAGCGCTGAAATTTGTTAAGGGTCAATCCGGGTCGCCCGGGTTTGCCTTCAGTGAAGCGGTTGTTTTGGAATCAAAAACGTTTTTATCTTCCGAGATTTTGCAGAAACGCTATACCCTGGAGGATTTTTACAAGGCGGCCGAAAAGACAGAAGCCCAATTAAAAGACCTTCAGGGGGAGATTGAAGAAAAATTATCCGATGTCGCATCGCTTATTTTTACCGCGCAAATTCTGATGTTAAAAGACAAGGCGTTTGTTGATGCGATCGTCGAATTTATCCAGAATAATATTAACCCTCCTCAGGCCGTCCTGGCGGTTGTCGAAAAGTATGTGTCGATGTTTAGGCAAATTTCCAACAGTTATATGCGGGAAAAAAGCCATGATGTGGAGGATATGGGGCGCCGGCTTTTAGAAAACTTGATCGGCAAAACAGAAAGCTTCCTCCCCTATAAGGACCATATCATTATTGCCAGAGAATTATTTCCGTCGGATATTTTAAAACTATCCTCGCAAGGGGTCAAAGGCGCCATCGTTTTAAGTGGGGGCGCCAGTTCTCATTTGTCAATCTTGGCCCGGTCTCTTCAAATGCCGCTCGTGATTGCCGATGAGCCGAAATTGTTGAACATTTCCCAAAAAACAAAAGTCCTGCTGGACGCGGAGGTGGGGACTGTCTACATCAACCCTACGACGGCGATTATCGCATCTTTTAAAGAGCGCGATGAGTCTCGCCGTGATTTAAGCCGGTGGAAAGAACTCTTAAAAGCTCCTGCAGAGACTAAAGACGGTGTACGGATAAAATTGCTTTCGAATATTAATCTTTTAGGGGATTTGAAGGCGGCCCGGGATCTTGGCGCGGAGGGGATCGGGTTATACCGCACCGAATTTCCGTTTTTAGTCAGGAGCAATTTTCCATCGGAAGAAGAGCAGCATATCATTTATAAAAAACTCGTTGAGGGCATGCCGGGAAAAGAAATAACATTCCGCACGCTTGATATCGGCGGCGACAAGGTCCTCTCCTATTATAATTCTGAAAAAGAAGAAAACCCGTTTTTAGGGATGCGTTCCATCCGGTTTTCCCTACGGCATAAAGATATCTTTGCCCAACAGATCAGGGCGATTTTGCGCGCCGGGGTACACGCGGATGTGAAAATCATGTTTCCCATGATTTCCTCGCTTGATGAATTTCTGGAAGCGCGCGATGTGGTTTTGGAATGCGCCCGCAACTTAAAGAAAGAAAAAATTCCCCATATGGAAAATATTCCGGTCGGCATGATGGTTGAGTTACCGTCGGTTTTGGAGATTATTGATGATTTGGCACAGGAGGCAGACTTCTTTTCGATTGGGACAAATGATTTTATCCAGTACATGCTGGCCGTTGACCGCACGAATGAAAAGGTTGCCGATTTGTATTTGGCGCACCATCCCTCGATTTTAAGGGCGTTAAAAAAGATTGTGGATGCGGCTAATACTCACCAAAAGGATGTGTCGATTTGCGGCGACATGATCCACAATGAAAAATTTATCCCCTACTTTTTGGGAATCGGTGTGCGGCGAATTAGCGTTGATTCCCGTTATATCCCGAAGATTAAGACTGCTTTGGCGGTCATCGATTTAAAAGAAGCCGAACAACTGACGGAGTCGTTGCTTTTAAAAAACAGAGTCAGCGAAATTTCCGAAGCGATTGACGGTAAATCCCACCGGGTGCCTTCCGTTAAGAAATCACTGCGTTAAATCATTCGACTATTTTACGAATCTGAAAGTTCCGGTGATTTGCTCGAGCCGGTTGAGGATGGCCATGCCCCAAGGGTCGTACCATTGGTAGGTGATGGCGTAGAAATGGTCTTTGAAAGAGGCGATTTGAGCGACGGCTGTGCGTTTGATATTTCCGTTTTGGCCGGTCATGATTAATTTTGCAGCCGGTTGGCCAGAAAGGGAAGTCGTCGTGGTACGGAAGTTAAAGCCGTAACCGTCATGTTTAAAAATCTGTTTAAAGAATCTCACTTGAATGGCGATGGCATCCTGGAGAGTAAACGAACTGCCGGCGCTTGGAATGCTGATGATTTCAATCAAGATGTAACAATCCCTGTTTTTTGGGTGGCGAAACTTTAAAATAGTTGATCTCTGCGAGGGTTGGATTTGACGTTCTTCGGCGTTGATTTTCCAGTCTTTTGGGTAGCGGAATTCAAAAGGGCCCTCTCGGACAGTGTCCTCTTCTTGGCTAATCGAAGAAACGTTCCCAACCGCCTGGCAGCCGCAAAGAAGGAACACACAGACCAAAAGCACCAAAGCCCTATCCATAACTTATTGTAAAAGAAGCCCTGGGGAATTGCAAACAAAATATCGGAGAAAATATGAATTTTTGCCGTGATTTAATTTTCTTGCAATCGCCAGCGACGTTCACTATAATGCACCGTGGTTGAACCGTTGAAATCATTGGGAGGAATAAAATGAAAAATATGACATTTGTTTTTGGTGCGCTGGTTTTGGCGTTTTTGTGTCATGGGTGTGGATCTCGCCAGGCGGATGCCAATGCCGTGAATCCCTCGGCTGGGGTTTCTCAAGAAGATTTTGTTAAAAGGGCTGAAGGTTTGCTGGCCCAAAAGAATTATGACGCGGCCGTTCGGTTATTCCAAGAAATCATCGCCAAGGACCCCAATAACGTTCAGGCCCATTTTGCGCTGGGGCA
>CAZEUO010000001.1:10116-24453 GCA_964515035.1 uncultured Planctomycetales bacterium
GTTTATGCGCCTGGAAAGCTACAACAATGCTCTCCAACAGTTCGAGGCTGTAACGAATCTCGCGCCAACCAATAACGAAGCGTTTCTTCTTTTGGGTGGATGTTATGACCTTTTAGGGGATCGCCCCAAGGCTATTGAGTTAGTCAAAAAGAGCGTTGAAGTAGCGCAGGCGAAACGCGATGAAGAAGGTTTCAAGCGCTCTGTGATCATTTTGCAGCAAATGATGGCCAAGGAACAATAATTTCGGTTTTGAAAGCATTCTTTAAGAAAACACGGGCTAAAAGGCAATCGAAAGATTGCCTTTTTTCGTTCTTTAACTGAAACGTCCTTGTCAATTTTAATGTGCCTGTTATAATACCTCCGTTGTTGACGACAATTTTCCCGCACCAAAAATTTGATGCCATGATAAAATACGGCCCCGTAGCTAAATGAGGTCTAGACTTATGGAGCTGTAAGCGACATAAGTCTACGGCCGAATTTATCTCGAGCCCGAAAGGGCGAGAGATCTTCAGGGGTAGAAAGGAATCAATGTTAAGATTTTGGCCCCGTAGCTCAGTTGGATAGAGCATCAGCCTTCTAAGCTGAGGGTCGCACGTTCGACTCGTGCCGGGGTCATTTAGTTTCTAGTCAAATTTTTGGTGCGGGACCGCATGGTTCATAAAACGAGGACAAGAGGGGATTTACGGAACGAAAGATGAATATATCAAAGCGAATAAATACGAAATTTTTTCTTAAAATCATCGCCAGTTTTATTGTTGTGTTGACAATCCTGTTTATTGGTGCTTTTGTATTTTTCCAAACCAAAGGCAAGCAAATTGTCATCGATAAGCTCAGTGAGGCGTTTGAGCGACGGGTTGATATTGGTAGTGTCCGCGTCTTGTATCCTTTGGGAATTTCCATCAAAAATCTCATTGTCGACGGCTATGGTTCCGTTAAAGAAGTTTCTATTGGCTTAGGTGTTCTTCACCTATTGGATAACGATTTAAAATTCTCCTCAGTTATTTTTCATGAGCCTCAAATTGTGCTTCACCGGTTAAAGGACAAAACAATTATTATTGGCGATGTACCACCTGAGGTGCCTGTTACGCTGGCACCTGAAATTCCTGCGGCGCCGGAGGTGCCCGACCAAAAGACTGAGCCGTCTCAACCGGCTATACCCGCACCTGCTGAACCCCAAAAGGCGGAAAGCAAAAAAACCTTACCGCTTTCCATTGATAAACTGGTTATTAAAAACGGGACTGTCAGTTTTTTTGACCACTCCGCAGCGGAAGAATTTCAGGTTTTGGTGCGTGATATCGATTTGGATGTGCGGCATCTGTCTCTGGTTGCCCAATCGACTAAAACCCAATTTGATTTAAACGCGAAAGTTGTGATACCGAAAACGCAAACGCCTGCCGGAGAAATTATCAGCCGCGGCTGGCTGAACTTAGCGCGCAAGGATATGAAGGGGGAGTTTCAAATAAAAGATTTAGACGGGCGGGCCTTTACGCCGTTTTACGGCAGTATCATCAAAAGCGATTTTACTAACCTCTTGGCGGATTTAACCATGGATTTGGAATCAAAAAACAACGATATGACTGTCAAAGGAAAGCTTCAAGTCAAAGATTTTTCCATTGATCTTAAAAAAGAAAACGATTCCGGTTCTTTTTCTACCGAGGAGTTAATTTTGGGTAGTTTGCAATCGATGGCCAAAGGCATGGCCATTGAATTCAACTTTAAAACAAAGATGGACAGCTTTAAAATGGATTCGGTTTCGTTTTCGGGGAATATTTTTAGCGGGTTGTTTGATTTGAAAAAGCCAGTAAGGCTTGCGAGTATTAGGTAGTGGTGGGTGTCCTGACTTTTCTTTAAAAAAATTTAAGGAAGCCAGGACATCCTCACCATTCTTTAAATGAGCGCATGAGTTACGGAAGAGGTGGCGACGTAACTCATATGTGCGAATTTATCCTGAGTCCCGCGACGCGGGACGAAGGATCTGAAGTGGCCAGGCCTCTCGCCTCACTGCATTCTTTCAGAGTGCAGTGAGGCTCAAGGCCACCACATTTTTCTAGATAAAAGCTTTGTGGTAATGGTGGATGTAGCTCAGTTCGGTTAGAGCACAAGATTGTGGATCTTGGGGTCGGGGGTTCAAATCCCCTCATCCACCCCTTGCTTGTCGCCAATACGAAACCAAAAGGCGACCCAAAGCCCTGTTTCGATTTACCGTCGGAATAGGGCTTTTTCATGGATTTTATAATCATGAAATAAGAAATTGACAATTTTGAATTTCATGGTATAGTTCAATCATGATTGAGAGAAGTGGGTATATAGACTTTATTAAAAAAGCACTTGAGCGAAGCCGGGCTGTGGCACTTTTGGGGCCTCGTCAGTCAGGCAAGACAACGCTGGCTCGGGAACTGGTAGATATTCATTCGCCTAATTATTTTGATCTGGAGGATCAAAGCAGTCTCATTGCACTGGCTGACCCGAGGGGAGTGCTTGAGCCTTTAAAAGGGTTAGTTGTTATCGATGAAATTCAGCAACGCCCGGATCTCTTTCCTATTTTACGTGTCTTGTTAGATCGTAAACCCTTGCCAGCGAAATTTTTAATCCTCGGAAGCGCTTCGCCAGACCTCTTACGGCAATCCTCAGAATCCCTCGCGGGTCGATTGGAATTAATCGAGATGGGTGGGTTTGATTTATTGGAAGTTGGTCAGAAAAAAGCCTCTCAGCTTTGGCTGAGGGGAGGATTCCCATTATCATTTTTAGCTAAGAATGATGTGGATAGTTTTACCTGGCGAAAAAGTTTTATTAAGACATTTTTAGAACGTGATTTAAGAGAACAAGGGATTGAACTGCCGTCCGTGACATTACATCGTTTTTGGGCAATGCTGGCCAACAGTCACGGGCAGATATGGAATGCAGCACCGATCGCTTCTTCCTTAGGAGTTTCAGAGCCGACGGTCAGGAAATATCTGGATATCCTCACAGGTGTGTTTATGGCGCGTCAACTGCACCCTTGGCATGTGAATATTAAAAAGCGCCAGGTCAAGGCCCCCAAAGTTTATATTCGTGACACAGGGATATTGAATTCCTTTTTAGAATTAAAGACCGAAGCGGAGATTCTGCGTCATCAAACGTGCGGGGCGTCGTGGGAGGGGTTTGTGATTGAGCAGTTGATCCGTATTCTGGAAATAGATCATCCGTATTTTTGGGCAACACATCAAGGAGCGGAGATTGATTTGGTATTTAACAAAGGCGGGAGGATGTATGGTGTTGAGATCAAGCGCGCGGACGCGCCAACGATGACACCATCAATGCGCATTGCGTTAGAAGATCTCAAGCTTGAACGCATCGCGGTCATTTACCCGGGTGAAAAACGCTATGCACTACATAAAAAAATTGATGTCGTGCCGTTTGAAACGATTATAAGTGGGCTGAAGGGAATATTTGGATAACTGTATGGGACCTTAGTATTTATTTGTCAGGAAACGGCAGGTCAATAGATATCTCACGTTTCTTCCTTTTGCGTATGTAAACTCTTGCAACTAATTGAACCAGTTGAACATCGGAGATTTGACTTTCGCCAAGCAACAGACCCTTTGATTTCTATAATTATTACGAATAAAATGTTTGCAGAAAGTTCGAAAATCATCAAGTATTCTTTCCAAAATGAATTACAATCCTCAACAACATTGGGAAAAAGTTTACAACGAGAAAGGGCCTGCGCAGGTTAGCTGGTATCAAATAACGGCAAGCGTTTCATTGGCGTTGATAGAAGAAATGGGCATCAATCAAATGGGGAGGGTTATTGATGTCGGCGCAGGAGCGTCTGTTTTAGCGGATAAGTTACTTGAAGAAGGGTTTAAAAATATTGCAGTTTTGGATATTTCTGCAAAAGCACTACAGTATTCGAAAGAAAGGCTTGGCGAAAAAGCTACAGGAATTACCTGGATTGAGGAGGATGTTACAAAGTTCGAACCGCCGCAACAATATGATTTATGGCATGACCGGGCCGTATTTCATTTTCTTACCGACGCCACGGACAGAAGAAAATATGTTGAAACCATGACAAAGGCGGTTAAACCGAATGGCTATGTTATCATTGCCACTTTTGCCATGGAAGGTCCGCCCAAATGCAGCGGTTTGGATGTCGAGCGGTATAATTCTGAAAAACTTAGCAAAGAAATTGGTAATCATTTTGTTTTGGTAAAAAGCGCAGAAGAAACCCATATGACCCCTTGGCATTCGGAGCAAAAATTTATTTATTGTGTTTTTAAAGTTCAAAGCCGCAGTAGTTAGGTGATAATAAAATTGTTTTAAACTCGTCACGAACTGACCCCCGGTTTTTTAGCCCCCTGTAAATAAATAATTTCCAGGGGGTTTTTATTTTGGTAGAATCGTACGCATTCATTCGGCTGGAGTTCATTTTAAAGGGAGGGTGATTGAGCGTTTCTGCGCTGAAAAGTTTTGTTTGTCCGGTGGACGGACGGCCGCTGACTCAAAAAGAAAAATCTTTGCAATGCGACCAGAAGCATGTTTATGACATCGCACGCGAGGGGTATTGCAATTTGCTCCTTGTACAGCAAAAGGCCTCACTCGATCCGGGAGACAAGAAAGATATGGTTGCCGCCAGGCGGCGGTTTTTGGACGGCGGATTTTTTGCGCCGATTGCCGAGCGTTTGTTTAAAATCGTTGGTGAAGCGGCAACAAAAGGTGGAGATGAAGCGTTGTTGCGGATCATCGATGCCGGCTGCGGCGAAGGTTATTATTTGCATCAATTAAGCAAGTTTGCGGCCGCGAGTGACTATCCTGCAAAACTCGAGTTGGCAGGGTGTGATATTTCAAAATGGGCGGTCAAAGCCGCCGCGAAACGATTTCCTGATATTGCCTGGGCCGTGGCGGGGAACAAACAATTACCATTTGCGCCGGGGAGTGTGGATCTTATTATTTCCATGTTTGGCTTTCCGGTATGGGAAAATTTTAAAGCGGTCCAATCCAACGATGGGCGCGTGGTGTTAGTTGATCCTGGGTCGTGACATCTCATCGAATTAGGGTAAAATATTTTGCCGGCAGTCAACGTCAGCGGGGCGCCGTCGTTATTAAAAGCGACGGAGAGCGGGTATATTTTGGAATGCGAGGAATCTTTAAAATTTTCTGTGACACTTAAAAATAATTCCGCCATTGAAGATCTCTTGGCGATGACTCCGCATGCTTTTCGGATATCGCAGAAGGCAAAAGAGGTTCTGCGAGTGTTAAAACATCTGACTGTGTCTGCGGATGTGGTGTTTCGGATTTTGCAACTAAAAAGATAAGATAATGGATCTTCGGTTGCGTTTCGAATAATGGATGGATATAATAGCTCATCAACCCGGCGCTTTTTATGAAGCGCTAACAAAAGGAGTCAAAATGGCTTTTCAAGGTGGATTTGGTGGGCCGCGCGAAATGCATAAAGCGGTATGTTCAGATTGTAAAAAAGAATGTGAAGTTCCTTTTAAACCGAGAGGCGACCGTCCGATTTACTGCAAAGAGTGCTATTCAAAACGAAAAGATAGCGGCCGCTAATAAGCGTTGTTAGAAGTTTGTTGTTTATGGCCTCATGCCTGATCATTCCGCAGATATTTCCCTAAAGCTGAAACAAGCGTTCAGTTATCGTGAATCCTTAAGGCTAAATACCAATGCCATGCGTTTGGTTAATGGCCAGGGCGACGGCCTTAAGGGGCTGATCGTTGACCGCTTCAGCAAACATTTCGTGGTTTACCTCTTAGATGCCCGCTGGCATCCCCACCAAAAGACGATCAGCGATTCCTTGCGGGAACATTTTGAAATTGCCTATCTGATATTCAAAGACCGAACCGTGTCCGGTACCCGCAGTGCGTCCCGTATTGCGGTTGATGTGCCGATCGGTCAGGAAAATTCCCAAACAGTCATCGAAGAAAACGGTTTGCGTTTTCACGTGGATCTCAATGACCATCTGAATCAGGGATTATTTTTGGACATGCGCAAAAACCGCAAACTCGTCGCGTCTTTCGCCTCGGGCCGTGCGGTTTTAAACTGTTTTGCCTACACCTGCTCGTTTGGGGTGTATTGCCGGAAATTCGGCGCCTCTCGCGTGACCAATGTGGATATCAGCGCGAAATTCCTTCAAAAAGGGAAAGAAAATTATCGTCTCAACAATCTGCATGAGGGCCGCAGCGAGTTTGTCCGCGATAATGCTGTTCGCTATCTACAGCGGGTTGCCAAACGGAACAATCTTTTTGATATCATCATTCTCGACCCGCCGTCATTTTCGCAGTTTGAAGGAACAGTTTTTAGCGTCAAGAAAGACATGCCTTTGTTGATTGAAAAAGGTTTTCGTGCGTTAACCCGCGAGGGCATGCTTTTTGTTTCGACGAACTTAAGTTTGATCTCCCGTCCGCAGCTAGAAGAGTGGGCGCATACCGCTGCCAAAAAGTCCGGACGCAAAATTACTGAAGTAAACCGGCTGGGCCAGGATGTTGAATTTCGCAAGTGCGGTTTGATGAAGGAAAGTTTTTTGTCCGCAATTTTTCTTAAAACTGTTTTACTTTCTGTGGCATAGGGCGCGAAAGCTTATTATACCTTGGTATAATTGATTTCTTTTATCCTTCGTATGATAATTACATAAAGCTATTTATAATTCTAATTGGTTTTTTTGATGATCCTTCGTGCCTAATCTATCAATGAGTTTTTAATTAAGGGGAGCAGTGAAATGCCTTCAAACAAAAAAAATGTTTATATCGTGGATGATGATGAGTCGGTATGCCGTGCGCTCAAAACTCTTTTAACGACGTTTGATTTTGTCGTACAAACATTCAATTCTGCAAAAAGTTTTTTTGACGCCGTGCCCAATAGCACGCTCGGATGTTTAGTTCTCGACATTCATATGCCGGGAGTAGACGGGTGGGCCATGCAGAAAATAATTCATGATTCCGGATCGAAACGTCCGGTTATTTTTATTTCTGCCGAGAAACAAGATAATGCTGCTGAACGTGCTTTAAAAGTCGGGGCTGCGGGTTTTTTGCAAAAACCGTTTAATGGCCAAACGTTGGTTGATCTTATCAATTCTGCCTCAGAAAGTAACGATGGCGCGGCTAAAATGGCAGCGTAGGAAGGGAATTGTAGAAACTCTTTATCTTAGGTATAATAAACCAAACAATAAAGATTAGGGAACGCCCTAAAATGAAAAATTCAAATAAAAAAACCACCGTATTCAATCGCCCCAGAGCTCTGAAAAAGATCCTCATCCGCCCAAATAATGGCGGACGAAAAACCACAAAAAAGTTGTTGTCGGAAAAAACTACCCGTAACAATTTAGAAGAGAAAGTTCGTCTGCAAACGGATGAGTTAAAAATAAGAAACGGGCAATTAAGGCGAGGGGCTAATAGGGAAAGGCTAGGGGCTGATCGGGAAAAACTTGGGGCCGATCGGGAAAAACTTGGGGCGAATAGGGAAAAACTCGCAGAAGAACAAATACACATTCGGACCAAGGCGATGGAAGCGACCTTGGACGGTATTTTTATTATCGATGCTAAGAAGCCTAACTTTCCCGTTATCTATGTCAATCCATCTTTTCAGAGCCTCACCGGTTATGCGAAGAATGAGGTCATTGGAAAAGATTATTTTCACCTTTATGGGTCTGATGCTGACTTGCGTATCGTTGAAGAAATAAAACAAACCATACGTCAGGGAAAATCTTTTCATGGGGAGATGCTCAATTTCAAAAAGAACGGCAAAAAGTTTTGGAGTTCACTGCGCGTTGCCCCGGTACGAGATACAAGGGGTGCCGTCACTCACTATGTGGGGATTCAAACCGATAGTACATTGATGAAGCAGAGAAATTTAGAGATTGAGGAACAGCGTGAGGAGCTTTTGCATGTGACGAGGGTTGGAAAGCTTGCGGAGTTTGTCTCGTCGTTAGCTCATGAAATCAGCCAGCCTTTGACGGCCATTCTTTCTTATGCTCAAGCCGCTCAACGCATGTTTGCAGGCAGGGAGCCTCAACTACAGGAAATCTTGCAGTACATCATTGATGATGATCAGCGGGCTGCTGAGGTGATTCGGCGGTTACGGTCACTGTTAAAAAAGAGCAAGCCCACCTTGGAGGCCCTTAATGTCAATTCTCTTATTAACGATACGGTTTCACTTATTATGGCCCATATCACTGTAAGGAATAAAATTATTAGATTCGAGTTGGATGACAAACTCCCGCTTATCCAGGGTGATCGAATACAATTGCAACAGGTGCTCTTGAATCTTATCAGCAACAGTTTAGAAGCGATGGAGGCGAGCAGTGATTCTCGTGAACTGATGATTAAGACATCGCGCAAAGATACCGATATGATTATGGTGGAGGTCAAGGATTCGGGATGCGGTATTCCAGCGGAAAATATGAAAAAGCTCTTCGCCCATTTTTTTACGAGCAAGCCGGACGGTTTGGGTATGGGGTTATCCATTAGCCGCTCCATTGTGGAGGCGCATGGCGGCCGTTTAGAGGCAGCGAATAATTCTGATCGCGGCGCAACCTTTTATTTCACAATTCCCGTTAATTTAAAGGACGTCCAATGAGCGGTCATAGCATCGTCTATGTCGTTGATGACGATGTCTCAGTGTGCAGGGCCCTAGCTTTATTGTTAAAATCAAACGGGTTTAGGGTTGAGACGTTCACACGTGCAGCAGGGTTTTTAGCCTTTAAGCATCCAATGGTGCCGTCATGTCTGATCCTGGATATCCGCTTGCCGAATATCAACGGGTTTGCCCTTCAGGAAGCAATGGCTCAACGCGGGATCGTCACGCCTATTATTTTTATCACCGGATACGGTGATATTCCAATGAGTGTGAAGGCTATGAGGGCGGGAGCCATTGATTTTCTTTCCAAGCCCTTTACGGAGAAGAAACTGCTTAATGCCATTACGCTCGCCATCTCAAAAAGCAAGGTTCAAAATAAAGAACAAGCCGAGATAACAAAAATCAAGCGACGCGTCGATACCTTGTCGCCGCGAGAACTGGAAGTTTTCCGTTTCGTAGCCAAAGGGATGCTTAATAAACAGATTGCCTCAAAGCGGGGGACTATCCTCCAGACAATAAAAGTTCACCGCGGCCGGGTCATGCAGAAGATGCAAGCAAAAACCGTAACCGAACTCATCCACTTCGCCCAAAAAGCCGGCATTACCCCCCTCCAGCACTAATTCTTTCCCTCTTACTCCAAAAATAAAATTAATTGTCTCGTCGGTAAAAACCGAGCCTATCTCTTGCAAAATCCAGGGCAGGCAGGGTTATACCCCAGTACAATTGACCATTCTCTAGTATTCTTCCTACAATACCATTATCAAATTATGTTTCACGATTGCTCTCAGCAATCACAAGTAAGGAGGGGAAAAAAATGATTAGAGACGATAAATTAAAAAGAACGATTACCTACAATGCCGTCAGTCAACAGCTTTCGCATGAGGAAATTCACAGAGTGACACAAAATCATGTTGAAAAAAGAAGTCGAGTATTTGGGTACTGGACGGATGACTGGCTTACCGCTTGGCAGACAAGACACGAAGAATAAAGAAAAGAGGGTACAAAATTGAATTTCGTTGCCATATTTTTTGTTATTGCCGTCTTGATGATACTCGCAGGAATGGCGAGTTCAATCGGAAGCATTACGCAGCTGTTGTTTTTTCTTTTGGTAGTTTCAGCAGCCGGGTTATTTTTCTTAAGAAAAAGAATCACAGTGGTCGGATCATGAAAACCGGAGATCAAGTAAAAAAGGAAGGCAAGGGCCGGGTATGCTGCCTCCCGTAAATCCGTAAAGGAGAAAAACAATGTCAAAGCACCATCATCAAAACAGGGCAGAACAAATTTATAACAAAGCACATGGCGCAGCGTCATTTCGTCACGAGGAAATGTCCTATGAAGTGGCTGGGCCAATAAAATCGGAAGAAATTCAAGAAACGAAAGCCGTCAATATTAACTCTATACCACTTCGTATCGGTTTTATTATGAAAAAGGTCGGTCTGCCTTGGGTGATTAGCTGGAAACAAAACCAATTTTGAGGTTCTACAATACCATCATGCCGTTAAAGGAATTACAACTTACGAAGCGTAACAAAACGTCGACAGGTAAGAAACAAATTTACGTTGTGGACGATGATGAATCCGTGCGTCGCGCGCTCAAATTCCTGATAAATGCTTTCGGGTTTGAGGTGAGGACATTTTCCTGTGCGGAGGAATTCTTTAGTGCTGTGCCCAATGGCGTTCCCGGGTGTTTAATCGTAGATATTCACATGCCGGGACTCAGCGGGTGGGAAGTACAACAAAAACTTATAAAAACAGGATCTAAGCTTCCGGTTATTATTATTTCCGCAGATAAAGATGACGGCCTTAAGGAACAGGCTTTAAAAGCAGGGGCAGTGGGTTTTTTACAAAAACCATTTAATGACCAAGAGCTGTTTGATTTAATTAATAGGGTTATACCCCGGTACAATTGATTAAATTTTGCCTTCCCCATAGAATGGCACCATGATGATAAAACAAAACATGGAAAAAGAACTGAACGAACAAGCCAACTTATCAAGACAGGAGAATAATATGAAAAATAGTTTTTACTTAATCCTTGCCACCCTATTTTTAACGACATCAGTTTTGGGCTGCAACATGCTGAGAGGTGCAGGACAAGATGTCGAGAACGCCGGGGGAAGCATTCAAAGAACTGTAGATCATAATGATTAACGACATGTTAATAAAATCAGGGAGAGCAATAATGAAAAAATTACTGGGCTTGTCGGTGTTACTTTTGAGTATCACTGTTATGGGATGCAGCGGAGCTTTTTGGAGTGGTGCAGGTGTCGGAGCCGTAGGCGCCGGGGCCGGATATGAAATCCAGGCTGAACGGCAAATGAAGGTGTTAAATGAAGATCTGAAAAACGGAAAGATCACACAACACGAATACGATATCCGTAAGGACCAAATCCAGAAGGGTTCGTTGTTGAAATAGAAAGACAATTGTCAACAGAAAGGGATGTTTCGATGGCGCTTATGACACTCGAATTGGAAAGTGTAGAAGTAAAAAGAATTCAAGTTACAAAAGTATATGAGAAAAGATATTTCCCGCGCTGGAGTGTCAATAAACGCGTTGAACTTGGCGAAGAAAACGGGGTCCATTTCCGGTCTCACACCAGAGATTTGAGTTTGGATGGAGTGTCCGTTTTTGTTTTCAGTAATTCTCCTGTGCGTAATCGAGTTCAATTAAAAATCCATTTTGCAAATCAAGAAAGTTTTGACGTTGTGGGCCGTATTGTCTGGAGCAAGTCTGAGCCAACTCATATTTTACTTGGAATTGCCTTCGAAAATCTTAGCAAAAATGCGCAAGAATTGATTATGCGCCGTGCTTTTGAACTCACGGAAGAACATTTTTGCAAGCAGCAAAAAACGCCGGCAATGTTGCCGAACCAATAATCATAATGTGGAATTTAATAAGGAGATAAAAATGAAAAGACTAAAACACTGGTTTATCAGCAGCGCTTGTTTAGGACTCATTACCATTTTGCTTGTTTCTGTTGGAGCGGGTTGTGCCAGTACGCAAAAAACAACGAAAACAGAAACGACGGTGACGTATTCAAGCGAAGAATCAGGTAATGTCGGGGAACAAGCAACTTCAACGAGTGAATCGACCACCACAACAACGGATACAAAGGCCGAAAGTCCTGGAATTATCAGCTCCACTTTCCATGCGATAGGGTATGTTATTGCTTTGCCGTTTATCATTATCGGCAGCGTATTTACGATGATTTTTGGTGGTTAAGTATTTTAAGAGGTTAGGGTAACTTTAGGAAGGAGGGTCCTATGTTATATTGGTCAGCTACATTCTTTGTAATCGCAATTGTTGCAGCGTTGTTTGGTTTTACCGGCATTGCGGGTTCAGCCATTTATATCGCTAAGGTTTTATTTGTTGTTTTCTTAGCTTTATCTGCTATTTTTCTTATTTTTGGAAGAAGAGTAGTGGCCGCATAATTTTCTATCGCCCGCCGAGCTATTGCCTTGGCGGGCCTTGGAGCTAGTCATTACCTAACACAGTAATTGAAATATATACGAAGATGCTATTAATAAATAGCATAAAAAAATAAAGGAGATCGGATATGACTATTACAGCGCAAGGGATCACGGAATTAGTGAAAGGCAGTATCGTGGGCTTGATCAAAGGCACAGGAGATATTGTTAATACCATCGTTGATACAATCAGCGAAATGGTGGTTAATTTGGTTCAAGAAACAGGAAAAACCGGGGCAGCATTGATTGAGTCGATACAGGATGTGATTAGTGCGACTATTCATGGTGTTGTTGAGACTGGAAAGAATGTAGAAGAAGGCGTCAAGGGCCTTGTTATTGGAATACTCAAGGGATTGAAATCAACGGGTGAGGAAGCCTTTTCAGCGATCGTAACGTTATCCGGCACGATTATCAAAACCACCTTAGATGCAGGAGGAGACGTTGTTGCGGCAACGACAGGATTATTAAAAGGAGTTATTCATTCGGCAAAAGATATGGGTATTGATGCCGAAAAGGCAGTCTCTGCGGCTGCTAAAGGGGCCATTAAAGCGGCCTATGAGATTAGTACAGAGGCCGGGAATAAAGTGAAGAATGCGGCAACAGGAACGATTGATGGGATCAAAGTTATCGTTAAAGAGCCTTTTGCCAAAAACGAAGAAACAAAATAATGAGTGGAGACCTTCGTCAAAAAAATAAACACGATTGAGGCACTATTTTGACGAAGGTTTCTAGATCAGAAACAGGGAGAATAAAATGATTAAGAAAATAGCATTAGCCATAGTAGTTGCATTAACCGCTTTTTTTCATAGCCCCACACCGGGGTTTGCTATTCTCGGTACGGCGGAGAGCTTCGCAGTCCTGGGTAGCTCAACGGTGACCAATACTGGCCCTAGTGTTATCACTGGAAACTTGGGTGTTTACCCAGGGAGTGCGATCGTTGGCTTTCCACCGGGGATCGTCAATGGAACGATACATGGACCTGATGGGGTGTCGCTTCAGGCTTGGAATGATGCCACCGCAGCGTGGAATGGTCTTAAAAATATGCCGTTCACGAGCGACCTGACTGGCCAAGATCTGGGCAACCGCACACTCACATCCGGCGTCTATTATTTTCTCACATCGGCGCAATTGACGGGACAACTCACCCTTGATGCCCAGGGCCTTAATAATGCGTTCTGGGTTTTCCAAATTGGAAGTACTCTCACAACCGCCTCCGCTTCATCGGTTGTGTTGATCAATTCAGGTTCGAATAATGGCGTGTTCTGGCAAATCGGCAGTTCTGCGACTCTGGGTACAGATACATCGTTTATTGGTAATATTCTTGCGAATCAGAGCGTTACCCTGACAACCGACGCAGACATTCTTTGCGGAAGAGCCATTGCGCTTAATGGCGCAGTGACAATGGATACGAACGACATCTCTGCTATCTGCGATAGCCATGGCTACAGCGGCAGTCTTGAGATTGATGAAAATGGCAAAGTTTCAGCAGTTCCGGAACCCGCCACCATGTCGCTTTTAGGATTAGGGTTGCTGGGATTAAGGTTTAGGAAAAATAAGATTGCCTAATCAAGGTTAGAAAGAAAGGGTCATTCATGGAAAGAGTAAAAGAAGATCTGTTAAAGATCTTGAATCAAGCGCTTGAGCTGGAACATACGGCGAGAATCCAGTATTCCACGCGCGCCGAAATGATCGCATCGATCTTGGCTAACATCGAAAAGACGCATAAGGTCAAAGCCGCAAATGAAATTATGGAAATTAATCTCAGGGATGAAAAAGAAGCCATCGCTTTTTATAAACTGATACGTAATAAAGTCGGGTGGTATCGAAGAGAGCTGCAGTATGAATTCGAGAAACTTGAATGGGAAATTCGCAGTGTCATCAGCGATGAACAAGAGCATTTAGAGCAATTGTCTTCGTTTCTCGGGCAATTGGAGGAAAGAGTTGAAGATAAAGGGCGGTATGAATACTCTCGCCAAGCCGTTAAAGTATACGCAAAAAAATAAAGGAGGAATGATGATCAAGACGCTAATGAATACGTTACATGTTTTAATCTGCGCTGTCTTAGTTTTCCAATTGGTAGGTTGTGGAACAATTATGTACCCTGAGCGCAAAGGGCAAAAAAGCGGAAAAATTGATGCAGGGGTTGCTGTCTTAGACGGCCTCGGGCTGTTGCTTTTCTTAATTCCGGGTATCATTGCCTTTGCTGTTGATTTTAATAACGGGACGATTTATCTTCCCGGAACATCAAGAGGGGCGCTGGAATTAAAGGATATCAAACAGGTCAAGTTCGATCCCAAGCGTAGTA
>CAZEUO010000001.1:24463-77641 GCA_964515035.1 uncultured Planctomycetales bacterium
GAAAGAACTATCAAAAGAGAAACCGGACACGAGTTAAAATTGCACCAGGATAAGATGAAGATTTATAAATTAAAATCTGTCGATGAGATGTTGGTGCAGTTCGCGCAAATCTTACCGGGAACACAGGATAATCGCATTGCCGTTATGCGTTAAAAGGAGAAACTAAATGACGACAGAAACCTTATTATTAATAATACTGGTCGTTTTTCTTGCCGGAATTTTACCCGCTTGGCCTTACAGCAAGTCGTGGGGATATGCGCCTACGGGGGTTTTGACACTTTGCATAGTCATCTTCCTTATTTGGGCTATTGCCGGAGACCGGCCAATTTTTCAAAGCTCCGGACAGAGCGTTCAAACAACGCTTCAAGACGCGGGGCAAGAAATTAAATCGGCAGGCCGTAATGTGGCGGATTCCATCAGAGATGCCGTCAATTGATAAATCTCCAGTGAGGAGAAAGACATGAAAAAAGTAATGACAGTTATTGTGTGCTCTTTATTGCTTTCTAGTCCTGTATTAAGTTTTGCTGAAAGGGAAGCTGAACCTTACCTTAGCTTATCGGCGTATCAGCGTGCCGATTTTAACGCAAAATTTATACGCGATGGGGAGGTGTTCAAGAACCGAAAAAACAAAGCTATCAGAGCAAGCGAAGCCAGAAGGCTGGCTAAAAAGGAGGAGACGGAAGAAATAAAGAAGGAGGAAGTGGCTCAGGACAATGGTATGGGGCAATTTAAACTAAAGTTCTAAAACGAAAGGAACATTTTCCATGAAAATAGATTACTTGAAAGTGATTGTCGCGGTTACGGCAGTCGTATTATTTACCGATATTTCGGCTAGCGCTTCTGAGGTCGCGGATGTGCGCCACGTGTCAGGAGAAATTACCTGGATTGATCTTAAACTCGGCAAGCTGGAACTCGAAAACGATATATCCCCAGGTATGGGAGAAATAACAGAGTATAGAATTAATCAAAATGAAACCCGGGTCAATGATCCTGCGGATAAAAAATTTCTCACCATCGCAGATTTACATCCAGGCCAACATGTCACAATTGACGTTATCAATGGTAAAGAAGAAATGATCGTCCAAAAAATCACGGCTGACCTTAGACCGACGTCTGATTTCCAAGAAGCCTATGGCGAGATTGAGGCTATCGATGCCCCGGCGGGAACGCTTTCCTTATCAGAAAGGCCAGGAATCGGCGAAGTGGGAGAGAGTCATCTATCCCATTTTGTTTTTGAACCCAAAAACCTCATTGCCATGAGAAGCCCAAGCAAGGAATCCGTTCAATTGAACTTAAAACCGGGTGATTTGGTGAAGGTTGAATTCACGGTGAGAGACGGAAAACGGCAGGCTCAGTACATTACATTGTATTCACCGAGAGTAACAAGGACAACGACAACAACAACCACAACCGTTATACAATAAAGGGGGATAGAAAAATGGCAAAGATCAGTCGAGGGGGAAGAATGACAGCAGCAAAACGACGGGCTTCCAAAGCACCGGGTGGGCGCGGAAAAATAAAGAATCGTCTCGCCGGCCGAAAAATTATGTCTACTTAGATTTGACGTAACCTCCTCCGTCTGACGGTAGGGGACGGAGGAGTCGTTACGGCCTAGGGGGGCATTGAGAGAGGTGCAGAAATGAAAATGCTCGTACTGTTGGTGTTGGTCGCTATGGTTGTCGTTGTCGGATGCGAAAAGAAAGAAAATTCCGTGACCTTCAAAGGACCGTCAGGAGAAACAACGTCAGTAACGGTAAAATAATATGCAAGGGTATTAGCTATGAAAAACAGAAAAAAACGAAATCAAGCGGGAAAAAAGAACGGCAATTTATTTGCGATTACGGAAAATAATTTTGGAACGCAATCGATTGATCAAGAAACGGATTGCTGGAACACGTTGTGGCAGCAAATAAAGGCTGAAGGTTCACGAATTATTAAATTAATGAGTAGGCCGAGGCAGTTTGTGAGGACAAAGGAGGGTGTATGAGCGGAATATTAGGTCTCATTATCTTGGTATTGGATATAATTGCCATCCTTGATGTTCTTAAAACATCGATGGATACAGGTAAAAAAATATTGTGGATTGTTCTAATTCTTCTTTTACCCGTTGTCGGTATGATACTTTATTTTTTAATTGGCAAGAAATAACGAGTCGTCAATCATCACAAAAAAAGAAACGACATCACAGGAATTTATATTCCCAAAACATTTTTTGTGGGGCGCCGCCACATCTTCTCATCAAGTTGAGGGAAACAATACCCATAACGATTGGTGGGAGTGGGAACAAACCCGGCCTCCCCAGGCACGTTCCGGCTTAGCTTGTGATCAGTGGAATCGTTTTGAAGATGATTTTAAGCTCGCCCAAACTTTAGGTCATAACGCCCACCGCTTCTCCATTGAATGGAGCCGCATCGAGCTTCAAGAGGGCCAATTCGACAGCGTCGCTCTTGATCATTATGCGACAGTAATCCGCTCACTGAAATCAAAAGGCATGGAGCCGATTATTACGCTGCATCATTTTACGCTTCCTTTATGGGTGGCGCGCCAAGGTGGGTGGGCTTCAGCGAAGACGCCGGAACTATTCGCACGATACGCCCAGAAAGTGACGGAGGCTTTAGGCGGCGATGTCCGTTATTGGATGACGTTAAATGAGCCTGTTGTGTACACGTATAAAAGTTATACGACCGGGGAATGGCCGCCGGGGATAAAATCCGATACAGAACCGTTTAAAGTTTTTGAAAATTTGCTACTTGGGCATGTTCTGGCGTACGAAAGAATTAAAGAGACCTACGCCCAAAACCATTGGAAGGAACCTCGGGTTGGAATTGCCCAAAACGTGCTGATATTTAAAGCTTATTCGGATTTTTCGTTGTTGGATTGTATCGCGATGCGTTTGAGGCATTGGATGTTTAATCATTTATTTGTGCAAGCCTTGGTTCGGGGAAAGGCCCGTTGTATCGGCCTTTTCAACATTCACTTGCCCAAAGCCAATACCTTGGATTTTATTGGCCTAAACTACTACACGAGAGATTTTGTTCGTCACCACGGTTTTGGATTTCCTGGAATTTTAGGGCAGGTGTGCGCGGCATCTGTCAAACAAAACCAGCGTATGGGAAAAGACAATGTTCTTTCCTGGGAAATTTATCCGAAAGGGTTGCGCACATTCTTAAAAGATTTTTCGAGGTATCAACTGCCCCTGTTAGTTTCCGAAAACGGAATAGCTACGAACGATGATGCTGAACGGTCGGAGTTTATTGTTGAGCACCTTAAAGCCATGGCTCAAGCAATCAAGAAGGGAGCGCCTGTGATCGGTTATCTTTATTGGTCACTATTGGATAATTATGAATGGGCCGATGGGTTTGTCCCGCGATTTGGGCTAATTGAGGTGAATTACTCGACGCAAAAACGAACGGTTCGCGAATCGGCAAGAAAGTTTGAAGAAATCATTCGCTCCGGAAAACTGCGCTTTTAAAAAGCAAATATGAATACAAGAAAAGAAATGATCCGATTTTTTATTGCGGGGACTTTTATCGGCGCAACGGATTTCGGTATTTATTATTTTTTAATCAATTTTCTACCTTTCAGTTTCTCGAAAGGGATCTCTTTTACCTGCGCGAGTATTGTTGCGTATTTATTTAATAAATTCTGGATATTTCAATACAACCAGCCTTCATCGTATGCTGAAGTGGGCCGCTATGGGGTCGTCAATGTTTTGGCATTAGGAATAAATATTTTGGTAAATCAAGGCATTCTCGGCGTTTGGCCAGGAGCTATTTTCCCCGCTTTACTCACGGCTTCGATGGTAACGGGTATATTAACTTTTTTACTCTGCAAATGGTGGGTATTTCGAGCTCTGTTAAAGGAAAAAATTTGTTTTATGTGGTGGAGGTGGTTTCCGTGGAGATTTTTAGTCAGCGATGCGGCGCGCCGGCAAGGGTTTTTAGATCCTATCAAAGTTCTCTCTCAATTACAGAATTTTGCGCAACCTTCAGAGGTTTCAGCTCCAACCGAACTGTTGCGTTCAGGTGTTGTCTTACATGCGCGGGGATTAATGAACAGCCTGGCTATCCAACATAATCTGGATTGGATCTGGCCGTATTGGGTGGAATGCCAATATGACCCCCACAACGTTGCCTTTATCCCGCGGTCTTTTTCGTTAACCCAAATTAATCTGACCCATAGAAATTGGACGGCTTTGGGTGTTCCCGATGGCGCCGAATTTCCCCTTGTTGATCCTCGTGGCCTAGTGACTCCTTTTTACGACGGTTGGTCTATTGATGCCTGGATTATGCCAATCGAGGGAGAAGCACTTATCCCGTCGCAGTGTCCCAACGTATCACAAAAATTGGTCCTCAATGGCAATCTGTGTGTAATAACCGAATCAAGCCTTAACCAATTAACACTTCGATTAAATGCACGAGTTATCGGTTCTGCCGAATCGCCTCGTTGCCAAATAAAAATCACAGGATCCACCAGCGTCAAGGCGCGGTTAGTTGTTTCTTTGAGGCCCTATAACCCCGAGGGGGTAAGTTTTATCAATAACATATCTCTTCTTGATAATTCGTTGGGCTGGCAAGTTAACAAAGAAAAATTTGTCAACTTTGACAAACCTCCGGACCAATGGGCGTTTTCAAATTACCAACAAGGCGATGTTTATAATCGTTTGGAATCGAATGAAAGTGGAAAAGAAATTTCCTGCAAGGTCGGCATGGCAAGCGCAGCAGCGATATACCGATTGGAAACGGGAGAATCAAAAGAAATTATAATTACGGTGCCCCTAACAAAAAACAAAATTGAAAAAGAAATAAATGACGACGATCAGGAAACGGCTTACAAAGCGTGGAAAAAAGGCCTTCAAGGTGCGTGTTCATTGCAAATTCCCGATAAGCATTTTCAATTTCTTTATGAAGCGGCTATCCACACCATGGTTTTGCATTCTCCCAAGGAGGTTTATCCCGGGCCATATATTTACCGACGTTTTTGGTTTCGCGATGCCGCTTGTATATTAAATGCCTTGCTATGTGTCGGGTTAAAAGACCGCGTCCGACGGGCTTTGAATTGTTTTCGCGCTCGCCAAACAGCCCAAGGTTATTTTCTTTCCCAAGAAGGGGAATGGGATTCTAACGGCGAGGCCCTGTGGATTATGCGCCAGTATTGTGAAATGACGGGAAATGTTCCGCCGAAAGAATGGAAAGAATCCATCCAAAAGGCGGGCCAGTGGATTTGTAAAAAACGCCTGCCGAACCATTCACAATCTTCCCATGCCGGATTGTTACCTCCGGGATTTAGCGCCGAACATTTAGGTCCGAATGATTATTATTATTGGGATAATTTTTGGGCTGTTGCGGGATTAAAGGCAGCGGCTTTCTTGTGCAAAACTTACGAAGATCATGACGGGGCTGTTAATTTTGAAAAAAAATCACACGGGTTGCTGGGGAGCATCAATCAAAGTTTAAAAAAAGCGGAGGAGCGTTTAAAAAAGGTTGCGATACCAGCCTCTCCTTATCGGCGCTTGGATACGGGCGCCATCGGATCTTTGGCTGCGAGCTACCCGCTGCGTGTTTTTGAACATGATGATCCAAGGGTTTTAGATACGGTTGATTTTTTGATGAAAAATTGTTTAGTCCATGGCGGATTTTTTCACGACATGACCCATTCAGGGATCAATCCGTATTTGACGTTACATTTGGCAGAAGTTCTTTTACGCGCGGGGGATCCCCGGTATTTTGATTTGATGACAGCGGTAGCGAAGTTAGCGTCACCGACGGGGCAATGGCCTGAATCGATCCATCCGCGGACCGCAGGCGGATGTATGGGAGACGGACAACATGTCTGGGCTGCGGCGGAATGGGTCCTCATGATCAGAAATTGTTTTGTTCGAGAAGAGAATGACCGGTTGATTTTATGTTCCGGAATTCCTCGGGCCTGGCTTGAAGAACAACAAATGATGTCCTTCGGTCCCGCGCCAACACGATTTGGGGATATTCAAATTTCTATAAAACCCAAAGGGGAAAGCATCCTTATTGATTGGCGTGGGCAATGGTTTACGAAAGAACCGCTCATTGACATTCAATTGCCAGGCTTTAGAAGTGTGCGAATTTTGCCCGGAACAAATTCTTTTGAACTTACTGAACGGCTTGAATTGAATGAAACTCATCTTGAGGCGGCAAAATGACAGAAACTATAACACCTCGGTTTGACGATTTTATTGTTATGAATCCGGAAGTAAGAATTTATCCGGAAGAGATTGAAGGAATCTATACAAAGATTGCTCCGGTTAAAGCGATGTGTGTTTTTACGGTCTCCGGAATGCACGGCGTTAAGAAATCAAAAGTTCTTTGGGCTGTTATCCAGCCAAATCTTGATGATTTCCGGGAATTCAACGAAGTAAATTTGCGCGGCGTCCTTCAGGAGAGGTTTGATAACGCCTCGCAGGCGCTCCCTTTTTATAAAAGACTCAAAGGTTTCACGATTTCTCTCGAGGATCTGCCGCACACCGCGTCAGGTCAGTTACAAAGAGAGGAAATAAAGAAAATTTATGAACCTCGAGTGATCGCAGGAAAAGAAGGGGCTCTTCCGGTATCAGGAAAGCTTTCGGCAGAGGATCTCCGGTTGATCGAATCTGAGATCGGTAAAAAAGTTTTGGAGTCCCTCAAGGAACAAAGCGGAATGATGAGATCCATCATCCTTGAAGATTCTTTAGAGCTGGACCTTGGTATCGATTCATTAGGCAGGATAGAGCTTTTGTCGTGCCTTAAGCTGGCTTTCGGCGCTGATATCAAAGATGAGGCTCTTTCGAAAGCTTTTAGTGTCAAAGATCTTATACTGGGGATAACGGACGCGTTAATAGTCGCTAAAGATATTCCTCAGGAAGATCAGGGGGCATCTTTAGGGCCGGACTACTGGAAAGAACATTTAGATATCCCACCCAAAAAAGAAAACCTGGAAATGCTCGAATTGAGTACCGGTTACTTCGCTTGGTTATTTCGATTCACGATAACGGCTGTCGATTGTTTGATTTTTAAATTATTTTTCAATATCAAGTCAGAGGGAGAAAAGAATGTGCCCAAAGACGGCGCTTATATTTTATATGGAAACCACACGAGTTTTCTCGATGGGCCGGCCATTGGCGCTTGCCTGCCGCGCCGGCCCGTATTTCAGCTTTTTTATTTTGTCTTTGGGCCTTATTTCTTTCAGCCATTTACAAAATCACGCGTTCTAAGAAATCTGGTCAAGATGGGAAGATTTATTCCCTTTGATTTCTCAACGCATTTTCTGGAGGCGTTGCGTGGCTGTTATTTTGTATTGCAGAATGGCAAAGGCTTATGTTTTTTTCCGGAAGGGTTGCGTAGCAGTACCGGCGAAATTGGAGAATTTAAAAAAGGTTTTGGTGTCTTGGCTAAGGAGACGGGAGCAATGCTCGTGCCTGTGTTTATCGAGGGAGCTTATCAGGCTTGGCCCAGTACGGCAAAGTACCCCAAATGCTATCCGATTAAAGTGAAATTCGGTAAGCCGCTTTTGCCCGACGATTTAGAAAAAGAAGGGTTGGCGATGGGTGCGACAAATGGTTACGATGCGATATGTGTTGCGGCCAGAAAAGCGCTCGTGGAATTGAAAGCCTGCCTGCCGGCAGGCAGGGAGAAAGCATGAGAATTCTCATGATGACGAATACCTATTTTCCAATTGTCGGAGGGTTAGAGCAATCGGTTTATTCTTTTAGCGAAGAATTCCGGAGGTTAGGCCATGAGGTTTTAATTGTTACTCCGACCTTTGAGGGAGCGCCGATAGAGGAACAGGGCGTTATTCGTCTTCCCGCCTTCCAAAAGTTTAACAAGACTATTTTCTCCGTTAACTTCCCGACTTCCAGACTTTTAACGCGATTAATGAAAGAGTTCTCACCGGATATTGTTCACAGCCATTGTCCGTTTTTTATGGGAGATTTTGCCCTGCGCCTCAGCCGGCAGCACGCTATACCGCTGGTCTTTACGTATCATACGATGTTTGAGGAGTACACGCAGGATTTGCCGGTTCAGAATGAGGGAGTCAAACGATTTATGGTTAAGCTGGCTGCCGGATATGCCAATTTCGTAGATCGATTGATCGTGCCCTGTGAAAGCGTGCAGGAAATCTTGCTTAAAAGAGGTGTCAAAACGCCCATGGATATTGTCCCGACAGGCGTAGATTTAAAGCGTTTTTCAAAAGGTGATGGAAAAGGTTTTCGCGAGCAGAATCATATCCCTCTCGATGCCTTAGTGATCGGACATGCTGGGCGCCTGGCATCGGAAAAGAATTTGGACTTTCTGGTCCATTGCATGGTTGAAGTGTTAAAAAAAGACGCAAGAGTCCATGCCCTGATCGTTGGTAAAGGCTCATCAGAGAAAATGATCAAGGATGCCTTTCAAGAAGCCGGCCTTCAAGAAAGAGTACATTTAGTCGGGGTTTTACATTACCAGAATTTGGTTGATGCTTATTTTGCCATGGATGTTTTCGCATTTGCTTCCCTTAGTGAAACTCAAGGCATCGTCTTGATTGAAGCCATGGCATCAGGTGCTCCGGTGGTCGCGTTGGATGCGCCCGGAGCGCGGGATATGGTCAAAGATGGCAGCAATGGACGATTGCTCATGGAGATGGATCAACCCAGCTTTTCTGAGGCACTATGGTGGGTTTTAAATCGTTCTCCCGAAGAAACGCAAACCATAAAGCAGGCCGCAAGAACGACCGCAGAAAAATACACGATCAGTGCCTCTGCCAAACGCATGCTGGCCATTTATGAAGACGCGAGATCAAGAAAATCGATTTCCGTGGGGAAAAGAAATAGTTCGCAGTATCTCTTCACCTGGCGTCTGAGAGCTGAGTGGGATATTTACAAAAATTATATTCAATCTATAATCACATCAATCTTTGAAGGAAATTTTCAAAAAACGGAACCCAAAAAGATTAACAATACGACGGTGAAAAGTGAAGACCTTCCTCCTAAGAGCGCGATCGGCGATCTAGCCGTAGCCCCGCTTGGCGGGACGATGAAAACTACAGAACCGGCGCCTTCTCCTCCGCAGGAGCAGGAGGGAGAGAGTGAACCTGATCTTTACGTGATGACTGAGGATGGGAAGCGCATCGCATTCTTTCATGTTAAAGGAGGGTTTTCCAAAGTTGTTGTTATTGCGCACGGTTTTTACAATAACAAGGATACGGTTTTGTTTAGACAGATGACGGACGCATTTAGTAAAGAGTACGATGTGATCGTGTTCGATTTTCGAGGGCATGGCAAGAGTAGTGACGTGTTTACGTGGACAGCGCATGAACAAAAAGATTTGCGGGCGATTACTTCCTACGCGAAAGAAAATCACTACACGAAAATCGGTGTGATCGGTTTTTCGCTCGGCGCGGCGATTACATTGATTGAAGCCAGTTGCCATCAGAACATTGATAGCGTGATTGCTGTCAGCTCTCCGGCAGATTTAGGAAGGATTGATTTCCGTTTTTGGGAGAAAGATATGTGGAGAGATCTCATGCTTAATTTTGGGATCAAGGGGCGGGGCAAAGGTGTTAGGTCGGGCAGCCCGGCCTTACAAAAGATCCGGCCCCGCGATATCGTTGATAAAATATCGCCTACGCCGATTCTTTTCCTTCATGGTGAAAAAGACTGGCTAGTAAAGCTGCGTCATAGTCAGTTTTTATTTTACAAAGCAAAGGGGCCCAAGGTTCTGACCATTATGAAAGACGGCGGCCATGCAGAACGGATGTTTGATGCGTTCCCCGATCAATTTATGAAAATATGCTTAGACAGATTTAGGGAAACTTTACTGTGAAGCTTTGAAGTAAAAGAGTAAGAGAACGAAAACGATGGAATATTTCACGATAGTCGCAAAATGGCTTTCCAACAAATCCGCGCAACCGGTTGTGTGCTTCTTGGCATTTCTGATTATTTTGGTTTGGGGTCTATTTGGACTGCCGCTTCATTTCAACGATACATGGCAGCTTTTCATCAACACTTTAGCAGCGGTCATTTCTATTATCATGCTTTTTATCATTCAAAATAGTCAAAGCCGTCATACCATTGCGATTCAGCTCAAACTTGATGAAATCATCCGCGCTACTCAAGGCGCCCATAACGAAATGATGGATATTGAAAAGCTTACAGATGAGGATTTGACGAGGATTCAGAAAAAGTATGGCTTACTGGCTGAGAAAACCAAGGAAGACTTGAAAAAAGGTAAACTCGACACGCACACGCCCGACGTTAGCAAGGTCGCTATCGAAGAAAAAAGCGGAGCAGGAGAATAACCGTGGGATCTCAGAAAAGCAATTATCTTCTGTTAACATTCGTTACAATCCTTTTTACTGTTTTTATGTACAGTATCGGCATTGTCATTCTGGGCCTATCGATCTTTCCCGGTGTGTATTTTCTTTACCAGCTTTGGATTTATACGGCCCTTTTAAGCGGGGCATTCAGGATTTTATATTTTTGTTTTGGATTTGTGGCGGGATATTTTTTCTCCGGTGTTATGCTCATGTTTCTGGTTAGCCTCGTTAGAATCCTTTTTCGGTTAAAACTCAAAGAGGGAGAATTTGGTGTTGGTTCGCTGGAAATATTCAAATGGGTTTTCGTTAATGCATTTTTTATGGTTGTAAAAGTCGCTTTCTTGGATTTAATTTTGTTAACACCCTTTTGCGCTTTATTTTACCGGTTGATGGGAGCGAAAATCGGCAGGAACGTCCTGATCAATTCAAAAAATGTCGGAGATCTCTCATTGCTCGAGATTGGAGATAACTCGGCCATTGGCGGCAGCGCTACGATCATTGCCCATTCCTTTGAAAAGGGCGGGTTAAAACTCAAAAAAGTCAAAATTGGGAAAAATGTGATTATTGGATTAAACGCTGTAATCTTGCCCGGAGTAGAAATCGGGGATCATGCCGTGATCGCGGCGGGAGCCGTCGTTCCGAAAAATACACTGGTGGCCGCCAATGCTACTTTTTTGGGGGCTCATACGATATAGATTATTTTAAAGTATTATTAGAAAATAACTGAAACAGGGGGCAGCCCCGCCTTTGGCGGGGCTGCCCCCTGTCACATAAATTTGTGCTTGACAATTCCATTTTAGTATGTAATATGGAGTTATGTATTCTAGAATAATTTCCCCTCCTAAAGATAAAAGTTTCTTCCTCTTTGGCCCGCGGGGGACCGGGAAGACCACATGGGTCAAAACCGCCTTTCCTCATGCCATTTTTATTGATCTTCTTGAATCAGAAAGTTACAACGACCTTTTAGCCAACCCTCAGCGGTTAGAAAAATTTATTCCTAAGGATTTTAAGAACTGGATCATTATCGATGAGGTTCAACGCATCCCGGAGATTCTTAATGAAATTCACCGCCTTATTGAGAAAAATCATTACCGGTTTGTCCTGACGGGATCGAGCGCACGGAAGTTAAGAACGAAGGGAGTTAATCTTTTGGGGGGCAGGGCTTTAATTTATCCCTTTCATCAGCTGACTGCGCTTGAATTAGGAAAAGATTTTAGTCTCAAACATTCACTTCTTTTTGGCCAGCTTCCCAGCGTTTATAAGGAGGCGGATCCTAAAGCCTACTTAGAGAGTTATGTGAAGGCTTATTTACGAGAGGAAGTCCAGCAGGAGGGGCTGACGAGGAATTTAGGGGCATTCTCACGTTTTTTAGAGGCGGCCAGTTTTTCACAAGGGTCAGTTGTTAATACATCATCCGTCGCCCGTGAATGCGGTATTGAGCGCAAGGTTGTTGAAAATTATTTCTCGATTCTGGAAGACCTCCTGATTGGATACAAGGTGCCCGTTTTTACCAAAAAAGCTAAACGGCGTATGACGGCGCACCAAAAATTCTACTTCTTTGATGTCGGCATCTATAGGACGCTAAGGCCATCGGGGCCTTTAGATTCTCCGGAAGAGATTGAGGGAATGGCACTTGAGACATTGGTGTTTCAGGAGCTAAAAGCTGTCAACGATTGTTTGAAATTGGGATATGATTTGTATTATTGGCATACGGCTAATCGCGTGGAAGTTGATTTTATTCTCTACGGAACCCGTGGGCTTAAGGCCTTTGAAGTTAAAAGGACGAGCCGAATTTCGGAGAGCATGCTTCGGGGTTTAAGGATATTTCAGAAAGACTATCCTTCAGCGAAATCCTTCTTTTTTTATGGCGGCAAGCGGCGGTTTTATGAGGGAAACATCACGATTTTGCCTATTGAAGAGGCTCTGTTGAAACTTTCGGATATTTTGTAGGTAACAAAAACCTCATTCTAACTTTTGGTTAGGATACGGAGAAAATGGACGTTCAGGTTATCCGCAGCAGAAGGCGCAGGCGCACCGTCAGCGCCCGAATGGTTAAAGATACGCTTCTGGTGCATGCCCCCGCCGCGCTTTCCCCGGAACGATTGGAAACAATCGTTGCCGATTTTAAAATCAAATTCGAAAAAAAAAGAATTAAAGACGATTTGGAAAGAAATGAGCCGCTCGAAGACATTGCGGACAGGCTAAACCAAAAATATTTTGCCGGTAAGCTAAGAATTCATTCCATTGAATACTCAATCAAGCACAACAGCAAATTCGGTTGTTGTCTTTACAAATCAGGGGACATTCGCATATCGCACAAAGTGGGCTTAATGCCAAAGTGGGTCAGGGATTATGTTATAATTCACGAAATGGCGCATTTGCTAGAGCCAAATCACGGCAGGGCATTTTGGGAGCTAATGTCGCACTACAAATTTTCTGAAAGAGCTAAAGGTTACCTCATGGCGGTTAGCCGCTTAACGACAGATGAATAAAACCGAAAAAATTTCCGAACTCAAATACTCCGACGAAGAAATCCAAAAGTGCATTGATATGCTCAGAGATCTTGTCGAAAATAGCGGGCAGTTGGCGTTTCTGACGACAGAGCAAAAGATTGCCCTGATGACCGTTGCCGGGCAGATCTCGCGTCCTAACCGCGATGAGATCATCAAGCGCAGAAGAGACAGAAATCAAGTTGTCAAAAAAAGAATCATTAGTTATGAACGCCGTGTTAGGGCTGAAACCGGGATTCGCAGCGCTCGCGAAGCGGCAGTTTTTACCGCGCCATTACAGATTGCTAGTCAGGATGAACATTCCACGCAGGAAAGACCCGAACTTATTTCTCCCCGGGATTGCTATGTCTGCAAAGACGCGTTTACAAAGGTCCACTTCTTTTATGATGCCATGTGCCCGCGTTGCGCGGAATTTAATTACGCAAAACGTTTTCAGACGGCGCCTCTTAACGGTCAAATCGCTTTAATCACAGGCTCAAGACTCAAGATTGGTTATCAAGCCACACTCATGATGCTGCGCGCGGGAGCCGAAGTCATTGCCACGACCCGTTTTCCGGTTGACTCCGCGCTTCGTTATGCCCGCGAAAATGATTTTCAACAGTGGAGCCAGCGGCTGCATATTTACGGATTGGATTTGCGCCACACGCCCAGCGTCGAAATCTTTTGTAATTTTATTGAACAGAATTATGACCGCCTGGATATTTTGATTAATAACGCGGCGCAAACGGTTCGCAGGCCGCCGGGATTTTATGCGCATTTAATGGAAAACGAAAATAAGAAATTCGAAGACTTACCGGAGGAGGTTCAAGCGCTTCTTCGTCCGTTTGAGGAGTGCAAGAAAAAGGTTTTGGCCGTTTCGAATGACCATACGCCAACGGATGGAACGCTTCCGATTACCTGGAATGGCAAAGCTCCCGGGATCGGGTTGTTTGCCTCGGCAAGGCTTTCGCAGATTCCCTATGCTTACGACCATACGGTACCCGCGGAAAAGGTTTTTCCCAAAGGAAAATTGGATGCGGACTTACAACAAGTGGATTTACGCGAAATGAACAGCTGGCGGCTGCGTTTAGGGGAGATCCCGACGGCTGAAATGCTTGAACTTCAACTTGTCAATGCGATTGCCCCTTTTGTTTTGTGCAATAAATTATCACCGATGATGAAGCGCCAAAATACCGGGCAAAAACATATCGTCAATGTTTCCGCGATGGAAGGGAAATTCCTGCGGTTTGTGAAAACAGACCGCCATCCGCATACCAATATGGCCAAGGCGGCTTTGAATATGCTGACTCATACGTCCGCGAGCGATTTGGTAAAGAACGGAATCTATATGAATTCTGTTGATACCGGGTGGGTGACCGATGAAGACCCCATGGCTCTTTCCTTGCGAAAGCAGGAAATGCATGACTTCCAACCGCCTTTGGATATTGTTGACGGCGCGGCAAGAGTCTGCGATCCGTTTTTTGACGGGATCTTAACCGGCAAGCACTGGTGCGGCAAATTCTTAAAAGACTATTTCCCGATTGATTGGTAAATGAGTGCGTCACTTATGGAGCGAATGAAATTAGCGACATAAGTGACTGCACGAACTTATCCCGCGCCCCGTTCGCTTTGCGAACGGGGCGCGGGATCTTAATTCACTAACGCGCACCCCCCGAAAATTAATTTCCCAATGAATCCGCATTAGTGTACACTTAACCCCTTATGGCACTTATCAGCTTACAGGACATATCGTTGGCTTTTGGCGGCCCCAAACTTTTTGACGGGCTGACACTGCATTTAGAATCCAATGAGAGAGTCGCACTCTTGGGTCGTAACGGCACCGGCAAGACAACTTTAATGAAAGTTATTGCCAGCCAAGTCGGTGTTGATGACGGAAAAATAATCCGTCAACAGGGTATTGAAGTGACGCATCTGCCGCAAGAAATTCCGCAAGACATCAAAGGAAATGTTTTTGATATCGTTGCCGTAGGTTTGGGCAAGCGAGGTGATCTATTGAAAGACTACCACCATGTCAGTCATCGTTTGCACACCGAGCATACGGCGGAATTAATGCATGAGCTGGACCGACTGCAGTCGGAAATTGAAAAGACAGAGAGCTGGGATATCAATAATCAGGTGGAGTATGTTATTTCTCAGCTGAAGCTTGATCCGGAATCTGACTTTGAAAATTTATCCGGAGGACAAAAAAGACGGGTGCTCTTGGCCAAGGCGCTGGTGATCAAGCCGGACATCCTTCTTCTCGATGAACCGACCAATCATCTTGATATTGATTCCATAACTTGGCTGGAAGGATTTTTAAGAAATTATTCGGGAACATTATTTTTAGTGACCCACGATCGCATGTTTATGCGTAATTTGGCCACGCGAATTGTTGAGCTCGATCGCGGAAAACTTTTTAGCTGGAGCTGTGATTATGAAACATTTCTGGTGCGTAAACAAATGGCCTTGGATATGGAAACGGCGCAACGCGCGGAATTTGATCGGGTGTTAGCCGAGGAAGAAGTTTGGATTCGTCAGGGTGTCAAAGCTCGTCGGACCCGTAACGAGGGCCGCGTCAAAGCGCTCGAACGCATGCGCGAAGAGAAAAAAGCACAGCGGCAAGTTATTGGCCAGGTCAACATGAAGGCACAGCAAGCCGGGCGCTCCGGGCATTTGGTCGCCAAGGTTTCCAATTTAGGATACAGTTACGGCGAAACTCGAATTGTAGAAAATTTTTCAACCCAGATCATGCGCGGGGATAAGATCGGCGTGATCGGACCCAATGGATCGGGCAAAACAACGCTGTTACGTTTGTTATTAGAAAAGTTGCCGCCGCAAAAAGGCAAGGTGCGCCTGGGAACAAATCTTGAAGTCGCTTATTATGACCAGCTGCGCGAGCAATTGGATGAAGAGAAGACAGTCATCGAAAACGTTTGTGAGAGCGGCGAAACGATTATGTTCAACGGCAAGCCGCGGCATATCATCGGGTATTTGCGCGATTTTCTTTTTACCCCCGATCGGGCGCGCACACCCGTCAAGGTCCTTTCCGGCGGCGAGCGTAACCGCCTTTTTTTAGCAAGGCTTTTTACAAAACCATCCAATGTATTGGTTATGGATGAGCCGACCAATGATTTGGATATTGAAACGCTGGAACTTTTGGAAGAATTGCTTTTGGAGTATTCCGGCACGCTTTTGCTGGTTACGCATGACCGGACTTTTCTCAATCATGTTGTCACCAGTACAATGGCCCTCGAAGGCAACGGTGTTGTCAATGAATACCCGGGCGGTTATGACGATTGGTTAAGCCAACGGGCCCCCGATGTTAAAGAATCAAAGTTAAAAATAATAGAAGCAAAAAAAGATAGTCAGGATGATAATGAAAGAAAAGAAAAACCCCGTCCCCGCAAACTTTCTTTTAAAGAATTGAAGGAATTGGATTCTCTTCCCGGAAAAATTGAAAAATTAGAAGACCAAAAGGATGAGCTTTATTCGGTGATGGCTGATCCTGCATTTTTTAAGAAAGCGCCGCAAGAAATCAGCGAAACAAAATCAAAACTTGAAACCATTGAGGGCGAGCTTTTGCAGGTCTACGAGCGTTGGGAATTTTTGGAAGACCTAAAAGAGAATGAAGATTAAGCGTTGCGGTTTATTTTAAAAATTATTACGGGAGCTAAACATGAAAATTTTTGTCGGTAACTTGGCATTTCAAGCAACACAGGTTGATGTCCAAGGGCTTTTTGAAAGCTTTGGCGAAGTCGTTTCTGTCAAAATTGTAACGGAAAAGAAATCGACAAAGTCACGGGGTTTTGGTTTTGTTGAGATGTCGGATTTCCAAAAAGGCAGTGCCGCGATAACGGCTTTAAACGGTAAAGACTTCATGGGCCGTCCTCTCGATATCAGCATCGCGCGGTCAAAAACTGAAATGCGACATTCCGGCGCTCATGGCAAAGAAAATCGCCCGCAGACTAAAGAAGAATTTTCGCCCAAAAGCCAGCCGAAACCCTTTCAGGGAAACAAGAAACAAGGTTTTGCCAAGCCCTGGCAAAAGAGCCATGATGGTTTTAATGCTAAACCTTGGCGGAAGGCTGAGGGAGATTCCAAGCCCTGGAAGAAACCCGGCGGTGAATATAGGCCTTGGCAGAAGACCGGTGGGCCTTCAAACTTTATTAAGAAAACAGGCGGCCAGTTTCAGTCGTGGAAGAAAGCCGATGGAAGTTCAAAACCCTGGAAGAAAACCGAAGGAGATTCCAAGCCCTGGAAGAAACCCGGCGGTGAATACAGGCCTTGGCAGAAGACTGGTGGGCCGTCGAATTTTATTAAGAAAACAGGGGGTCAGTTTCAATCGTGGAAGAAAGCTGAAGGAGATTCTAAACCCTGGAAGAAACCTTCTGGCGAGTATCGGCCATGGAAAAAACCTGACGGTGAATACAAGCCCTGGAAGAAAACCGGCGATCAGCCTAAACCTTGGAAAAAGTCCGAAGGCGGCTCAAAGCCTTGGGGTCAATCTGCCGGCGACTCTAAACCCCCGTATAAAAGCAGTAGCCGTCCGCCTCAAACTCCCTTTAAAACCCGCAGAAAATCCCGGTATTCAAAATAAGTTTTAAGCGGTTTTGCCATCGATTTTACCCTTAGAATCCCCTTGCCGTAGACACCCAATCCAGATATAATACAAACTCAGTTTACGGATAAGAGAGATTAATTCTACTCATTAAGCAGGAAGGCGTTTTAGGAGGAGACCGATGAATATAGGGATCATTATTGGCGTTGCGTTGATTGTTTTCTTTTTTGCCGGGATCAGAATTATTAGACCTACTCACCGCGGCTTAATCGAAAGGCTGGGAAAATATAATCGTTTTGCTGGTTCGGGATTTCACTGGATTATCCCTGCCATCGAAGCTCTTTATCTTGACAATATAACCGAGCAAATGGTTGATGCCGAATCGCAGGAGATTATTACTAACGATAACTTGAACGCCCGTGTCGATGCTCAGGTTTATTTCAAGGTTAAACCGGACGAACAAAATGTTAAAAATTCCCTTTATAACGTTAATAATTACCAATATCAGATCGTTAACTTGGCACGGACGACCCTGAGGAATATTATCGGAACAATGACCTTGAAATCCGCTAACAGCGAAAGAGGCCGGATTAATGCGGAACTTCATACTATCCTGACGAAGGAGACGGCAGAATGGGGCCTGGAGATCGTGCGCACGGAGTTAAAAGAGATTGATCCGCCCAAAGATGTTCAAGAAACGATGAATAAAGTTGTTAAGGCCGAAAACGAAAAGATTGCTGCGATTGATTATGCGACCGCGACTGAAACGGTTGCCGACGGGCAAAAGCGCGCCGAAATCAAGAAAGCCGAAGGGATCAAGCAGGCCCGGATTCTAGAGGCCGAAGGCGAGGCATTGGCGATCAAGCTCGTCAATGAAGCCGCCAACCAGTATTTTGTCGGCAATGCGCAAATTTTAAGAAAGCTGGAAGCGGTTGAAAAGGCTCTCAAAGATAACACAAAAGTTGTTGTTCCGGCCGGTGCGGAACTAGTCAATGTAATCGGCGAGATGGCCGGAATTGTGCCGATTAAGAAATAACTTTCTAAAGCGAAAGGAATTCAACTGATGTCATTAGTGCACCTTACGGAGAAAAACTTTGAGTCGGAAGTCACGAAATCACAGTTACCCGTTTTAGTCGATTTCTGGGCGGAGTGGTGCGGGCCTTGCCGCATGATCGGCCCTGTCGTTGAACAAATGGCCAAGGACTATCATGGGAAGTTGAAAGTTGCCAAGCTTAACGTTGATGAGGCCCAGGACTTGGCCATCAAATATGGCGTCATGTCTATTCCGACAATTATTGTTTTTAAAAATGGAAAACCTGTCGATCAAGTCGTCGGAGCCATGGATAAAGAACAGCTTGTTAACCGCCTCAAAGGGAATTGGGAATAATAATGCTTCTGACTTTGTGTAAATCCAAAATTGCCAATGCCAGAGTTACCCAGGCTGACCTCTACTACCAGGGCAGCATCACCATTGACGAAAAAATTCTGAAAGCATCCGGGATTCTTCCCGGAGAAAAAGTCGAGGTCCTCAATATCAATAACGGCTCCCGTGTGGAAACCTATACCATTGCCGGGCGGCCGGGCGCCGGAGAGATTTGCTTGAACGGCCCGGCCGCCCGCTCAGGATGTATCGGGGATACCCTCATTATCCTGTGCTATTGTCTTGCGGAGGAAAAGGAAGCCCGAAGCCTTAAAACAAAAATCGTTCACCTCGATGATCACAACAAAATTCAGCGTTAGGATTTACGGCGATTCGTGCCTTCGCAAAAAATCTTCCCCCGTCAAAAAAGTTGGGCCGAGTGAGCGAATCTTAATTGCCAGCATGATTGAGACGATGAACGATCACAAAGGAGTCGGCCTGGCCGCACCCCAGGTGGGCATTAACGAACAAATTTTCGTGGCCGATGTCGGCGACGGGCCAATGGCCTTTGTTAATCCGCAGATCAAAAAGAAGCGCGGTTCCGAGGTGATGGAAGAGGGGTGTTTGAGTATTCCGGGTGTTCTCGTTGATATCAAGAGACCCAAGAACATCGTTGTCCACTACTTAGATGAGAATAATAAAAAAGTTGAACGTGAGTTCGACGGCCTGTTGGCCAGGGTTATCCAGCACGAAACAGATCATCTCAAAGGAAAATTGATTATCGATTATGCCGGCTGGTATCAGAAACTGAAATTAAAAAGGCAGCTCAAGGATATTCGTAAACTGAGTCAAGAAGTCGTCTCTCCCTAGAACCAGAAGTATCTATGCCAGAAACCAATCGCCTGCCGTCCTGGTTTAAACAAGAAATCCCCGCTTTAGAAAAAATTCGCGGCATGAAAAAGCTTTTTCGCGAAACCGGCCTCCATACGGTTTGCGAAAGCGCCCATTGTCCTAATATCGGCGAATGTTGGGGGCGCAAAACGGCCACATTTATGATTTTAGGCGATGTCTGCACCCGGGCCTGCCGATTTTGTGCTGTCGCCGCCGGAAAGCCTCTTGTTGTCGATCCGCATGAACCAACTCACGTCGCCAACGCCGTTCAAAAACTCAATTTAAAGTTTGTTGTCATCACGTCCGTTGCCCGCGATGATTTGCCCGATGGGGGTGCTACCCAATTTGCAAAAACCATTTTTGAAATCCGCCATCTCTTACCCGAGGTCAAAATTGAAATTCTCATTCCCGATTTCTCCGGAAAATTTGAAAATCTTAAGATTGTTATAGACGCCAAGCCTGAGGTCATTAGCCACAATATCGAAACGGTTGCCCGGCTTTCCAAAAAAGTCCGTCCGCAGGCTGAGTATCGGCGATCACTTGAAACATTAAAGATGATGAGGGAGCTGGATCCGTCTATCATCGTAAAATCCAGCCTGATGGTTGGTTTAGGGGAGAGGCGCGACGAAGTTGAGGCGACAATGAAGGACTTGCTGAAAGCGGGTTGCGATATTTTAACTGTCGGGCAATACTTAGCACCTTCACAGCTCAAACGCCATGTTCCGGTTGAGCGTTTTGTGACTCCTGAAGAATTTGAATCTTACAAGGCGACGGGATTGTCACTGGGATTTAGGTATGTGGCCAGCGGGCCTTTGGTGAGAAGTTCTTATCTGGCCGAAGAAGGTTACCGGGAATGTCTGGCGATTGTATAACATATGGCACTTAACGAGAAAATGAAAAACCTTCTTTCTTTGTTGCTGCGCATCGGTTTGAGCGGTGCGTTGATGACGTATCTCTTTAGCAAAATCGATACCGCCAAAATGCTTGAAATTATTAAAAGTGCGGATATTGGGTATATCGGCATTGCTGCATCGGCGTTTGCCTTTATCAACGGCATATTGCTCATCCGTTGGATCATTTTTATCCGGGCGTTGGGATTGAAGGTTTCGATTGCGAGCGTGACAAACTGTTTTTTTATCGGGCTGTTCTTCAATCTCTTTTTGCCGAGTTCAACCGGCGGAGATGTTGTCAAGACGATCGGTTTATTTCGCGATACAGCCGATAAAGCCAGGGTGGTTGCCTCGGTTGTGGCGGATCGCTTAAGCGGTTTTGTTTCGATTGTCATGGTGGCGTTGGTCGCATTTATTTTTGGATACCGTTTTGTTAATGATAATTCTCTGTTGATTTTTATCGCTATTTTAGCCTCGGTATCCGGTGGGCTTGTGATTTTTCTATTTAACGAGACGCTATTTTCTTTTATTTGCCGGATTTTTGATAGGCTTCCAAAAATCAAAGAATCGTTCATGCGGTTGCACTTTGCGATTGTGTTGTTAAAGGGAAAACCGAAAACGCTTTTGGCGGCTGTGGCGTGTTCATCGCTGTCGCAGGCAATCCTTGCGTGCATATTCTTTCTTGTGGCCAAGGGGCTGCATCAGGAGATTCCTTTAATTTATTTTTTAATCTTTGTTCCTTTGATATGCGTCATTTCTTCTCTGCCCTCGATCGGCGGTTTGGGTGTCCGAGAGGGCGGGGCCGCGTATTTATTTGCCAAGGTTGGCGTTGAAACGTCGGTTATTGTCAGTATTTCTTTGGTGAGTTTTCTATTTATGGTGGTGATGGGTTTAATCGGCGGACTAGTTTACATCGTTGCTCTGTCATGCAAAACGAAAATAGCTGATCAACTGAAAGCCGATCCGCAGGGCACTTAAGAGATTTTTTCAATGTCGTTATGGTATATTCTCGATGGCTACAACATTGTTAAGCAGGTTCCGGCGCTCAATTTAAAAGAGCTTCAAGGCGGCCGGGAGAGCTTGGTCCGTTTGATTGAAATTTACAAGCCCCAAGGAAGCCGTAATAATTCTGTCACGATTGTTTTTGACGGTCAGGAAGGGATTAGCCATCCGGGAAAGCCGTCATCGGTTAAGGTAATATTCTCCAACGCGGAATCTGCCGATGACAAAATCAAAAGCCTTGTGGCGGCGTGCAAACGCAAAAAAGAAACGATAGTGGTCACCGATGATCGGGAATTGCAGTTTTCCGTCCGGGCGCTGGGCGCTTTGGTCTTAAGCGTTTCCGGTTTTCTTGAAAAAGTGAAGAAGCAGGAAATCAAATCCGGTGACCGCAAAGTCAAGGACTCAAACGAAGGCGAGAGGAAGGCAATCTCTAAAGCTTTAGAATTTCAAATCAACGCTGAGCTGGAAAAAATCTGGCTTAAGAAATGATTATGCAAGTAGCGAACGCTTCCAAGAACTTTGTCAAATTCGTCGGCACAGCGGGCGCGCGGTTTGTCACCATTAGCCAAATGCGTTCGTCCGGTGGGATATGGATTTCTTTCGAGGGGACGAATGTTTTAATTGATCCCGGCCCGGGGAGCTTGGTGCGCTGCCTGCAATCAATCCCTAAGCTGGATCCGTCGAGCCTGGATGCGATTATTCTTACTCACCGGCATATTGATCATTGCAATGACATCAACATCATGATTGAGGCGATGACCCAGGGCGGGTCGAAAAAGCGGGGAGTCGTTTTTCTTCCTTCGGATATGCTCAACGGACAATCGATTTTACTCGAGTATTTTCGTAATCTCCCGGAGAAAATCGTCAGTTTTGAAGAAGGAAAAAGTTATTCTGTCGGTCAAATTCATTTCTCAACACCAATCCGGCACATTCATACGGTGGAAACATACGGCCTGAAATTTAATTTTCACGGTAAAACAATTTCTTTCATTGTCGATACGCGTTTTTCCCAAAAGATTGCGGAGCATTACCGGGCTGACATCGTTGTCATCAACACCGTCTTTATCGAATCGCTTGCTAACGTCGATCATTTGAGTCTCAAAGACGCTGGCGAAATTATTTCAGCAATTCGCCCGAAAAAAGCGATTCTCACGCATTTTGGCCGGGATATTATTCGCGAAGGGCCGGAGGAGTTGTCGGAACGACTAGGAAAAGAATGTGGCATTGAGGTCATTGCTGCGACCGACGGCATGAGTCTGGAATTATAAAATGAATCATCTTTTCAGCTATATGATGGGGTTTATCGCCGGGTTGGGAAACGCACTTTTTTTCCTAGGTGATGTATTGCGCTGTATTGTTCGCGGGCGGATTCGTATTAAAGAAGTATTAAAACAAATTTACGAGCAAGGGATTCAATCGGTTGTCATCATTGCGTTAACATCATTTGCCACCGGAATGGTTTTAGCCCTTCAGGGGTATTTCTTGCTGGAGCGTTTTGGAGCAAAAGAGTACGTGGCTCATTTGGTCGCGTTATCATTGGTAAGGGAATTAAGCCCGGTTTTCGGATCATTAATCTTTTCAGGAAAAGCGGGAGCTCGCATGGCTGCTGAATTAGGTTCGATGAGCGTCAACGACCAAATCTTGGCGACGCGTACGCTAGGCGTTGACCCGATTGAATTTCTGGTTGTCCCCCGCATGGTTGCCAGCCTCATTGTCGTTCCAATTTTGATTGTTTTTTCCGAGATCATCGGCATTGCCGGAGGGTATTGTGTCGGCGTCTACGAGGCCAATATTCCGGGATCGTTTTATATCAACCGGACGATGATGGCGATTGATTTTGTGGATTTCTTCAGCGGTTTTATTAAAACATTCTTCTTTGCGCTTTTAATCGGGTGGATTTGCTGTTATCAGGGATTTTTTACAAGAGGCGGGTCGCTGGGGGTCGGAAAATTTACGACCAAGGCAGTTGCTTTTTCATATATCTTGATTGTCATTTCAAACGCGATACTGACAAAAATCATTCTTACGCTTTGGGGATAAAAGGAGGAGTAGAGGTGAAACAGAAATTGATTAGGGTCGTGTCGATTATTTTTATTGGGATCAATATTGGCGGATGTGCCAGCGAATCCAAAAAAGATTCAGGTTGGGTTCCCAACAATACTTTTACAGAAGCCGCATGGATCAGAAACGGCGAGACGCTTGTGTTTGAAGGCGGAGTATGGAATCCCCAGGACAGCGTGGAGAACATACTGGATTCGGAAGTGTACCCGTTAGGCGAGTACCAGGGATCCCAAATTTTTGCCGAATATACGGATGTCAAACCGTTTGACCAGTTGTATACGCGTTTCGCAAAAAATAAATACCGGCTTTTTCAAAAGAAAGCAACGAATGATTAGAGTGTCACAACTTCATAAGTCTATTAATGGCCAAGAAATTCTGCACGATATTTCGCTGGAAATCAAGGACGGCGAAATATTGGTTGTCCTGGGCGAAAGCGGTGCGGGAAAGAGTGTTTTTTTAAAGCACTTGGTTGGGCTGTTTAAACCGGACCAGGGAAAAGTTGAAATCGACCTTGTTGATATTACCCGGTTGACTGAAACGGAGCTTCTCAATGTCCGGAAAAACATCGGTTATTTATTTCAAGAGGGGGCCTTATACGATTTTATGACGATTTATGAAAATGTTGCTTTCCCCTTGGAAGAGCATACAGATTTAAAGGATGATGAAATTAATAAGCGGGTCAAAAATACGTTAAACTTAGTCGGCCTCAAAGAGGCTGAGGAGAAATATCCGGTTGAGTTAAGCGGTGGAATGAGAAAACGTGCCGCCTTAGCGCGCTCAATTATTTTGGGTTCGAAAATTCTTCTTTGCGATGAACCGACCTCGGGCCTTGATCCCCAGCGCAGCCATGACATTTCGGATTTGATAAAAAATATTACACGGCGTATCGGCGCAACAACGGTTGTCACCTCTCACGATGTCAAAAATTCGTTTCGCATCGCAGATCGCCTGGCTTTAATTCATGATGGGCGGCTTGTGGCCGTCGGCACGCCCCGGGAATTTGAAACAACGCAAAATGCTATCATCAGGGAATTTTTTGATTAAACTTTAAGCGAATAACAAGAAGGGGAAGCCTATGGAAAAACGGGATTTTGTCAAGAGGCTTTATGCCGGGATATTTTTTGTGATCGGGATCTTATTAATTTCAGTTGTCATCATGGCGATCGGAATCGAAAAAGGAATGACCCAGCCGAAGTTTCAGGCGAAAGTTCTTTTCCGCGAGGTGGGAGGATTAACTCTTGGCGCCCCGATACGCCTTTCGGGTGTGAATATCGGAAGCGTTGCGGCAATTGATTTTGTGCCCGAGAAAATTGAAGGCCGCGGGGTTCAAGTGACGATGAACTTATTTCGCCGTTACCGCAAGCAACTGGAAAAGGCCACCGAGGTCGCCATTAAAACGGAGGGGATTTTGGGCGGAAAGATTGTTGCCATTAGCGCCGAACCGAATGTCCCATTAATGGATTTAAGCCGGCCGGTTATCGGGGCGGATCCTTTGGATGTCCAGGATTTGGCTGAATCTTTCGGCGATACGGCTGTTTCACTGACCGAAACCTCGAAAGGAATCAACTCGATTATCGAAGAAATGCAGCGTATTTCCAGGACCTCCAAACGCCTTTTGGATCGAATCGAACAGCGTATTATCGAAGGCAATTTGTTTAAAGTTTTTTAACGATAGCCGAACAAAGGATTGGGATATGTTTGTTTTTGGAAATTTTGTTATTTCGCTGGCGAATGTCGTCGATATTATTTTAACAATCTTCTATTGGCTGATTTTGATCCGGGCGTTGATCAGCTGGGTTAGCCCCGATCCTTACAACCCAATCGTGCAATTTTTATACCGGCTGACGGAACCAATTTTATACCCTATCCGAAGCCTTATGCCGCATATGGCCATTGATATTTCGCCGATTATCGCGTTTTTGTTCATTATGTTTCTGAAATCATTTTTAGTCAGGACGCTGATGGATATCGGCTACCGTGTAGGGCAATAACATTTTTGCTGAATTAAAATGGGAAAGACCTTAAGATGTTCGATAAAATGAAAAATCCCAGGCTGTCGCGACGCAAAAGATGACGGAAAACAACATAAACAAAGGAGAGTCCAATGCCCTACGACAAATCACTCGATGTGGAAACGTTCAAAGAAGCGAAAGATTTCGGCGATAGCCGGATAACGATCGGCGTATTTTCCTACAACGGAGGGACTAAAAAACTTCAGGTGTCCCGCGAAAACAAAAATCAGTCAGAAGAATGGCAATTTGTCAAGTTGGGCCGATTGACAAAAGAAGAAGCGCAAGAAATTCTTCCCTTGATGCAAAAAGCTGTCGAGGCGATGTAAGATTGTAGCGGCCTCGACTCCAACCTAAAGGATTATTTGGTTCGCCCGCCCTGGCCGCTATATATTGGCGGGCCGGGGACGCGTCTCGCCTTTGGCGGGACGTGCTCACCACTACATCGAGGCGTCGAACTCGTTCGACGGGCTCACGACTCCTTCGGCGAACGATCCTAAGCTTGCCGAAGGGCACCTTAGGCGAACGACGAGCGTTAGCGAGGAGGGAGCCGAGGGGTTACCACAAAGAGGCCGCGGACGTAAGTCCGCGGATATTTAGTTGAAGCAAGACCAAATCATAGAACTATCGCCGGAATTAATTTCCGACCTACGCCGCTTTTTTGCCCGATATTCCGATATCATTGCTTTTGCATTGATCGCCATTGTCGGTACGGCGGCGTACATAAAAAGCTTTTATGCCGATTTTCAATTTGACGACTACGCTTCAATCGTTGACAATTCGCTCATGAAACGTTTGGATTTTTCCGTTTTGTGGGGAAATTATCGGGAGCGGTTTTTGACAAATTTGACGTTTGTATTAAAGTATTTATCGAGCGGACTGAACGTCTTTGGCTGGCATTTTGTCAATAATCTGATCCATATCGTTGCGTCCTTCGTTGTCTATCTTTTAACGCGGACGACCCTGCAAACCCCTCGGCTTAATAATCAATGGGATACCCAAGCGCAATTTGTCGTTGCGTTATCAACGGCGCTGATGTTTCTCGTCCATCCTCTCCAAACCCAGGCTGTCACCTATATCGTACAGAGGGCAACGTCGTTATCCGGTCTTTTTTATTTAGCGACGGTTTATTTTTATGCTCAAGGAAGGCTGCATAACCGGCGCCGTGAATATTTTCTGGCGGCAATGATGTGTATGCTTGGAATATTCACAAAACCGACGGTCATTACGTTGCCGCTGACAATTATTTTGTACGATGTGGTATTTTTCAAAGTTGACCCAAAGGCCAAATTTGAAAAATTATTATCATGGATATTTTTTACCTTTGCTGTTGCGCTGATTCCGTTAGCATTGGTGGGCAAGAATTTATTGACTCAAGAGGCGTTTGAAGGTTTTCAGCAAACGTCCATGGGCCACTATGCGTTAACCCAGTTGAATGTGGTGGCCTCTTACCTGAGATTATTCATTTTTCCATTCGGCCAAAACCTTGATTATGATTTTCCCATTGCCGAAAACATTCTTCAATTTCCGACAAGCCTTTCGCTGGTCCTGTTATTGGGGCTGGTTTATCTCGCCTTGCGGTTTATGAAAAATCAACGCTATATCACTTTCGGAATATTCTGGTTCTTCATAACTCTTGGGCCGCAATCGAGTATTTTTGCCCTCCGGGATGTGATTGTGGAACATCGGGTTTATCTGGCGTATTACGGGCTTTGCCTGATTGCGTGCATCATTCTTTACCGCACCATCAAATCATTTCGCATCTATCTGGGCCTGATGGTGTTGTTGATAGGAACGCTGGCTGTGATGACCTATCAAAGAAACGCCCTTTGGAGCGATGCGACCCGTTTTATGGAAGACGTCGTCGTCAAATCCCCTCAAAAGGCCAGGCCGCACAACAATCTCGGCTTTTTTTATTTCCGGGAAGGGAGACTCATGGAAGCCGAATCCGAATACAAAAAGGCCATTCAATCGGATCCGGGGTACACGATTGCCTACCACAATCTGGCAACGGTTTATTTTGAATCAGGGCAAATTCAAAAGGCTCGACGGATTTTTGAGCAGCTGGTTGAGCAATTTCCGGGGTATGCGGACCCGCATGTCGGGCTAGCCAATATCCTCCTCGATTTAGGCGACATTGCAAAGGCCAAGGAATTTTATCAAAAGGCCGTTAAAGCCAATCCTTTTAGTTCTGCAGCCTATGTGGGATTGGGGAATTGTTCTCAAAAAGAGGGTGATTTGGTCAGTGCCGTATCAAGTTTTCAAAAGGCTATTTGGCTCAATCCTGACAGCGCTTCGGCTTACTATAATCTTGGCAATGTTTATTATCGTCAGAGCCAGCTTTATCCCGCGTTAACAAGTTATCAAAAGGCGGTTAAATTACGCCCAGAATTTGCGAATGCTTACAACAACCTGGGTAATATTTATTTCCACTTTTACGACTATGACAAGGCTTTGGAGCAGTTTCGTCTGGCTATCCGTCTGGATCCCAACCTTGCGGAAGGGTATTTGAATTTGGCTAATACCTTGCATGAGGTCGGTTACATCGCGACCGCCCGCGCTTATGCCCAGGTTGCACTTCAACTCTATCAAAATCAGGGGCAAGCGGTTATTGCGCAAAAGATTGAAAAACAACTTTTTTCCAAAAAATAGTTATGCAGAATCAAAAGAAGATTTTCTTTCTTTTTGGGCTTCCCTTCGTAGGGGGGCTCCTTGTCTGGGTTATCTACGGCCAGGGTGCCCAAGCCCCATTTATTTTTGACGATTATTTGACGATCGTCGAGAATCCCGCCATTAAAAGCCTCAACAACCTCCCGTGGATTTGGAAAATTGACCCCTCGCGATTTCTGACGTACTTCAGCTTTGCGGTCAATTTTGCTGTCGGCGGATTGCAAACGTCAGGCTATCACGTCGTGAATTTTATTTTGCACGCCTTAAACGGGGGAATGTTATTTGTTTTTTTGCGGTTGATATTACCGGGATTATTGAAACATGGCGCATCGATTCGGGATATTAACTTAACGGCCGCCCTAATCACATTATTATTTTTATGCCACCCGGTCCAAACCCAAGCGGTTATTTACACGTCCGAGCGATCGACGTTATTTGAAGTATTCTTTTATTTGGGCACGCTCATTTGTTACATCCAATCTGTCCTTAAAAATCATAAAGGGTTTTATGGGGCAGCGATCTGTTTAGCCTTAATCGGGTCGTTGACCAAGCCGAATTTTATCACCTTGCCTTTTGCACTCATTCTCTGTGAGATATTTCTTTTTGATTTAACCTGGAGCCGCTTTAAAAAAAGAATTCCGCGTCTTTTGCCGTTTTTTCTTGTCCTGTTACTTATCCCGGCACTTCTCGTTCTCTGGAAATACAAGGCGTTTTCGATTGATCAGATATGGGGTATTACACGCGAAACGACGAAATTGACTCGCATGGAATATCTTTTGACGCAGTTCAATGTTGTCATAACCTATTTTCGACTTCTGGTCTTTCCGGTCAACCAGAATCTGGATTATGATTTTCCGATTGCCAAGAATTTCTTCAGTTATCCGACGGGTTTGTCTTTTACGGCCTTGATTTTTATATTTATTTTTGCGGTAAAAATATTTAAACGCAATAAGGCCGTTTCATTCGGCATCCTGTGGTTTTTTATTACCATCAGTATCGAGTCGAGCGTTTTTCCCATTTCCGATGTTATTTTCGAACACCGGCTATACCTGCCGATGGTAGGGATGATGCTGGCGGCCTGTATATTTTTAAGACGCCTCATTCGTTTTGAAAATTACTTTATCATCGTTATGGCGGGTGTCATTGCCGTTTTAACTGTTATGAGTTTTCAGCGTGTTGTGGTTTGGAAAAGCAGGATCGGGATGCTGTCGGATATCGCTAAAAAATCCCCTCAAAAACCCCGTGCACACAACAACCTTGCCAGTGCTTTCCACGATGCAAACCGCCTGCAGGAGGCTGAGGAAGAATACCGCAAGGCGATTGCTTTAGATCCCAAATATGCTCACCCGCGTAATAATTTAAGTAACATTTATTGGCTGCGCGGTGAAACCCAAAAGGCGATTGAGGAGTTAAAGGAGGCTATCCGCTTAGATCCGGATTATGAAGCCCCTCATTACAATTTGGGGAATATTTATATTCAACAAGGCGATTTAAAAAATGCAGAAGAGAATTACCGCAAGGCCCTGGCCTTGAAACCGTCTTTGGCCCTTGGCTATCTGGGGCTGGGGAATCTTTCATTAAAAAAAGCGGATACGGCGTCGGCAAGGTTTTACTTTTCCGAAGCCCTCAGGCTGGATCCGAATTTAGGATATGCGCATTACGGCTTGGGCGATATTTATTTGAACGAAGAAATGTTTGACCTGGCTTTTGAAGAATACCGAAAGGCAGCCGAAAAAAATCCGACAATCATATCCGCTTATAATAATATGGGCAATATCCTGGATATGTTTGGGAAGCGTAAAGAGGCCGTCATGATTTACCAAAAAGCGATCAACGTTGATCCATCCTACGCCAACGCTTACCTGAATCTGGCCAATACCTTAAGAAAGATGGGCCGCTTTGAAGAGTCGGCCAAGTATTTAAAAACTGCAAAAAATCTTTATCGCAGGCAGAAAAACAAGCCCATGAATGATGTGGCCCAACAGCGGCTCCAAAGTTTGTTACGGTAATATTTTCGATACCCTCTAGCCAAAAAAATGTTATATGTTACAATACAAAAAATTAAACGTTAAGCGGTGTTAAGGAGTATCAATCGATGTCGCAGGAAGTGTATTTAACGAAGGCCGGTTTTGAAAAGTTAAGAGAAGAGCTTGAACGGCTTAAAACCACCGAGCGTCGGAAAATTGCCAAAGCGATCGGAGAGGCTCGCTTGCAGGGGGATATCTCTGAAAACGCCGAATACGATGCCGCCAAGGATGCCCAGGCCCATTGCGAGGTCAGGATCTCCGAATTGGAAACAAAACTGTCCCGCGTTCGGATTATTGAGAATGAAAATATTCCCTCTGACAAAGTTTTTATCGGCGCGATTGTGACGTTAAAGGATTTGGACTCAAAGGAAACGCTTGAGTATACGATGGTCTCCCCGGAAGAAGCGGATTATGAGGAAAATAAGATTTCGATTTTCTCACCCGTTGGCAAGGCCTTGATGGGCAAGGCCAAGGGGGAAGAAGTGGTGATTATCGTTCCGGCCGGGACACTGCGCTACAAGGTCGAAAAGATTAAACGGCCGTAAGAATTTTAAAACAAAAGAAGAGTCATGAGACGGCCTCAAAGGCCGTTTTCTCTTTTATGTAATAAGTTTTCCCCAAGCGAGCCTAGGACCCACCAGGTGACAACAGGCAGGAGGGAAAACAAAATCCGGTTTAGGGTGACGGACAGCCACCAGCTGATTTCAAAATATGTATTCAGCCAGTAGTAACAGGCCACGACCGCCAGGTACAAAAATAGAAATGCCGGAATAATACCCCAGGACTTTTTAAAGCAAGATCCCTTTGTGAGCAATAATCCCGTCAAAAACAGAATCCATAGGCCGCTCCATTTTTCCGTGATCGGCTCAATGAGATAAAATCCTAAAATCATTTTAAGCCTTAAAAGATTGGATGGGTGCGCGGCGCCGGCCAACCCGTTAATAAATGTCTGGTTGGCCGGCGCGTACTGCAGTTGAAAAATAATCGTCGGCAATGACGCAATCACAAGCCCTACAAAAAAACTTCGAATAAAAATCCATCTCAAATGGCGTGGAACCGAAGGGTATGTGACGATATGAACAGAAAAAATTGCGGCAATGATGACTGAGGCAACTAGTCCTTCGGGTTTTGAAAACCCTAAAAATCCCAGAAAAATACCGCCAAGAACCACCGGCGTATTTGCGTTTTTCTTAAGTCCGGTGACCAGGCACAATAATCCGGCGGTTAAATAATACGCTAACACAATGTCGCAATATTGGCTGGTTGCCAGCGTAATAAAAAACGGCAAAGTCCCGATGAGAAACGTTCCCAAGCTTGCCATCAATAGGCTTTTCGTGAATGATTTAATTCCGCAAAATACCAATCCCCCCGTCAAAAATGTGAAAATCAATGCATTCAAGAGGGGAATAAAATAAGTCGGATTTTTACTAAAAATCCACCCCCAGACATTGAGGAGAGGTAGAAGCAAAGGATAATGCGGGCTGTAACGCCAGAGGATGGGATCCAGCATATTTTTCCAGTCACTTCCTCCCAAAATCAAAAATCTGGATTTTAAGTTCCAGCAGGACCAGGCATCCCATCCGCCGAAAGGATAATGATTCGCGTATTGCCAAATTGGGTATAGCGTTGCGATCAACAACGCCGCCGCAAACAATTTTTTTAAAGAAATTTCTGGTAAGCGGTATTTTTGAATTTTTTGAATTTCAAGCCGGGGACGACAAATCAAAAACAATATGAAAATGAATATCAGGTGGACTGTAATGATAAAAGGCCCGTGAATTTTTCCAAATAAAGGCAGGCTCAAAAAACCAATGCAGGCGCTGATTCCCAACCCCAGGCCTCCGGCCAGAAAAAAGGACAAGCCTGCGGAAAACTGATTTTCTTTTGTGCCTAAAGCTTTCAGCAGGAGAATTCCGGTTGTCAGTGAAAGGATGTATGCAATAAGATATGTCATTTTGCTTTAACGGCCAAAATGAGGCCCCCGTTTTTCTTTAAAGGAACAGCGCCGATGGATTTGATTTTCAAAAGAGCTTTCTTTTCGTCGGAAAAATCCAGAAGAATATACGCGTGGCTGGCGTTATTAAAATCCAGAATGACCGGAGAGAGGATGTATTGCGCTTGGGCGAATTGAGCGGTGTTTTGCTTGTCGTTAAGGTCTTTGTCGGTTAGGTAGCCAACGCGTGTTGCACTATTTAAGGTATCTGCGAGGCCGAGGAACTGGAACCCTGAGAAATAAAACGGTGTTTCTGTCCGTTTTTTCTGAATCTTGTAGGCCTCAGAAGAAAGGCTGGCCGTATTGAAAGCAATTACAGCGGCCATGAGGCCAAAAAATAGGCGGACGGGATTAAAAAATTTTTTAAATAAAACAAACTTTTTTGCCATAGGAAAAGTATTACGCCCATTCTACCGTGATTGAGCTCGCAATGCAATTTAAAACCTGACTAACTGACCCCTCAGGGCAGCTTTTCCTATCGGGGGTCACCCTGAGCGAGCCCGAAGGGCGAGTCGAAGGGTCTTCTCACTCCCAACAGAACCCTTCGACGCGCTCCTCCCTTTGGTCGTCGCTTGCTCAGGGTTGTGGTTTGACTTGAAAGGTTCTAATGAAGAGCGAGTGAAGCGAGTCAAACCACAAAATTCTTCATCTCTTTGACGGAATATCGTATATAATAAGAAAAAATTGGAAGGGGAGTAAAATGGTCACAATTGGCGTTATCGGTTGCGGGCACTGGGGGCCGAATCACATCAGGATTTTCTCAAACCAGCCTCAAGCCAAGGTTGTCGCGTGCGCGGATGCCAGTGAAGACAGGTTAAAGGCCGTTAAAAACCTTTATCCCTCGGTTGCGGCCACCAAAGATTATAAAGAATTGTTAAAAAACCCCGATGTAGAGGCAGTTTGTATTGCCACACCCACCAATACGCATTTTGCGATTGCCAAAGAAGCTCTTGAAAATAATAAGCATGTTCTCTGTGAAAAACCTCTGGCGTTAAAGACAGAGGAATGCCAAGAGCTCAAAGATTTGGCGGCAAAAAAGAAGAAAGTCCTGATTGTTGGCCACATCTTTGTTTTTAATGCCGGCATTATCCGTTTAAAGGAGTATATTCAAAAAGGCGAGCTGGGGACCGTTCATTATGCCCATTCGGAAAGAACGAACCTCGGACCTTTTCGTTATGACGTCAATGCCCTTTGGGATTTAGCGCCCCATGATATTTCGATATTCAATTTTCTCTTCGACAGTTGTCCGGTCGGTGTTTCGGCACGCGGCCAGAAATGTCTGGGAACATCACAAGAGGATTTGGGGTTTGTCACTCTGGATTATCCCGGCAACATCCTGATTAATATTCATGTCAGCTGGTTGGATCCCAAAAAAGTCCGGCAGATTACGGTTGTCGGCGATAAAAAGATGATGATCTGGGATGATCTGGATAACGTCGGGCCGCTGAAGCTTTACGACAAACATGTGGAGCGGACCGCAACATTTTACGAAACCTACGGCGAGTTTCAGCTGTTGTCGAAAGAGGGAAGTATTACAATTCCAAAGATCGATGTTTCCGAGCCGCTCAAGGCTCAAAACCAATATTTTATTGAATGCATCATCAAAAAAACGTCGCCTGTCTTAGTCGACGCCCAAAAGGGTTTGGATGTCGTTAAAACACTGTGCGCCATCCAGGAATCGGTTGACAATCAGGGCCGCTATATCGCAATCCGTTAAAGAACCTCTCATGAAATATTTCCAGCACGAAAAAGCCATTGTGAGCCCTAGAGCCCAGGTTGGGGAAGAAACCCGTATCTGGGCTTTTGTCAATATTCAAGAAGGCGCCATCGTTGGGAAACGCTGCAATATTTGCGATGGTTGTTTCATTGAAAAAGGCGCCGTCATCGGCGATGAGGTCACGGTTAAAAATGGCGTTGCTGTTTTCGAAGGTGTTGTGCTTGAAGACAATGTGTTTTGCGGGACGGGAGTATCTTTTATCAACGATCGTTATCCGCGCAGCCAACCCAAACGGATTTGGACTCTTGAAAAAACGGTTGTCAAAAAAGGTGCGACCATCGGTAGCGGTTCAACGATCATGTGCGGTGTTGTGATCGGGGAATTCGCGATGATTGGTGCGGGAAGTGTAGTTCTCAATGACGTTCCGGCGCACGTATTAGTTTTTGGAAATCCGGCCGAAAAAAAAGGTTATACTTGTCGTTGCGGCAAAAAACTTGGGGTTAACCTCTGCTGTTCTTGCGGCCTTCGATATAGCGAAGCCGGGCAGGGTTTAAGAGTTCATGAGTAAAATTCTGGTTTCTCCGGTTGCTTTTAACGAAAACGTAAAACTGAAAAGCGTCATTGAAAGATTCTTAAAAAGCCGGGCTTTCGGTCGTGTGGATTATTTGATTGTCGATGACGGATCTACCGACGGAACAACGGGCGTCATTGAAAGCTTCAAATCTTCGAATGTCATGACGATCAAGCACCCCGTACGCCGGGGTGTGGGGGCGGCGATTCGAACCGCCATAAAATTTGCGATTCAAAATCATTACGATATCATTGTGATTATGGCCGGAAACGATAAGGATAATCCCGAGGAAATTCCGATAGTTACGGGCCCCATTGAAAAAGATAATTTTGATCTGGTTCAGGGTTCGCGCTATTTGGGCCAGGCTCGTACCGGCGGGGATATGCCGGCTTACCGCAAATTGGCTGTCCGTCTTCATTCTTTTCTGTTATCAGTCATAACCGGGAAAAAAATGACGGATACGACTAATGGTTTCCGGGCCATGCGCCTTTCCCTTTTTAAGGACCCGAGAATTCATATTGACCAGCCGTGGCTTGATCAATATGAATTGGAGCCGTATATTCTTCTTAAGTCCATAAAACTTGGCTACCGGGTCACAGAGGCCCCGGTTACCAAAATCTATCCTCCCAAAAAACTTGGCTATACCAAAATGCGCCCCTTGATTGGATGGTGGAGTATTTTAAAGCCTTTATTTTATTTGGGGCTGGGGATAAAAGAATAAGACGTGAACATTTATGCTTAAATGTATTAACTGCCAGTTGGTTTTTCACAACGGTTACCTCTTAAAGTGTCCGAGCTGTAACGGGAATTTAACTCAGGCGTCGGCTTTGGAGGCACAAGGAGCAACGCCGGCGAAATTTCAGGGTTCCGTTGATTTAGGAAAGCTGATTCACTTTGTCGGAAGTTATTTTCAGGCGAAATCATTCACGTTTCAGTATTCATTAAGCCGGTGCGAATTGAAAATCGGCCGGGGGTTTTCGCGATTTTTCGTTTATCCTTTAGACTTGGGATTTTTGGTGCGATTACCGTGGCTGTTGGTCAACATTTTTGACTCACTTTTTTTTCGCTTCATCTACAAAGGATTTTGTGAGAAGTGCGGATGGAAATATCCAAAGTTGACAGGCGGGCTGGCCCACGATTCTGATGAATGCGATTATCACAAAGAATATACGGCGATTTTAAGCAGCATCGTTAGTGGTAAGATTTCCTATGATGCACAAACGTTCAAGGCTTATGCAGAGAAAAAACGCTTGGCTGGGAAAAAAAGCGCCTGGTATGATTTATTGCACCGCAATCAAAACTTCGAATTAAGCGTGGATTTGATTTCTTTACTTCTGTCTATCGGGTTATTCGTTTTTGGGGTTGTACGGCTTGCCATGCCGATTTTTGGCATGATGTATGACTTTGAATATTAAAATTGAGAAAGGGAGAGGAATATGAAAAAAATGGCGGTTATTTTATCGGCACTATTTTTCTTCGGGTGCGCATATGGCGGCGAACAGCTGGAAACCTGGGTCAAGGATCCGCATTATACGCACTATCGAGAGCAGCTTGATACCCTTGAGAAATCCTATTTAAGCGAGCAAATCAGCTATTCCGAATACATCGACAAGAAGCAGCAGTTGGAAGCGCAGTATGACAAAGAAGTCAAAGAACGGGAAAATAAAATTAACCAATAATCGAATGGATCTGTTATGAAACTTTATGGACGCAATCCCGTTGTCGAACGGCTCAAATCGAATCCTAAGACCATCAGGATGATTTACATTCAAGAAGGCCAAAGGGATGCGGCCTACATCCGTCTCAAAGCAAAAAAATGGGGAATTCCCGTTGCCAATATTCCTCACTCCAAAATGCTGAAGATGGCCCGGAGCATCAATACTCAAGGGCTTTTGGTTGAAGTCGATGATTTTATTTATGGTGATTATCAGGAAATCCTCACGACCGCAGTTAAAAAACGACGGACCCTTTTATTTCTGGATAACCTCAATGATCCGCAAAATTTAGGTTCCATACTTCGGACCTGCGCCGGATTGGGGGATTTTGTTGTTGTCCTGCCGTCCCACGATTCTGTCGACGTGACAGAGGCAGTTTTAAGGGTAGCGTGCGGCGGAGATAATTATATTCCGGTTGCCAAGGTCTCCAATTTACACCAGGCCATTGGAGATGCCAAAAAGGCCGGGTTCTGGATTGCCGGAGCGGTTGTAGAAGAAGGGAAAGACCTTTTTCAGGAATCTTTGCCTTTTCCGTTGGCGATTATTATCGGATCAGAACATAAGGGCATCAGGGACATTATCCGCAAACAACTTGATATCCAGCTGGCCATTCCGATGGCGGCGCCGCGGATGTCATTAAATGCCGCGCAGGCGGCCACCATTTTTTGCTATGAAATTACAAAACAGAAAAATCAAAAGCGCGCCGTCTAAACGCTATCAACAAGCATTAGACTTTTTTGCCGAGGCCGGGCTTTTGAAAAAAGTCAAACGCAGCGGCTGGTGGGTGGCGGGTATCAAAGATCCCGAAAGTGTTGCCGACCATTCTTTTCGTTGCGCGGTCATCGGTTACTACATTGCGCATCTTGAGGGCGTCGATCCCTATAAAGTGTTGGTGATGGCGCTTTTTAACGATATTCACGAGGCGCGCATCAATGATTTGCATAAAATGGGGCATTATTATATTGATTTTAAAGATGCCGAGAAAAGGGTTTTTAAAGATCAAATGGAACCTCAAGACCGCCGGGTTAAAACACATTTAACAAAAATGCGTTTTGAATACGATGATCAGATGACCAAAGAAAGCCTGGTGGCGCGTGATGCCGACATTTTGGAATGCCTTTTGCAGGCCAAGGAGTATTTTGATCATGGGTATTTAGGTACGAAAAAGTTTTTATCCAGGGCCCCGGATTACTTAAAGACTAAAACTGCCAAGAAACTCTGGCAAGGCATGAAAAAATGGCATAGCAGTTCGTGGTGGCAGGGCATCACAAAATTTGAAAGATGAAGAACTTTTCTTTGACTCAGCGATTTTTAGTGGGACGGGCGAGTTTGTTTCTGGTTATTTTTTTGGCGGGATGCGCGACTCTAGGCGAATACAACCCCGCGACGGAACGCCGGGAATTTATCATGATTCCGACCGATTCCGAGGTGTCGATGGGAAAAAGCATTCACCAGGAAATTTTGCAGGAATTTTCTTTGTCTAAAAATATGCTCCAAACACAGCGGGTCCAGGCCATCGGCCAAAGGCTTTCCCGCGTCTCTGACCGTCAGGATTACGCGTATCATTTTTACCTCGTAGAAAAAGACGACATCAATGCCTTTACCACACCCGGTGGAAATATTTATTTTTTTACGGGATTGTTGGATAAGTTAAAAACCGATGATCAGATTGCTGCTGTTTTGGGGCATGAAATCGGGCATTGTGCCGCTAAACATACGATCAAAAAATTTCAGGCAGCCATGGGGTACAGTTTCATCGGCTCGATTATCTTTAGCCAGATTTCCTCAGAGGCGGCCCGGTCCACGGCATCGCTGGCGGCGAACACGGCCATGCAACTGGCGACCTCGGCTTATGGCCGGCAGGACGAATATCAAGCGGATTTGCTGGGGCTCAAATATATGTCCTTGGCAGGCTATAGCCTCAATGGTATGATAGAAACCTTGCAGGTTTTAGAGAAAGAATCGCACGGTGCGAAGCCGCCCTTGATTTTAAGTACTCACCCCTATGCCGAAGACCGGATTAAGGTGGTAAAGGAAGAGATTCCGCGGGTCGAAGCAAAACATAAAAAATAATGACCAGATTGCGCATTAAAGGATAAAATTAATTCATGGAGAGAATTGGAATCGTCGCGAGTAAGATTGCCAAAGGAAACCTTCTCCTCTACAATTTTTTTGTTATTTTTATTACGCTCGTGTTTTCACTTCTCGTTTTCCTGGTTTCCGGTTCTGCCATTGTTGTTGCCCTCATAGGCATTGCCTACCTGACCGCCCAAGGATCACCGCCCGACCTTCAAAAGGGGTGGATTCCCATCATGATCGTTTGCCTGAAGTCTCTTGCCATCATCATCGGTCTGGTTGTTTTTTGTGCCCTGGCCATCAACGTCAAATTTAGGAAGAAATGAAGAAAAAATCAAAGACACTGGATGCCGTCTCTGCTTTTGGCGATGAGAGTATTTGGTTTCGCCAGCTGATTGATAATCTTAAGGTCGGCGTTTATCGTTCCTCACCGGGGCCTCAAGGGCGTTTCTTGATTGTTAATTCGGCGATCGGGGATATCTTAGGTTACCGGGTGGATGAAATTATGAAAATTAAAGTGGCGGAGATTTATGAAAGCCCCAGTCAACGGCGCTTTTTCATCGAAAAGATTATTCGCCACGGCTATGTCAAAGACGAACAAGTGCGTTTGAGAAAAAGAAGCGGCCAGTTGATATGGTGTTCCATAACGGCAACATCCGTGAAAGACGATAAAGGCAAGCCGTTGTGGATTGACGGGATTTTAGAAGACGTCTCCACCCAAAAACGGGTCGAACGCGAACTTTTAGAATCCAAGGAGTTGTTCCGGCTGGTCTTTGAAAATTCGGCAGCGGCGATAACGGTTACGGACCGTAATGAAAAGATTATCGCCTGGAATCCCTTTGCCGAAAAGATGCTTGAGATGGGAAAAGACGAGCTGTTCAACAAGCCGGTAAAGGAAATTTATCCGCCGAAAGAATGGAAGAGGATGCGCTCGTTTCGCATCCGTGAAAAAGATGTCGCATCTGAAGTCGAAACGCAGGTCATTAAAAAAGGCGGGTCATTGGTCGATGTCAGTGTTTCCATTTCCATTTTGAAAGATATTGAAGGCAATATTACCGGCGCCATTGGAATTATGCGTGATATTACCAACCAAAAGATTGCCGAGCGCCGCTTAAAGGATTCAGAGTACAAAACGCGCGTCATTCTGGACAATTCCGCGGCGGCAATCACTTTAACCGATGAAAATGAAAATATTATTTCCTGGAATAAATTTACCGAACAATTGCTGGGAATGAAAAAGCCGGATTTGTATTTAAAACATATCAGCGTGCTGTACCCTAAAGAAGAATGGAAAAAGATCCGGGACGAAAATATCCGTAAAATTGGTTCACGGCATCACATGGAAACAAAGATCATCCACAAGGACGGAAGAATTATTGATATTGATTTGTCAGTCAATGTTCTGATGGATTCTTCGGGGAAGATTATCGGTTCTGTCGGTATCATGCAGGATAATACCGAGCGTAAGCAAGCTCAAGAGATGCTGCTGCAGGCTAAGATTGCCGCCGAAGAAGCCAGTAACGCCAAAACCATGTTTTTGGCCAACATGTCTCATGAGGTACGCACGCCCATGAATGCCATTATCGGGATGATCGATTTGACGCTGGATACGTCGTTATCAGATGAACAAAAAGACAATTTGAATACAGCCAAGGACGCTGCCGGAAACCTGCTGAACCTTTTAAACGATATTTTGGATTTGTCGCGTGTGGAGGCCGGAAAGATTCACCTCGAGGCGATCGAGTTTGATGTCCGCAATGTCTTGCATAGTGTTTGTAAAGGCTTAACCGTATTGGCTCGCAACAAAAATCTGGAATTGGCCTGGAATGTGGATTCCAAAGTCCCTCAATTTGTCGTTGGGGATCCGACACGGTTACGCCAGATCATTATTAATCTCGTGAATAACGCCATTAAATTTACCCATAAAGGAAAAATTGAAGCCAATGTGAGTGTTGCGGCGGCCGTCGAAGAGGAAGTGACGTTAACGTTTTCCGTTGTTGACACCGGTATTGGGATCCCCAAAGATAAGCAGGGCCTTCTCTTCGAGCCCTTTACTCAGGCCGATGATTCGACGACCCGCAAGTATGGCGGAACCGGTTTAGGCCTTGCCATTTCGAAGCGCTTAGTTGAAATTATGGGGGGGAAGATTTGGGTCGAGAGCGAACCGTTTAAGGGAAGCACATTTTATTTTACCCCGGTTTTTAAAGTTGCGCATAAGGATCCGTCTGCCGCGGTTGTTTCAATTTCACAGGATTCCGGTGACAAAGTGGTCGGGTCAGCCAATTTGAAAGGATTACGCATCCTTTTAGCCGAAGATAATTTCATGAACCAAAAGATTGCAACGAGGATGCTGGAGAAAAAGGGGTGGGTGGTTTCTGTGGCCCAAAACGGCCGGGAGGCTGTTGATCGCGTGAATAACGAAGTTTATGACATTGTTTTAATGGATGTCCAAATGCCCATCGTTGACGGCCTGGAGGCGACACGTCTGATTCGTGAGGAAGAAAAGAATACCGGCCGCCATATCCCGATTGTTGCCATGACGGCCCACGCCATGGAAGGCGATGAACGGAAGTGCTTAGCCAGCGGGATGGACGGGTATGTTTCCAAGCCAATTGACATCACGAAAGTTTACGAAACTATCGAGAACGCATTGACAAAAAGGACAACCGTATGAGCCAAGATGCCGTGGATTTAAAAGAGGTGTTGGAAAGAGTGCAAAATGACCGCGCACTTTTAGTGGAGCTATTTGATATTTTTCTTTCCGATTGCCCCGGAAAGATCACTGCGTTAAAGACGGCAGTTGCTAAAAAGGATTTAACAGCCCTGAAAGATGTTGCGCATTCCCTTAAGGGGGCATCCGGCAACATCTCCGCAAAAAAACTTTTTGATTCGTTTTTGAAAATCGAACAAATAGCGAAGAGCAATGATTTGTCGGCTCTGGATGGGCCGTTGTCCATTCTTGATAGCCAAATTGAGGAATTGAAGGTGTTTGCGGCGAAATACAAAGACGAAAATAAGACATCTTGATTTTCTTGTTTCAACTGCTAGTAAGGAAGAAAATTTGAAATTGTGGCAGGCCATAGGCTTATTGGCCGTCTTGGGACTTTTCAGTTACGGCAACGCGATTTATCATCCCTTTGTCCACGACGATGTTGTTTTTATCCAGAGTAATCCCAACCTTGACCGCTTTGATGACGTTCCTTCCTTGTTTCTCCACTCTTCAAAAAGCGCGGATGATATCATCATTATTAACGCTTATTACCGGCCGCTTTTGGAGATTTTGTACAAAACTCAACACTTCTTTTTTGGATTAAATCCCCACGCGTTTCATATTTTTAACATCCTTCTTCACATCACCAATAGTATCCTCGTTTATGCGGTTGCTGGTTTTTTGCTTAAAAATCACAACGTTGCGTTAGGCATTGCGGCAATTTTTTTGGTGCATCCGGTGCAATCGGAGGCGGTCGCCTGCATTGTGGGGGTCTCAAATCTTTTGTATGGCTTTTTTATTTTAGCGGGATTTTATTGTTACGGACTTTCCGGGCGTACCTTTAAGGGGACAAAGGCCTATGTCCTTTACGGGTTATCGTTAGGTTTATTTGTCTTGGGGGTTTTGACGAAGGAACAGGGGCTGATTTTCTTTTTTCTAATTGTCCTTTATGAATTTTGTTTTTGCAAAAGCGGGATGCGTTTGGCAAAGCCAAATATTTTTCGCTTAAGTGGTATCGGAATTTTATTTTTAGGGTACTTATTTTTACGCAAGGCTGTTTTGCATATCGCATTGCCGCCTCTTTGGGATAATCCGCAAGAATTGTTTTTGAGGCTTTTGTCCATACCAAAAACTTTGCTTTTATATTTGAAAATCCTAGTTTTTCCGACGGATTTACACTATTACCGGTGTTTGGATATTTTACAACCCTGGTTTTGGCCGTTTGTCATTCTCGGGGGACTAATTGCCGGAGGAATTTATGGCTTAAAAGCCCTCTTTCCAGAGGAAAGGCGCCTGGTCGCCTTTGGCCTGGGATGGTTTTTATTGGCGCTCTTTCCTGTATTGAACATTGCGCCGCTGATTGTGGAATATTCTTACATTATGACGTCGGATCATTTTTTATATTTGCCCATTCTCGGGTTTTTGATCGCCGGCTATGCCTTTTTCCGGCGTTGGCCGCAAATCGTGTTTCAAGGCAGGGCCGTAAAGAGTTCACGGATTGTTCTGGCGTGCCTGGTTTTCATTTTTTCACTGATGACTATAAGACAAAATTCTTTTTGGCGGGGGGAAACCGCTCTTTTTGAGCGGACAATTCAATTTGAATCCAAGGTCGGACGGATCCAGATTCTTTTAGCAAAGGCATATTTGCAGGAGGGCCGTTTTGATCAGGCGATAACGCATTTTCAAATAGCCTTAGGCATCCTTCAGGGTTATGCTGAAAAGACGCAGGATGTCCGGGCTAAGAATTTTTATCAAGGATTCATTAAGGAAATTTATATTGATTTGGGCCTTGCCCTGGAAGCCAAAGGGGATTCTTCTGGCGCGTTGACGTCCTATGAAGAAGCAATCGCCCTTGATTCCGGTGATAGTGTGGTGTATAACAACGTAGGAACTGTTTATATGAAAGCGGGACAGTTGGATGCTGCCATTGAGGCTTTTCAAAAATCTCTCGACAGCAATCCGGATAATGTTTTTGCCATGAATAATCTGGCCGTTGCTTACATTTACCAGAAGCAATATAAAAAAGCCGAAGAAAAACTGCGACAAGCTATCGCTATTGATCCCGGGTTCATTGACGCAAAGAAAAACCTCGAACGGTTGCAAAGAAACGAGAAATTTTAATATGCCCGCAATATTAATCCTTGAAGACCAAGAGGCTGTCTCCGAAATCATCAAAATTAATCTTGAAGACCAGGGTTTTAAGGTTTTTGTCGGAAAAAACGGCAACATGGGCCTGGAGATCCTTAAGAAGGTTACGCCGGAAGTGATTATTCTGGATATTCTCATGCCGGAAATGGACGGCTACCAGTTTTATAAAAAAATCAAAGCCAATGAGCAAACCAGCCGCATTCCGGTTTTGGTTATGACGGTGCGGGGGGCGATGAAGGACGCTTTTCTGGTTTTGGGTGTTGACTCGTTTCTGGCCAAACCATTTTTGCCTGATGAGCTGATCAGTCAGGTGAAGGCCCTGATCCCAACGCCGGCGGAAAAAAATCAGTCTAAAAAGATCGCTCTGGTCGCCGGGTCTGATAACGATCGTGTGGACACCATGCGTCAGCAGTTGAAGAAGAAGGGTTATGCCGTTGAGACGGTATCGGACGGGCCGGCGGCCTTAGAAAAAGCTCTGAAGTTGTTGCCACAGTTATTTGTTCTACAGTTTGACATGCCGGGAATGGACGCGGACACGATTGTCCAGAAGCTTCGCCGGGAACCAAAGGCCAAAAATATTTCCGTTGTTGTTTACTCACCTTTAAAAGCGCAAGATGACACAAACCGCTTCGGCTGGGAACGGTTTTTGAACGCCGATTCCGAAAAGGACCTGCGGGAAACGGAAACACCCATCAAAATCATCGAAAAGTTTGATAAAGACTCTTTTTTGGATAAAATTAAAGACTTTCTTTAGTCTTGATCGTATTTTAAACCCTCTCATGTTCCGCCACCTGTATAACCCCGAAAGATCTCTGATTGTCATTTTTCTTCTTACGCTCGTAGGGGCATTGGTTTATTTCAATAGTTTCGGTGTCGGATTTCAACTCGATGACATGTCTGTTATCGTGCGCAACTTTCATTTGCGTCATCCCGAAAAAATAACGGAATTATTTCGCTACGATCCGACGAGGTTTTTAACGCATCAGACGTTTGCCTTCAATGTCATTTTTCACGGTTTTAAGCCTGCGTATTTTCATCTGGTAAATTTACTGATTCACATCGGCTGCGCTATAACGGTCTATTTTCTTACGGCCAAGACACTCGTTCTTGCAAAAGTTAAAGATATTAAGGATGAAGAAACTATCTGCCTGGTGTCTTTTTTTTGTGCGCTTGTTTTTCTGACGCACCCGGTTCAAACAGAAAGCGTGACTTATATCGTTCAACGCTCAACGGCCCTGGCGGCATTTTTTTATTTAATTTCCTTAATGATGTATTTGAAACTGAAGGAATATTTTAGGTGGACGTTGTATGTGGTTGCGCTTGGTGTTATTGCGTTGGGAACCATGACAAAACCCATTTTTATTACCTTGCCTTTAATGATTTTGCTTTATGAATTCTGCTTTTTTGATTTGTGGGGCCGGATTCAAAAAAAAGAAATCCGGTTTAAGCAGATTGTGTTATCCCTGCCATATTGTTCGGTCGTTGTGGTCATCCCGTTATTTTTGATGTTGTTTTCGCTTCATTACACCTCGGAGGCGTTTGACTCAACGAAACTTATATACGCAACCCGTGTGACTTCCGAGATCTCCCGCTGGGAGTATCTGTTAACCCAAAGCCGTGTTCTTTTGACCTACATCGGACTATTATTATTTCCCATCAATCAAAATCTGGATTATGATTTTCCACTGTCGCGTCAATTATTTGAACCGCAAACGCTTCTGCCTTGCCTGTCTATTGTGGGGATCCTATGGGTCGCGTTACGGTTATGGCGGGACCGGAGGATTTTTGCATTCGGTATCTTTTGGTTTTTTATTGCCCTCATTCCTGAGTCGAGTGTTTTTCCGATCCCTGATGTTATTTTTGAACATAGATTGTATCTGGCATTGGCCGGCTTTTCCGTTATAGTCAGCGTTGGATTATATTTTCTTTTAAAAGAGCCTCGCCGATATTTCATGTACGGAATACTGATCATCACGAGCCTGTCATTTGTTACATATTCCCGAAACGAAATTTGGCGTTATCCGCTCATTCTTTGGAAGGATGTGGTAAAAAAATCGCCCCTCAAGGCACGGCCGAATCATATTTTGGCTGACGCTTATTTTGCGCTAAGATTGTTAGACTCCGCCGAGGCACAATATAAAAAAACGATTTCTTTAGATGTAAATTATTTGCAATCCTATAATAATTTAGGCCGGCTTTATGTCCTGCAAAAAAAGGACAGTGCTGCGGAGGCCCTCTTCAAACATGTCCTCGAGCGCGAGCTCGGCAACTTTGAAGCCAACGTCAACTTAGGTAATATTTATTTTCAGCGTGGCCAGTGGGACTTGGCCGTGGCGCAATTTAAAATGGCCGCCACAATCATGCCCAATGCGGAAACGCCGTATCTGAATTTAGGAAACATTTATGCGCGGATGAAAAGTATCCCGCAGGCCTTGGAATTTTATGAAAAGGCCATAAAGCATAATCCTTACAATGCTTTTGTCCATTACGCGCTCGGAAACCTTTATATGGAAGAAAAAGATTTTCCATCGGCGATATCAAATTATAAAAAAGCGATACTGTTAAATCCCCTTTACCCGGATGTCTACAATACGCTTGGCATTGCCTATGCGGCTTCGGAGAATTTATCCGATGCCGAAATTTGTTTTCAAAAAGCCATAAAACTGAAACCTGATTTTACCATGGCGTATCTGAATGCAGCCAACATCAGCCGGGCGAAAGGGGATATCGAACAGGCACAGCGGTATTCCCATATTGCTACTGAACTCAGACGCCGTCAGGGTGCCAAATAAGAAAGAAAATCTTTGCCTCGCCATTCGATTCAGATATGATTATTTCATTAGTTTGTTGAGTTTTTCGATAACACTTTCTGACAGAAAGTTGATAGGCCGCAGATGAATATGATGATTGTGGTAATTATTGGAATCTTGGGATTCTTTCTAGCCGTGCTTTTATTAATGCCGGCGGAAACGAAACGCAAAGGGAACCCTCCAAGTGATGCTCAAAACCCTTCCGATTTGCGCCTGAAAGAATGGGAAACGGTGACTCAGAGGCTTGAGAAACACATCCATTCTCTGCGTGCCGAGATTGAAGCGTTTAAGGCCCGGGAACGAAAGATGCTAAAAGATCTGGCCGTTGAGCGGGATAAAAGTGCCAAGCTTCAGGAAAAAGTTTCGAAAGAGAAGGAATGGCTGGAAAAAGAGGAAGAATCTTTGAGTAAAAAGGACAATGAACTGCGTGATCTTAAGGGTACGCTGGTTAAAATCGAGAACGATCTCGAACGCGAATTCTCAGCCAAACTCAAAGCCGAGCAGCAGCTGAAAGAATTAACTGCTGATCATGATTCATTAAACAAGGAAAGCCGGGAGCAGTCGGTTAAAATCATGCGGCTGGAAAGCGAAGTCGACGCTTATAAAAAAGAATTAAGCAAACTTAAGAAGGCCAACGAAGAGTTGAGCAAAAAAAACGACGCAACCCAGTGGATCGCCAAGGCTGAATTTGATAAGCTCACCCTGAAGATCCAGGAAAAAGAAAAGGAAATTGAGCGGTTGAGCCGCGACAGTTAAGGTCATGTGCCCATGAAAAGCCGGTTTTCGTTTGCTAATCGTACGCAATGGCCTTTGGCTTTTAATGAATTAACGCGGTTATCAGAAAGACTAAAGAAAAGCGGCCGGCCGGTTATCAATCTTACCGAATCTAATCCGACAAACTGCGGATTTTCCTACCCAAAAGAAAAGCTGTTACGGGCGCTTTGCACTTCAAAAAATTTATGTTATGAGCCTTCCCCGCAAGGAATTGCAACGGCACGCCAGGCGGTCTCTGGGTATTACCGAAAAAAAAATCTAAAAGTTTCCGCCAGCGATATTTTTTTAACCTCGAGTACCAGTGAGGGGTATTCTTTTTTATTCCGCCTGCTTTTAAATCCGGGTGAGAAAATCCTTGTTCCAGCGCCTAGCTATCCATTATTTGAATTTCTTGCCCGGCTCAATGATTGTCAGGTTGAATCTTATCCGCTGGTTTATGATGACGGATGGTGTGTTGATGGACACGCACTTCAGGAGCGGTTGTTGCCGCAGGTTCGTGCCGTCGTTCTTGTGAATCCAAACAATCCGACAAGTTCTGTCATATCAAACGAGGAGCGGATACGGTTAAATAAAATTTGCTCAAAAAATAAGACAGCCATTATTTGCGATGAAGTTTTCTTGGATTATGGTTTTGATGGCCGGCTGGACCGCTTTAGCCTAGCAAATAATCGGGATGCATTGACATTTGTATTAAGCGGTATTTCCAAAACATTGGCGCTGCCGCAAATGAAAATCGGCTGGATTGTTGCCACTGGCCCTAAACAGTTAGTCTCGGAAGCGAAAGGCCGCCTTGAAATTATTTCGGATACTTATTTATCTGTAAACACGCCTTCCCAAAACGCTCTTGGTGATTGGTTGAAGCTTCAGCTGGTTTTAACGCAAGAAATTTTGCGGCGCATTCGCCAAAACAGAGCGATGCTAGCGGCTTGTCTTCGTGAGGGTCCCTCCTGCCAATGTCTTAAGGCGGACGGGGGATGGTATGCGGTCGTGCGGTTGCCATCGGTCATGAGCGAAGAACAATGGGCTTTGAAATTCCTTAATAATGATTCCGTTTTTATCCATCCGGGATATTTTTTTGATTTTTCGGGGGGTTCTTTTATCGTTTTGAGTTTACTTTTGCCGCAACGCGCCTTTCAGGAGGGTGTCCGGCGTATCGTTAAAAGAATCAAGGCAGAAGTATCTTAACCCTTGAAAAATTTCTCGTATTTGCTAGGATGATACCGTTTTATTAATCAAAAGGAGTTTTTAAAATGAAAAAACGGCCCGACTGGGATGAATATTTTTTAAAGCTCGCCATGCTCGCGTCCGAGCGGGCGACCTGTCCGCGCATGCACTGTGGATGTGTCCTTGTCAAAAATAAAAATGTGATCGCAACCGGTTATAACGGCTCAATTCCCGGCGATGAACACTGTGAAGATATCGGCTGTTTGATTGTCGACAATCATTGTGTGCGGACGGTTCACGCCGAGATGAACGCCCTTGTCCAGGCCGCCAAACGCGGCAATCCCGTTGACGGCGCAACGGCGTATATTACCAATATGCCCTGCACGACTTGCGCTAAGGCTTTGATTACTGCGGGGATTAAGCGCGTTGTTGTTTTTTCAGATTTTCACGATACCTTGGCGACGGAATTTTTTAAGAAAGCCAAGGTGGCAATCGATAAACACGCGATGCCGGCAACGGATATCGCGTATGATTTAGAAAATTATTCTTCCGCAAGGAAGTAGATTTCAGGGCGCCAACCCAAAACAGAGGAGTCACCGATGAAAAAAACGATTTTAGTAATTCTCATGATCTTAATTGGCACGACGCTGTCATTTGCCAAAACTAAAGATATCCGTTTTAGCCTCGTCTTGACAGAGCAAGAGGCCCAGACAATTCCAAATAAGAAATTTAACTATGCCCCGCGTCCCGGCGAAAAAGCGAAAGACATATTCGTCAGCAATGAGCCGCTTCTATCCCGCGAGGATATCAACGCCGTTATTGTGGTTAAAAAACAGGATCCCCGCGAAAAACAACTGCCCGCCATAGATCTCGTCTTCACACTGGAAGGCGCGAAAAAACTTGAAGATGTGACATCCAAAAATTTGCGCCGGAGCATTGCTTTTGTTGCCGGTGACCAGGTTGTTTCGGCCCCGTACATCATTTACCCTTTGAGCCTGGGGCATATGATGCTTTCCTCGTGGACAATTGCCACGGACGATTCGGCAAAAAACTTTGTCAACGAACTGGGTTTCAAACCCATCCCCAAAGAGCAGGTTGATTCCATTAATCAGCGGTAATTCTTAAAGAACATAAGCCGCCGTAAGCCAAAGATACTTTATGGCCCCGCAGGTCTATAAACTTCAAAAAATTGTCTTTGCCGTAAAACACCAGGCAGAAAAGTTTCTTAACGGAATAACTTCCAACGCGCTGGATTGTCCCCACAGCGCTTTTTTAAATTTTCATGGCAAGATTGTTGCCGTGTTTGATCAGCTGAAGGCGGCCGACGACACATATTTTATTGTCATTGAGGACCAATTTTCTGATTCCCTGATGCGGCATTTGGAAATGTATATCAGGTTGAGCCGTGTTGTGGTTGCCAGAGAGAATTTTCATGTGTATTTTGATCTCAAAGGCGATTATCAAAAAGAAAACGGTGAATACACGATTCCGCAGAAAAAAGGGCAGTTGGTTTTGACGTCAAAAATATTGTCTCAAACGGTTTCACAGGAGGAATTTACGTTGTTTCGATTGAAAAATAACATCCCGGTTCATGGTATTGATTTTTCCGATGAAATGGTTTTAAACGTCAGCGCGGAAGACTTTGTCTCATTTTCCAAGGGGTGTTTTTTGGGTCAGGAGTTTGTCGCCAAGGTCAACAGCCGCTCGATGCCATCATGGAAATTGGTTGTGCGCGCCGAAAACGAACTCAACGGTGACGAACGCCAGGCGATGACCTCCAAAACCTTTGACCCGGCCACAGGAAAAACATTAGGTTTTGTCTTTGTTCCCAACCGCTAAATCTTCAAAAAATTCATTTTCCGAAATACGAGAATTATTGATATAATGACAACTCTTGAGATAAATATTAGGGAGATCTTATGAAACTGAAAACAAAATCTGTCCACACGGGCGTTTATAAAGACGGAAGTTATAATTCTGTCACAACGCCTATTTATCCGACGTCGACATTTTATTTTGACGCGCTGGGAAAAAATAAGGGCTTTGATTATACCCGCAGCGGCAATCCGACCCGTAAGGCGCTCGAGGAAAACATTGCCGATTTGGAAGGCGGGGTTGGGGCGTCTGCGACGGCAACCGGCATGGCCGCAATTACGGCAGTTTTATTTCTATTGAAGACAGGCGATCATGTGATTACCGGCGATGATATTTACGGCGGGTCTTACCGTGTTTTCCAATATGTGTTTACCAAAATGGGCATTTCTTTTTCATTTATTAACATGAGGGATTTGAACGCGGTCAAGAAAGCGATTACGTCGAAAACCAAAATGATTTGGATCGAAACCCCGTCCAATCCGCTTTTAAACATTATTGATATCGATAGTGTTATCAAAATCGCCAAACAAAAAAAGATTTTAACGGTTGTCGACAACACGTTTCTTTCGCCGTATTTTCAGAAACCGTTTGAATTTGGCGCCGATATCGTGGTTCATTCGACGACAAAATACTTAAACGGTCACAGTGATGTTGTGGGTGGCGCGATTGTTTATCGCGACAAGGAAACCGAGGAAAAGGGTCGCTATCTTGTGAATGCCTTGGGCGTTTCGGAAGCGCCCTTTGACGCCTGGCTTGTCTTGCGTGGTATTAAAACGCTGGCCTACCGCATGGAAGCCCACCAAGCCAACGCTTTGGCGTTGGCCAAATTCTTGGAAAAACATCCGCGCGCGAAAAAAGTTTATTATCCGGGCCTCAAAAGCCATCCCCAGCAGGATTTGATCAAGAAGCAAATGAAAGGTTTTGGCGGAATGCTGGCCTTTGAACTGGATACCAAAAAAGTTTCTTTAGAGAAATTCTATAGGAAGGTGAAAATCTTTTCCTTGGCCGAATCTTTAGGGGGGGTGGAATCTTTGATTGAATCCCCATGGTTTATGAGCCATGCCTCGATGGGAGAAAAGGCTCTGACGGCCTCCGGCATTACCAAAGAAACGATCCGCGTATCTGTCGGCATCGAAGATGCGGATGACCTCGTTGGTGCTCTTAAAAACGCTTTAATCTAAACGTTTTTTAAAGGATCTTCTCTTGGCGCTTTTTTCTTCTCCTGAAGAAAACACTTACCTTTCCGATCCCGATGTTACCCTCATGCTTGATTTTCAAAAAGGAAACAAAGCCTCCTTTGAGAAACTCATGTCAAAATACTATAAACCTCTGTTGAATTTTATTTATCGCTTTGTCGGCAATGCTGATACCGCCGAAGACCTCACCCAAGACGTTTTCATAAAAGTTTACAATAGCGTAGCTACCTATCGTCCGGCGGCCAAGTTTCGAACCTGGCTTTACCAAATTGCCAGAAACGCCAGCCTCAATGAATTGAGGCGAAATAAATGGCAAACCGTTTCGCTCGATGAGACTTTTGATACTGAAGACGGTGAAACAACGCGCCAGATTGCCGACCCGAAGGCTGAGAATCCTTCCCAGGAAATGACGCAACACGAAACGGCCGAACTCATTAAAGATGCAATCGCTAGCCTTCCCGAAAATCAAAAAACTGCGGTTCTTCTTCGCCGTTATGAAGATATGTCGTACGAAGAAATCGCCAAAACCATGAATTGCTCGCTTGAGGCTGTCAAATCGCTTTTGAGCCGGGCCAAGGAAAATTTAAAAGAAAAACTCAAAAATCTCGAGCGCTAAAAAAGGTAAAAAATGACGAAACATTTTCCAATATCAGGTGTTATATCAAGTGAGGTGAGATTATGAATTGCCCGAATGTTCAAAAACTGATTCCCCTATATCTCGATAACCAGCTTAAAGACAATGAGTTACAAGCGGTTAAAAGCCATATTAACGGCTGTTCTCATTGCCAGAAAGAGATTGAGCTTTATCAAAAGTCGTGGGATGCGCTTAAAAATTTAAAGGAAATCGACCCGGCCCCGGGGTATATTTCGCGATTCTGGAGCCGAGTGGCAACGGACAAGTCCTTTTCCCAAAAACTGGCTGAAGGAATTCGTGGTGTTTTGACAAGCTGGCAATGGGCCGGTACGCTTGTTACGGCTTCCATTGTTGTTATCGTTGGTTTCTTTTCGTTAAAAAATTTCTTACCCGGCACAAATGTTGAATCGGCATTGGCTAAAATGCATCCGGAAGAGCTCGAGCTTGTATCGAACCTTGAATTAGCTCAGAATTTAGATGTTATTGAAAATATTGATGTCCTGGAAGATTTAGAGGTCATCGAAAACCTGGATTTGTTGGAGTCTAAAGAGATTTAATGCAGTGCTTTCTAATAACGATTGCAGTTGTTTTAAGTTGTTTCCTGAGTCATTCGGTATCTTTTGGAAACGAGGAAATTTCCAAGGAAGATTTGGAAATTATAAAAAATTTAGAGTTGCTGGAAGAAATAGAAATTTTTCAAAGTTCGGATGTGAATCTCGTTGAAAACTTTGAGGACGTAAGTCAGGTTGATGGGGGAGAGAGTTATGAAAACAAAACAAGCCGTTAATATTATTCCGTTATTTTTACTGGGAACGTTTTTAATGCTATTCTCTTTCGGTGGCCAAAGTTTTGCCATAGCTGAGGAATCCGGGGAAACGGTCAGCGTTCAGGGAGAGGCGATTGAGAAAAAAGCTTTGGACCGCTGGCAGAACTTATCTCCGGAAGAAAAAGAGAAATTGCGCGGCCGTTATAAAAAATGGCAGGATTTGGATTCGGATAAAAAAGAAGAGATCAAATCCAAATTTCAGAACTTCAAAAACCTTCCCCCCGAACAGCGGCAAAAAATAAGAAAAAATTGGGACAAATTTCAATCCTTACCGCCCGAACGAAAAGAAGCCATTAAGCAAAAATTTGAACGTTGGAAAAACATGACACCGGAGGAGCGCAAAAGCCTTCGCGAGCACCAGAAAAAATTTCAGGATATGACGCCTGAACGAAAGGAAAAGCTTAAAGAAAAGCGGGAGAAATGGCAGAGTCTGCCACAGGACAAAAAGGACCAATTTCGTCAAAATTTTAAGGAAAGAAGAAAGGGTATTCAGGGGAAAGCCCCAGCGGGACGCGCGAAGCGTTAAAAAGAGAAAAAATAGCGAAACTTTTTACAATCTGGCGTGTTTCAATTGCTAAGAGCAGGATAAAAAAAATTTTACATCAAAGAAAGGGAGGGTCATATGAGTAAGCTTAGGTGGTTAACGGGAGGGTTAGCGATTGTGGGTCTAGTTGTTTTCTTTCCAGCATCTAAGGCGTTGGCTGTAGATG
>CAZEUO010000001.1:77651-86186 GCA_964515035.1 uncultured Planctomycetales bacterium
ACGGAAGTAACTGAAGAAGACTTAAAACGTGATGCCAAAGAAGACATCAGGGATTTGAAGGAGAATGTCCGCGATGTGCGTGAGGATTATAAGGACAATGCCGAGGATATTCGTGATAGGCGCGAAGATGCCTATGACCGTCGTCACGATGGTGGTCCTAAGGATAAATTAGAGGATATTAAAGATCGCCGGGAAGATGTTCGCGACCATCGCGAGGATCTTCGCGACAAACGTGAAAATTGGCGGGATCGAAAAGAAGATGTTTATGATCGTCGTCATGATGGTTTGCCCTCAGGGGACAAACGTGAAGATTTCAAGGATCGCCGGGAAGATGTTCGTGATCGCAAAGAAGACATTCGCGATCGCCGTGAGGATTTCCGCGACCGCAAAGAAGATATTATGGATCGCCGGGAAGATGTTTATGATCGCCGTCATGACGGCGGTAAAGCGGATAAACTTGAAGATATTCGCGATCGAAAAGAGGATGTGCGCGACCGTAAGGAAGATGTCCGAGACCGAAAAGAAGATCGTTTCGATCGCCGTGAGGATTTCCGCGACCGTAAAGAAAATAAAAGAGACCGCCTTCATGAGTCTGGTGATCAAGGCGTAAGGGATCACGGCAAAGGGATTGGCGCCGGAAAGGGCCAGGGCGGTGAGCATCGCTCAAAATCAGGTACCCGCAATGCCGGTGGCGGAGGACGTAAGAAATAGCATTCAATCGTTTTGAAACGCAGGGCCGCCCCTACGTCTGTTTGTCAGCAGACAGACGTAGGGGCGGCCCTTTTTCTTTCCTCTTTAAATTTTTATTGGAAATAACAAAAAGTTTTTGTTAAGATAACGGCAATGAAACGACCCAACAACAAAATTTTCTTCGGCATTTTTGTTTTTTTTGCCGCCTTTTGTATGGCCGTAACCTGCGATGCCGGTCTCAAGGACATTGAAATGGCGATCATCCAGGAGGACTACGAAACTGCCATTTCACTCGCCCAGGAATTTATCGATAAAAAACCCGTTAAAAAAGATTTAGATGAAGCTCTCTATTATCAGGGGTTAAGCCAGCTGCGACTGGTCCGTTATAAGGAAGCCAGAGACACCTTTAATTTGTTGATTAGTGGTTTTCCTAAAAAGAGCCTTCGCGACAAAGCCTACCTGGGATTTATTGATTCCCTCTATATGGATGGAGATTATGTCGATGCCCTCAAAATCTCCCAGGAACTTTTAGCTAAAAGTCCAAAATCAGAATTTTTAAGCCTTATTTATCTAAAACTTGCCCGCGCCAATATCAAGCTTGTCAATTGGCAAAAGGCCAAAGATTATTTAAATAAAATCATTAAAGAGTTTCCCAACAGTCTTGAGGCGCACACCGCTAAGCAGCTCTTGGAAGAAAAGCAGTATTTCTCCGTTCAGGTCGGCGCTTTCCTTGAGCAGCCGCGCGCCGAAAAACTCGTCGAGGAACTGACGGAAAAAGGTGAGTACGCGTATATTGTTGAGACGATTGACCGCGAGGGAAGAAAATTTTTCCGCGTTCGAGTCGGGCAACTTGCTTTGCTCGATGAAGCCGAGCAGTTAAAAAGTAAATTGGCCCGATTAGGCTACCCTACCAGTATTTATCCTTAGTAATGTTTTTTAAAAAAATTATTTTTATCGTTGGTCCTACAGCAGCGGGTAAGACCGAGGTGGCCTGTTTTCTGGCAAAGGCCATTAACGGAGAAATCATTTCCTGTGATGCCATGCAGGTGTACCGCGAAGTTAGTATTGCAAATAACAAACCTCCCAAGGCTGCTTTTCAGTCCATTCCTCACCACCTCATCGGAGTCGTCTCTATTGCAGAAGATTTTGATGTTGCCATTTTTCGTAAAAAGGCTTTAGCGACGATTGCGGCCATCCAACGCAAAAAGAAAATTCCCATTATTGTCGGCGGAAGCGGCCTCTATATGAAAGTTTTATTGGACGGGATTTTCGAGGGGAAGAGAAAAAATGCAAGGCTTCGCGCCAGGCTTGAAAAAGAAGCCGAGACAAAAGGCAGCACGTTTCTCCACGAAAGGTTACAAAAACTTGATCCCGAAGCGGCAAAAAAAATTCATCCCAACGATATGCGTCGTATCATCCGGGCCCTGGAGGTTTGTTTGACGACAAAAAATCCGATTTCACGGCTTCAAAAAAACAGACAGGGATTATGGGGCAAGTTTGATGTCCGGATTTTTGCTTTAAACCGTGACAGACCAAAACTTTATGAAATGATTAACCAGCGTGTTGACAAAATGTTTCTACGGGGTATCATTGGAGAAATTGAAGGGTTGCTAAAGAAAAAATGGAGCAAGACGGCGCAAAGCATCATTGGAGTTCGCGAGGTTACGGACTACCTTCAGGGAAGCCACAACTTAGAGCAAACGAAATACCTGATGAAACTTAAGACGCGCCGTTATGCCAAAAGGCAATTGACTTGGTTTCGCCGGGAGAAGCGTTTGAGTTGGCTGACAATAGGTGAAAATGATACGCCCAAAACAATTGTTGAAGAAATTATGAGAAAGGTTCGTGATTAATGTCTGAACGTGTTTTACTTGTGACAATTGATTTTGACAAAAAAGGCAGCTGGCCGGTAGCCGATATTGAAGTCGAATTGGAAGAACTCGTGGACTCCTGCGGAGGGCATATCGTGGCGCGCGTCCTTTGCAACTGTGACAAACCGACACCGAATTATCTTATCGGAAAAGGGAAGGTGACAGAAATTGCCGAGTTGTGTTCAACAGGAGATGTCGACACGGTTATTTTTAGTCATGATTTAAAAGGAAGCCAGCAGCGAAATCTTGAAGAAGAAATAAATGTCAAAATTATCGATCGTACACAATTGATTCTGGATATCTTTGCCCGGCGGGCGAAAAGCATGGAAGGGAAAATGCAGGTGGAGTTAGCACAGTTGGAATACCGTTTGCCGCGCTTGACCGGGCATGGCACGGAGCTTTCGCGTTTAGGCGGCGGGATTGGAACTGTTGGTCCCGGGGAAACGAAACTGGAAGTCGATAAACGCCGTATTGCGACACGCATCGCAAAGCTTAAAAAAGATCTTAAGGATGTCACGGCGAGCCGGAAGTTAAAACGAAAGAAACGCAGCGAACAGCAAATTCCCACGATCTCTTTGGTTGGTTATACCAATGCTGGGAAGTCCACTTTGTTGAATGCGTTGACCGATTCCGATCGGTCGACAATTGATGGACTCTTTACAACTCTGGATCCGTTATCGCGGCAATATGTTTTACCCAATCGGCAAAAAGTGGTTTTTTCCGATACGGTTGGTTTTATGCATGAATTGCCGTATCATTTGATTGAATCATTTAAAGCGACGCTAGAAGAGGTCATCGAATCGGATTTATTATTGCATGTTGTGGATGTGAGTCATCCGCGTTTCCGCAGCCTTCACGATGCGGTCATTGATATCCTTACCGAAATTGATGCTCATCAAAAGCCGGTGATTACAGTTTTCAATAAAATTGATAAATTATCTGATCAATCTCATTTCAAAGATTTGGTGGGAAATTTTCCCAACGCTGTTTGCATTTCTGCTTTAAAGAAAGAAAATTTTTCCGGTCTTATCGAAAAAATCGGCGAGATGTTAACGCCGACCATGACGGAAATAGACGTTAAAATCCCCATTAATCGCATGGATTTGATCAATTTGATTCACAAAGAAGGGGAAGTCTATTCCAGCGATTATGGTTCCGAATTTGTCCATGTTCACGCCCTTGTTCCCATCAAATTAGCTAATCAAATTAAAACGTAAGGATATACGGCGCGCCCAATGCCAAACGGCATTGGGCGCGCTTGGGTTTTTGCGCCCGCCGCGCGTTTTCCCTATGAATTCAGGCGGCGGGCGCAAAGATAGCGTTTTCTTGCCATATTTTAAAACCATGTTATACTTTCACCGCCTTTAGGACATTATCATCTCAAAGGTAATCCTGCCAAAAAAAAGGACACGCCACGGACCTTTCCGATGATTGTTAAAACCAAATCATTGAGAGGAGAAACATTATCATGAGAAAGGTCCAGGTACTCGCCCGCGTTTCTGTCTTTGTTGTACTGTTCTTAACGCTTGCCATCTTGGCTCCCCGCAGTTCTTTAGCTGTCGTTATTACCGACATCGATCAAATTAATCCCACCTCTGATGACGCAATCATCATTCTTTCCACGGTTACTATTGATGAAATGCAGTTGGCCCGCAAGGCCATTGAAAAACTCGGTGGTAAAATTAAAAATGTTTTTCCTCCCAGCGTTTTTATTGCCAACATTCCTCAAGATTCTGTCCCGACCCTCCAATCATTAAGCATTTTTCAACTGATTTCCTTCGAAGGTGTCGATGCCTCGCAATATAAAGACTACGAACCTTCGACCCTCGCGGCAATAGGATTTTGGAATAGCGAGTTGCAAAAGCAATCGCAACCCCAAGAAAAAGCGGCAATGGATGCCAAAGATATTCCTCCTTTTCATGACAGCGTCAAAACGCCCGAAGACCTCCCCAAAACCAAAAAAGAAAAAGTTCAAAAAGAAAACGAGTATTTAAAAGGCTGGCAAGAACGTAAACAGCAGCTGCTTTCTGAAGAGCAGGAAAAAAAGCAGCAATGGCAGCTAAAGCGGGGGATAAAGAGCGATCCTGCTGAATCGGTTAAGGAATTGTTAGGTTTGCCTGCCGAGGGGGAAACAACCAACTCAACAAAGAGCGCAACGACGAGTTCAAGCTTAACCCCAACGGGAGCGGGGTTTTTTGATACCAGTCTTTATTTATCCGGAGATGTAGCCGTGGGTGTATTTTTTGCGGAAATACCGGAGGGGTATATAGGCCATATTCCCGGCCATTGGACAGAAGAAGAAGCCGTCACAGCGTACAATAATGTTATCACGGCTTTAAACCAATTTATCACTGATGAACCTAAAGCCAATATCACCTTTACTTATAAGTATGAGGCAGCCGGAGGTAGTGGTGGAGGACAGGGTATTCCCTGGCTACCTAATCCCGTTCCACTTAGCATAAGATCTTATGACAATGACCTGCGTAATACTTATCAGACCGATTGGGCTTATACGGTTATCATTACGAGAGGTATGGAGCGTGCCTATGCGTTTCTCTTTGGGCCATTCACAGAAATTTTTACGGAAGATTTAAGAGACGGTTATGCCGTTCGCCATGAGTCCATGCATATTTTTGGCGCGATAGATCAATATGCGGAGTCACAGTGGCTTGCAGCAGGACGGTGGGGATATCTCAATGTGATCAATGCGAATGCCGAGTGTTGCATTGGAGAGAACGGTTATTTTAATGGCGCAGGAGAAGCGCAAGACGATATCATGATCAATGGCTGGGGGATCATCAATCCCATGGGTATTTATACAAGAGGTCAAATTGGTTGGAGAGATTCGGATGGAAACGGAATTCTTGATCCGCGTGATACCTTTCCTTACAGTACCATTGTGACAAAAACAGGGACCAATCAATTGACTTATTCCGGATATGCCCAGGATCGTCCGCTTAGCAACGCCTATGAAAATCCTATTCCGCAAAGTTCTGAATTCTGGCTTTACAGTGATGTTGGCCTAAATACCATTGCCGGCGTTGAATATCGCATTAATCAGGGTGCATGGGTTCCGGCAACGACTCAAGATGGGGCTTTTGACAGCGCCTCAGAGGGTTTTACTTTCACAACACCTTCTTTAAAAAACGGAATTTATACAATTGAAATCAGGGCCACCAATTCCAGCGGCAATAGCCAAACAGCTTATGCCAAGGATGAGGTTTTTGTACAGGGTAGTGCCGTCACCAACGTTGTTCCCTTCGCCGCCTTTTCGGTTAACCGTCCTCAAAGTAGTATAACCGGAAATTTTACCCTCAATGCCTCTTCCAGTAGTGATTTGGAAACTTCAATGTCCCAACTTCAGGTCCGATGGGATTATGAGGACGACGGGACTTGGAATACCGGCTATTCGACAAATAAGATTGTGACAGTCAATTATCCAACGCCAGGACTTAAGACGATTCGCATGGAAGTGAAAGATACGGGCAATTTAACTCATTCCGTCACAAAGCAGGTTTTGGTGAATGGTACCAATTTAGCGCCTACACCTGTTTTTACGGCGACACCGGAGAATAACCACGGCAGTAACACATTGGATGTCGCTTTTAATGCCGGTAATTCGTGGGATGGAGAAGACCTTCCCGCAAGTCTTCAAGCCCGATGGGATTTTGAAAACGATGGAACCTGGGATACGGCCTTTTCATCCAGTTTAACAGCCAACCGCACCTATAATTTTCCTGATATTAAATCCAAGTTTTGGCAGGCCAAGCTTGAACTGCGCGATACCGCAAATAATACTTCCCAAGCTGTCCCTGTGAGCTGGGGGGTTCCCTATAATCATTCTCCCTCCGTTACAGGCTGGAGTGCCGTTTATCAGGAAGGTGACCCAATTAATGTTTTTAAAGGAAGAGTTGATACGCAAGGTTATGCTAACGGCGTTTTTATCTCCGGTAACTATGCCTATGTGGCGGATACTTTTTCTGGTTTCAAAATTATTGACATCACAAATCCTTTAGCACCTGTTATCGTCGGAGGTTACTCCACCGGAGAATCTATTACCTGGTCACATGACGTTTTTGTACAGGGTTCCTATGCTTACGTGGCTAATAGATCGCTAGGGGTTCAGGTTTTGGATGTCTCCAATCCGTCTAATCCTGTCCTGGTGGGAAGTCTTGATACTCCCGGAGAAGCGAAGGGCATTACGGGGTCGGGAAACTATATTTATATTGCCGATTCTTCGTCAGGATTTCATGTCGTCAACGTATCTAATCCTGCAACGCCCAATATTGTTGCCACAATTAATACGCCCGGTAGTTCGGGAGATGTTTTTCTCTCTGGACGCTATGTTTATGTCGCTGATGGGAACTCCGGTTTACAAATCATTGATATCAGCAATCCCATAGCTCCGGTTTTAGCCGGGAATATTTCGACCTCTGGTAATACCAATGGGGTTCATGTCGTTGGATCATATGCTTATGTAACCGATGGATCTCTAAAAATCATTGATGTGACAAATCCGGCATCGCCTTCGATTGTGAGCACCTTCCCGACGCTTGCAGGTTCCAAGGGCATTTTTGTTAGTGGCCATTATGCTTATGTTACGATAGGAACTTTAGGGTATCAAATTGTGGACGTTACCAATCCCGCTTTGCCGGTTTTAGTGTCCACCGTTGATACTCCTGATAGGGATATTGATAGTCCTAACACAGCGACTGGTATTTTTGTTTCCGGAGAATATGCTTATATTGCCGATGGCAGCGGAGGCCTCTCGGTTGTTTATTCAACCAATGTTCCCACGCCGACTTTTGTTAATTATTTAAAAACTCCGGGCGTTGCAACAACGGTTGCGGTAGAGGGAAGATATGCCTATATGTCAGATGGCGACGGCATGCAGATTGCTGACATTAGCAATCCCATCAGGCCCATTTTGCTTGGGCGTTATGATGTCACCAGCGTGTGGGATGTGGAAGTTTCTGGCCCTTATGCGTATTTAATTGAATATGATTCCGATACAAGTAATACATTTCTGGATGTTCTTGATATTTCTAATCCGTTACAGCCTGTTCTGTTGGGATACAATTCATCACTGACGTCGCAGGCCAATGGGCTTTTTGCAAAAGGAAACAATGTTTATGTTGCCGATGGAAATGCGGGTTTGAAGATATTTAATGTCAGCAATCCCGCCTCACCGGCTTTAGCAGGAAGCTATGATACGGCCGATTCAGCCATCAATGTGACTGTTGCAGGGAACTACGCCTATGTGGCCGGTGGGTTCTCAGGTGTGCAGATCTTAAATATTTCTAACCCTGCCTCGCCTCAATTAGTTTCGACGTTTGATACTCCGAGTTTTGTTTCCGATGTCTCTGTTGTTGGAAACCGCGTGTACGCACTTGATAGTTATTTGGGAGTGCATATTCTCGATGTCACGAATCCTGCCGTTCCTATTCTTTTAGGAAATATTGACACCATTGTTGACGAGGGGGTAGCAGCAACCACGATTGATGTGGCAGGTGATTTTGCCTATCTCGCGATGGGATATATGGGAGCGCAGATCGTTGATGTTTCCAATCCTACCGCACCGGTTTTGTTGCAAACAATCGACGGTCCTGAATATTTTGAAACGTATGATGACGTTAAGGTTGCCGGCAAATACGCTTACATAGCCGACGAGTTTAATGGCTTGGCTATTTTTGCTTTAGGCCCTTCGCTTAAAGTTTCAGTAACCGCCACAGATCCCGATAGCGCAGAAGTTTGGGATGGCACTATCGAAGACCGCTGGGATTTTAACAACGATAAAATTTGGGATGTACCTTTTCCTCAATTGCCCGGCCCTAATACCCCTCGCCTTGTTAATGTCCCGATTACAGAAAAGCTAGACACAATTGTTTGCGAAGTCAAGGATCGATTTGATGCGACAGCCAGAATCAGTGGGTTACCCGTGATCAAACATCCATGCTGCTACAGCTGCGGACCG
>CAZEUO010000001.1:86196-99421 GCA_964515035.1 uncultured Planctomycetales bacterium
CAAACATCCGCCGAGGCTGATATCGATTGGCAGTAAGGCAGTGACCAGCGATAATAATCTTACTTTTCAAATCAATGCCGGAGACAGTGACGGTGGGTCGCTGGTCTATTCGGCAACAGGTTTGCCTTCCGGGGCAACATTCAATGCATCGACGCGAACTTTGAGTTGGACGCCGAATTTGACTCAAGTCGGAGTGCACAATATCACATTTCAAGCCAGTGATGGGGAATTGACGGATTCCGAAACAGTCGCAGTAACTGTCGCGGCCGGTAATACCGCCCCTAGTCTTAATCCTATTGGCAATAAGTCCCTCTATTTAGGGGGCCAGCTGAGTTTTACTATCAGTGCCACAGATGCGCAAGGTAATCCGTTAACATATTCGGCGGATGGCTTACCATCGGGGGCAACTCTTAATTCCTCCTCCGGGCTATTCACCTGGACACCATCGGATGTCGGATCCTATAATATCATTTTTCATGTGAGTGACGGACAATTCACAGATTCAGAGGCCGTCACCATTGCTGTTGGGCTTTATATGCCCGATCCCTCTCGTGGGTGCGGCTTCAGTTGCTTTGTCGAAGGGACGCCGATTATCATGGCCGATGGTTCACGAAAATCAATCGAAAAAGTTCGAGTCGGCGAGAGCGTTTTGGCCTTTGATGAGGAAACAAATGGATTCAAAGCCGACAAGGTCACAGAATTCTTTAAGCACAAGGCCGATAAATATTATATTATCAACAAACGGCTGAAAGTCACCGCAGAACATCCGGTGTATGCCAATGGGCAATGGATAGAGGCCGGTAAACTTAAAACCGGTGATCAACTACTCGGCGCCAATGGCAAGCCCGAAAAAATCACCTCCATCAAAGTTGTCAAAAAGAAGGTTGACGTATTCAATCTGGAGGTTAACCCCTATCATACCTATGTTGCGGGAGGCGTTGTTGTCCATAATAAGGCGGGCGCCCGGTGTAAGTATTGATCTTGTTGTCTAGACCAGTGTTTTTATTATGATTAGTTAAGGATTTAAAGGGAAAGTGAATGAGCGGCTTGGTCCCAACGGGACCAAGCCGCTCATTGTTTTTTTATTTTAAGAAAACGTTTCCCCAAAATGCCTTTCAACCCCTTGATTTCCGCTTCTTATGTATTATACTCACAGCATGATTACTGTGATGATGACGCTCATCTTTGTCATGTTGTATCTGGCCGTTTCTTCGATTCTGACAGAGGCGCAAGCCGTGAGAGTCGAAGAAATCAAAAGCCAAAAATAAACCTTTCTCCTTGAGATGAGGGCCCCTTCGGGGGCCCTGTTTTTTTGCCTTACGTGATTAGAATATCTAATTATTTAAATTAAAATAACTTGACATAAAAGTTAACGTATGATATATTTTCAGTGACATCGGGATGATGCGCTATGAAGACAACGCCCAAAGAAAATAGTTTGCAAAAGTTCGACGTGCAGATCGCTCCGGAAGAGCCTGTTTATGTGATTAGCGTCGTCAGCCAGCTTGTCCAGATTCCGGTTTGGACATTGCGCAAGCTCGATCAAATGGGAGTAGTGCAGCCGAAGCGAATCGGCAAAAAGACGCGTTGTTATTCGACGGTCCAGGTTAAAAAACTTAGCTATGTTCATTATTTGATGGAAACGAAGCACGTCAATATCAGTGGCATCAAAATTATTCTTGAGATGGAGTTTAAGGCGTAAAATTTTTTTGGTAAAAAGTTAGCACTAACAATGCTTGAGTGCTGAGTTTAACAATTTCTTGGGCGTTACCCAATAATTGACAACTTAAAAGCATTTGTTATAATACCCCTCTTAGCACTCTTGATATTAGAGTGCTAGGATTGATCAAAAAGGCTTAAGCGAGGGGTAAAATGTCAGCAAAACAATCAGACTATCAAGTACGCAAGGATCGAATTTTAGCGATTGTTGTTGATGAGTACGTTAGAAGCGTCACACCGGTGAGCTCAGGCTTACTGGCACAAACCCGTCACTTGGATTTAAGCCCGGCAACGATACGAAACATTCTTGCCGAACTTGAGGATGAAGGTTATTTGATGCATCCGCATACATCGGCCGGGCGTGTCCCGACCCAGCGCGGTTACCGTTATTTTGTTGACCATTTGATGAATGAAATTCAACTCTTAAAAGGGGAAAGAGAACGCATCCAGAATGAATACAAAGAGGGCATGCGCGAGTTGGAAAAACTATTGGAGCGTACCTCGGAGGTGATGTCAGAGATGACACACTACACGAGTATTGTTTCTGTGGATGGCGAGAATAGATTTTATTGTAAGGGTATCAGCAATGTTGTCGGCTATCCGGAATTTCAGGATTTTAAAAAAGTGCAGCAAATTTTGCATACCCTTGAGGAGAAAAAGCGGATTTTGGAAGTCATTAACCGTGATTTGGAAAAAAAGATCCAGGTTTTTATCGGAAGTGAAATCGCTTGTGTTGAAATGGAAAATTGTTCGTTGGCCGTCTCCAGTTACAAAACCAATAAAGGCCAAAGCGGGCGCATCGCAATTTTGGGCCCGACACGCATGGATTACGAACGGGTGGTTTCAACACTTCAATATTTTTCACAGGTGATGAAGGAGTTGTTTTAAATGAGCGAGAAAAAGGAACCAATGTCTCCGGAAGTTCACGAAGCCAATAAGAATGCTGAGCCGGTGGTGAATGAGGCAAAGAAAGAGGATGTTAAAAAAGAGAAATCTTTCTTTTCAAAAGAAAAAACGGTTGCTTTAAAGGAATCCGAATATGAAAAATTAGTCAGGGAATCATTGGATTACAAGGACAAATATGTCAGACTTTTTGCTGAATTTGATAATTTTCGCAAACGCATGGAGCGCGAAAAACAGGAATTCGCCAAATACGCCAACGGCGAGGTCCTTTCGCAGTTTCTTTCGATTTTAGACGACCTGGAGCGCTCGGTTGAGGCCGCCAAAACCAAGCATGAAGATTATGATGCCTTCTTAAAAGGCATTGAAATGGTTATGGCGCATGTCTATGAGATGCTAAAGAAGAATCAGGTTAAGCCTATGGATACTAAAGGAAAAATGTTTGATCCGCATTTTCACGAGGTCTTGATGCAGGAGGAGACGGATAAATTTAAGGAAGGAACGGTCATCGATGAGTTTCAAAAAGGCTATATGCTTGATGGCCGGGTGATGCGTACGGCGAAAGTAAAGGTCGCAACCGCGAAACCGCAAATGACGCAAAACGAAACAACGTAATAATATATTTATTAACTTTAACGTAAACTGGAGATGAGACAATGGCACGTGTAATCGGAATTGATTTAGGAACTTCAAATTCGGCAGCGGCCGTGATGGAAGGCGGCCGGCCGGCAATTATCCCGTCGGCAGAAGGGGCGGGGGTGGCATCGGGAAAGGCGTTTCCTTCCTTTGTTGCTTTTACCAAGGATCATCAGCGTTTGGTTGGAGAGCCGGCGCGTCGTCAGGCCCCGATTAATTCCGAAGGCACGGTTTATGCGGCCAAACGCAAAATGGGAACCGACCATAAGTTTAAAGTATTTGGCACGGAGTATACACCGCAGCAAATCAGCGCTTTTATTTTGCAAAAAATCAAAGCCGATGCCGAAAAATATTTAGGCGATAAAGTTGAAGAGGCGGTTATTACGGTTCCGGCGTATTTTAACGACAATCAACGACAAGCCACCAAAGATGCTGCGGAAATTGCCGGATTAAAGGCCCTTCGCATTATCAACGAACCGACCTCCGCTTGTTTGGCTTACGGTTTGGATAAAGCCGGTAAAGAACAAAAGATTCTTGTTTTCGATTTGGGTGGCGGTACGCTTGACGTTACGATCCTGGAAATGGGATGGGATGATACGCACAAGGCTGCGACATTCGAAGTTTTATCCACAAATGGAGATACTCAGCTTGGCGGTACCGACATGGACAATGTTTTGATTGATCACATTATCAATCAATTCAAAAAAGATTCGGGAATTGATTTAAAAAACGACAAGATGGCTTTTCAGCGTTTGCGCGAAGCTGCCGAAAAAGCCAAGGTCGAACTTTCCAGTACAATTTCGACGGATATCAATCTTCCCTTCATTACCGCTGATGCGTCGGGTCCGAAACATTTAACCATGACCATTGACCGGGCAAAATTGGAAGACTTGATTTCCCCGATTGTCCAACGTTGCCGTGGGCCAGTTATGAACGCCCTGAAAGATGCGTCAGGTAAGCTTGGAAAAGATGTTAAAGTCGACCGCGTCATTTTAGTCGGCGGGCCAACTCGCATGCCGATCGTCCAACAGTTTGTGGAAAAAGAAATCGGACAAAAAATCGAGCGCGGCATTGACCCGATGGAATGCGTCGCTTTAGGCGCTGCTGTTCAAGCATCCATCATCAAAGGCGAGGCTAAAGAGGTTTTACTTTTGGACGTCACACCGTTGTCGCTGGGGATTGAAACACTAGGAGGTGTGTGCACAAAGCTTATCGAACGCAACACAACCATTCCGACGAAAAAAAGCCAGGTATTTTCAACGGCCGAAGACAATCAACCGGCGGTTACCATTCGCGTTTTACAAGGCGAGCGTCAAATGGCCAATGACAATACCGAACTCGGACGGTTTGATTTAGTCGGATTGCCTCCAGCACCGCGCGGTTTACCACAAATCGAAGTTACCTTCAATATTGATGCCGACGGCATCGTTCATGTCTCGGCCAAGGACCGTGGCACTGGGAAAGAACAGTCGATTAAGATTACGGCTCCCAAAAAACTTTCCGAAGCGGAAATCGAAAAGATGGTCAAAGAAGCGGAAAAGTTTGCCGAGGAAGACAAGCGCAAGAAAGAAGAAGTTGAGCTCCTCAATCAAGCCAACACGCTCGTTTATGCGACGGAAAAATCGCTGAAAGATTACGGTGATAAGGTTTCGCAATCTGATCGCGGTAATATCGAGCAGGAATTGAATAGCCTCAAAGACGCGATTAAAAATAAAGATCAGAGTAAAATTAAAAGCGGAATGGAATCGTTGCAGAAATCCGCTCACAAATTGGCTGAAGAGGTTTACAAGGCAACAGCGGCGCAGCAACCGCAAGGGGCCGGTACTCACGCTGGTGGTGCTGCGGGTGGGCAATCCCACGCACATGGAGCCTCTGGCGGCGGGGAAGCGCAGCCTAAAAAAGGCGGCAAGGACGATGCCATCGACGCGGATTTCAAAGCGGAAGATGATAAGAAGTAATGAAGAAAGACTACTACGAAATCCTAGGCGTTCAAAAAAGCGCGAGCCTCGAAGAGATTAAAAAATCTTACCGATCGCTTGCGCTTTCCCATCATCCGGACCGCGTGCCTCAGGAAAAGAAAAAAGAAGCCGAGGAAAAGTTTAAGGAAATTTCTGAGGCTTACGGCGTTTTGTCCGATGCGCAGAAGCGCGCGATGTACGACCAGCATGGCCATGCCGGGATTGACCAGCGCTATACAACAGAAGATATTTTTAAAGGCGCGGATTTCAGCAGTATCTTTGAAGGCCTTTCGGATTTTGGTTTAGGCGGCGGGCTCTTTGATTCAATCTTTGGGGATCTGGCGGGAACTTCGCGCCGGGGTGGCAAGAGACAGCGTCGCGGCCGTGATATTGAGTATGAGGCTGATTTAACTTTGGAAGAAGCGTTTACGGGTGTTAAGAAAACAATTAAAGTTCCGCGTTATGAATATTGCACGGATTGCGAGGGAACGGGTGCTAAGCCAGGCAGTAAACCCAAGACTTGCCCGAGTTGTAAAGGCCAGGGCCAGGTTGTCATGTCGAACGGTTTTTTCAGAATGGCACAAACCTGTGGTGAATGCCGGGGAGAGGGAAAAATTATCACGGAACATTGTCCCAAATGCCAGGGACAAGGTTCGGTTAAAGTCATACGTAACATCGAAGTTAAATTTCCTCCCGGCGTTGATAACAGTTCGCAATTAAGAGTACGCGGTGAAGGGGACGTAGGGGTTGGCGGCCGCGGCGATCTTTATATCTCTATCGGCATTAAAACGCATGCGACGTTTCAGCGCGAAGGCAATGATGTTTATATGCAGCTTTCGTTGAGTTTTGTTAAAGCGGCTTTGGGGGCGGAAGTCTCGGTTCAAACTTTAAATGGCGGCGTTTCCATGAAAATTCCCGCCGGCACCCAAAGCGGTAAGACATTTCGTCTTAAGGGTAAGGGGATGCCGGATTTGCGCAGCGGTTCGCCCGGTGATCAGTATGTTCAAGTCATGCTTCAAGTGCCGACTCAACTGAATAACGAACAAAAACGTCTTTTGGAAGAATACGCCCGCGTGAGCGGAGAAAATTTAAATAAAAACGAAGAATCATTTTCCGAAAAGATTAAAAAAGCTTTTAAATAAAGAGGAATAGACATGCCTACATACCAATATGAATGTTCGGCCTGCGGCCATCAATTTGAAATTCTTCAATCGATGAATGATAAACGCCTTTCCAAGTGCCCCGAATGCAAAAAATCAAAACTCGAGCGTCTCATCGGATCCGGGAATGGCATTATTTTTAAAGGAAGCGGTTTTTACGAAACGGATTACAAGAACAAAGGTTCCGGAAAAACCTCCGAAAAATCCGGAACATCCCAAAAGGCCCCGGCCGCAACACCGTGTTCGGGTTCGTGCTCTTGCCATCCGCCGTCGCCCGGAAAATAAAAGACCAAAATTGGGGTATTCTTGAATACGAAATTTCTGAAATATTGGTTTCCTGTCGGTCTTTATTCTGGTATCATTTTTTATATTTCAGGGTTGCCGGATATTCAGGTACCCCAACCGATACCGTTTTTAGATAAGTTTCTCCATGTGGCACAATACGCGTTGTTGGGATATTTGTTTAGCCGCGCTCTTAAAGAAACAACGCCCATTCAGGGAAAGCAGATTCTTCTGTGGGCGGCAATATTTTGCTTGGCGTATGGCGCCAGCGATGAGTTTCATCAGTCTTTCGTTTCCGGGCGGGTGGCCTGCGTAAGCGATGGATTAGCCGATGTCATTGGCGGAATTTTAGGGAGTTTGATTTACACACGATGACTCAAGTGAGGCCTTTTAAGGCCGTTTTTTACAATCAGCAGGCTGTTGACGATCTTTCCAAGGTGGTTTGCCCGCCATATGATGTCATCTCCAAGGAAGAGCAGATTCAGTTTCACAACTCTCATCCTAATAATTTTATTCGCGTTATCCTTGGGTTGGATAAAACCAAAGACAACAAATACGACAACAAATATACCCGCGCCAAGAAAACCTTTGAAGAATGGCTTAAAAAGGGCATTATGGTCGAGGACACAAAGCCTTGCCTGTACTTTTACAAACAGGAATATTTTTTAAACGGGGTCAAGTATAACCGTATGGGATTTATTGCTCTGATGCGTTTGCAGGATAGAGGGGAATCAAAGATTTTTCCGCACGAAAACATCCACAACCATGCCAAAGAGGACCGCTTGAGGCTTTGGCGTAATATCCGCGCCAATTGCAGTCCCATTTTCGTTTGCTTTTCGGATAAGGATAAAACTGTGGAGAGGGTCTTTGGCGAGCAAATCCTCCAGCAAAAGCCATTTATTCATGTGACTGATAATGACAAGGTGACTCATAAGTTATGGCGGTTGGATGATACGGATTCGATTGAAACGATCAAAAACGCTCTTTCTGAGCAAAATCTTTTTATTGCCGACGGGCATCACCGCTATGAAACCGCCATGGATTTGCGTAAATCGCTTTTATCCCGGAAAACACGCGCCAACGGCCAAGAGGCCTGCAATTTTGTCATGACTTATTTCACCAACATTGATTCTAAAGATTTGATGATCCTGCCGATTCATCGGATGGTGAAAAAGATCCGCGGCAAAATGAATTTTTTAGAAGATTTTTTCCGTATTGACCGCGTCAATAACAAACAGGACCTGCCGACTCTTTTGATGAAGGCCGGACAAAATGAGCACGCCATCGGCCTTTATAATGCTGACGGCGCAAAACTTTTGAGGCTTAAAAATAAACTTCTCATTGACCAGTATATTCAGGAAGGCTCCGCGGAGTTTCGCCGCCTCGATGCCACAATTTTAAAATCGTTTATTTTGGACCGCGTCGGCGTTAAGTCCGATGATATTATTTATACGAAAGATGCTCAAGAAGCGCTTGCCAAAGTTGATAACCAAGAAATTGAGGCCAGCTTCATTTTAAATCCCGTCAAAATCCAAGAGCTGAAGGCGATTGCCCTTAACGGCGAAAGGATGCCCCCAAAAACAACCTACTTCTATCCCAAAGTTCTTTCGGGCCTCACTCTTTACAGAATTAATTAACGATCAGGTTTTCATTTTTAAACATATGCCGCTATTCGGAAAAGACAAATATACTTTGGTAAAGGTCAAGAAAAAGGACATTCCCGAAGGTCTGTGGACAAAGTGTCCCGATTGTCAGACCCCCATTTACAATAGAGCCCTCAAGGATAATGTCTGCGTCTGTCCCAAATGCAGCTACCATTTGACGATGACAGCCCGAGAAAGAATTCAATTACTCATTGATGAAGGGACTTTTCAGGAGATGGATGACAATTTAACCTCAAAAGACCCGTTGGGGTTCAAGGGGCCCAAAACATATCGCGAAAAATTAAAAAGCGACCAGGAGGCGACCGGTTTAACCGACGCGGTTATTACAGGATCTGGGTCGTTAAGCGGAAAAAAGGTCGCGATTGCAGTGACGGATTCCAGATTTATTATGGGTTCGATGGGATCCGTTGTCGGCGAGAGGATTACCCGGGCGATTGAGTATTCGACTAAGAATAAACTACCGATGATTATTATTTCGGGATCGGGAGGCGGCGCCAGGATGTATGAGGGCGTTTTTTCCTTGATGCAAATGGCCAAAACTTGCATGGCGTTGTCCCGTCACCACGAAGAAGGGCTTCTTTACATTTCGATTTTGACCAATCCGACGATGGCCGGGATTATGGCGTCTTTTGCGGGCATTGGGGATATTATTATGGCGGAACCAAAGGCCTTAATCGGTTTCACGGGCCCGCGCGTTATTGAGCAGACAATCCGGCAGAAACTACCGAAGGGGTTCCAGCAGTCGGAGTTTCTTTTAAGCCACGGGCTGATTGATATGATCGTTCAGAGAAAAGATATGAAACACACAATCGAACAAATTTTGGATTACGCCAAACCCGCTTCCGATTAATAAGTTTAGATCCATTTCGATAATACCTGTTGCGCCTTAAAATGAATTTGTTATAACCAAAAATTCTTTTTCATTTAATACGATGGCACAAATTAGCTTAAAAAACGTCAGCAAAGTCTACAAGGGCAATATCCGGGCCGTTGACAATGTCAGTCTTGGGGTTGAAAACAAGGAATTTCTGGTTTTGGTCGGCCCTTCAGGGTGCGGGAAATCCACGACTCTGCGGATGATTGCCGGGCTGGAGGAGATTTCCGAGGGCACTATCTGGATCGGCGACAAGATGGTCAACAGCGTCCCTGCGAAAGACCGCAATATTGCCATGGTATTTCAGAATTATGCTTTGTATCCGCACATGACGGTTTTTGAAAATATGGCCTTTGGGCTGAAATTAAGGCGCTATCCCAAGTCTGAAATCAAACGCCGCGTCGATGAGGCTGCGGAAATCTTAGGGATCAAAAAGCTTTTGGATCGGCGCCCCAAAGAACTCTCCGGCGGGGAGCGCCAGCGTGTTGCCGTTGGGCGGGCGATTGTCCGAAAACCTCTGGTCTTTTTATTTGACGAACCTTTAAGCAACTTAGACGCCAAAATGCGGATTCAAATGCGTACCGAAATCCACAAACTGCGCATGCGCCTGCAAACAACATTTATCTATGTGACCCATGACCAGGTGGAAGCTATGACCATGGGGGACCGCATTGTCGTTATGAAAGACGGTAAAATTCAGCAATATGCCGATCCGGTTACCATTTACGATTGCCCGACTAATAAGTTTGTGGCCGGGTTCATCGGGTCACCGCCGACTAATTTTATGACAGGGCGAATTATCCAGAAGGAAAGAAAATTTTATTTTGATGAAGGAAAGTTTCAGGTTAAACTAGTAGAAGAGATGCATGACAAGGTCCTGGGTTATATTGGCAAAGAAATTGTCCTTGGCATCCGGCCGGAGGACGTTTACGACAAACTGTTTACGTCTTTGGCATCGCCCGAGAATACCGTTCGGGCCACGTGTGAAGTCGTCGAACCGATGGGTTCTGAGGTTTACCTGCATCTTAACACCGGCAGGCATACGTTTATCGCCCGCGTCGGTGCTCACGATAGACCCGAGGTTAACCGGGATATGGATCTGGTGTTTGATATGAGTAAGGTGCACTTTTTTGACAAGGAAACCGAAAAAACGATTATCTAACCTTGTTTTTTTTCTGACCGCTCTCATTTTTTCCCTCCTAGCTGTTTTTTTTCTCTATGCCTTGAAAGTTCAGCACAGTTTCTTCATGACAATTGGGATGACGCATGTTGTTGTTATCGCGTTTTTGCTTTTTTTCCAGAATGTTGATTTAAAAAGACGTTCCCAGTTTGAGCTAGAACGGCAGGATTTTATCGAGAAAACAAACATCCTGCAGGCGGAAATCGGCAAAGAAGAGCAGGCCTTACATTCCTACCAAAAGAAAATCGTCAATTATTCCCAGTTAAAAGATTTAACGGAAAGCTTAAGTTTGTGTCTGACACTGACGGATACATCCAACACATTATCCGCAGAGGTGAGCAAGCTTTTCGGCAGCGAAGATGTGACGACGATTCTTTATATCTTTCATTCTAAGACCGGGGAGTTGGGGATTTTGTCATCTCAACGCGGGCAGATGAGGGTGAACATCAAATCCAAAAAGGGCGATATCTTTGATGAATGGATGGTGAAAACGATGCAGCCCTTATTAATTGAAGATGCTAAAAGTGATTTTCGTTTCGATGTGGAAAAAGCTGTTTTTGAAGAATCGCGCGCCATCCGTTCATTAATGAGTGTGCCGTTAGTCGTGGGAGATAAAATCCTTGGGATTTTACGTGCGGATTACCCGCACCAAAACTATTTTACGGTCGAAGATTTACGGTTTTTAATGACCATCGGGGACTTGTCAGCCGTTGCTGTCGAAAATGCCCAGCTTTATGAACGGGTCGAGGAACTTGCTATCAAGGATGGCTTGACGGGGCTTTATCTCAGGCGTTTTCTTATCGAGCGGCTTGGCGAGGAGATTAGCCGGCAGCTGCGTCGTAAGAAAGAAATGTCGTTTCTCATTATTGACCTTGACCGGTTTAAGCAGTACAACGACCAGTTTGGCCATATGGCCGGAGATATTGTTTTAAAAACAGTCGGAATGATTTTATCGGAAAGTTTTCAAGAGCCGGGAGATCTGGTTTGCCGTTACGGTGGGGAAGAGTTTGCCGTATTGTTGCCGGATTGTTCGAAGCCAAAGGCCATGGAGTTAGCCGAGGAGGTCCGCAAAAAAATAAAAAAACAAGACGTCATTCTTCGCAAGCAAGTGACGCATATTACGGTTTCGATAGGCGTTGCCGCATTTCCCTCTGACGCCCAGGTGAAGGATGAATTAATTCAAAAGGCTGACCGGGCGATGTATGAAGCCAAAAGCAAAGGAAGGGACAGAGTATGCACCTTTTGATGCTTTTTCTAAACGGTATTTACATTTTTTTGATGTATTTTCTGGTCAAGAGTTTTATTGAACATGTCGATGAGCGTTTGGCCGTAAAAGTTTCGGATGCGGCACAATCCCATCAAGATCTTTTGCAGCAAAAAGACAAGATTAATCGAGAAAAAACAAAGTTGGAAAAGCAAGCAATGGACATTTTTACACTCTACGAAATGACGAAAGAAATCACCAAAAAGCCCAACGAAGAGGCCGCCTTTGAAGTCTTCAAGGGCAAGCTCAACGAAAGTATTAAAATCGAAGAGTGCCGGTTATTAGAAGTTGATTCGCCGGATTATGAAAAAGTCCAGGCGGTTAAGGAAAATTTTGTTTTTACACTAAGAAGCAAAAGAGAAAAATTGGGTTATCTGGTATTCCGCGGGTTGCGAGATGACGAAAAGGATAAGGCCATGATTTTAGGCCACCAGTTTGCATTAGCCTTGCGGCGGGTTAAGCTCTACGAAGAAATCGAAGAGCTGGCTGTTACCGACAGTTTGACAGGTGTCCACACCCGCAGGCATTTTATTGAGCGGTTTGAGGACGAACTGAAGCGTTCGGTAACCCGCAAGATTGATCTTTCGCTTTTGATGATTGATGTCGACAATTTTAAAACGTTCAACGATAGGTACGGGCATTTGACCGGGGACCAGATCTTGCATGGGGTCGGAAAAGTTATCCGGGACCATATTCGCGAGATTGATATTGTCGGGCGTTTTGGTGGTGAGGAATTTTGTGTCGTATTGCCCGTAACCGACCGTTACGGGGCAAACTTTGCCGCCGAGCGTATTCGTTCGGCCGTTGAGACGACGCCCATTAAGGCGTATGATACGACCGTAAAGGTGACGGTGAGCATCGGTATTTCCACATTCCCGGCGGACGGGAAAACCGCCGCAGAAATTATCGACAAATCGGACTGGGCTCTTTATCGCGCCAAGAAAAAGGGGCGTAATTGTATCTGCGCGTTTGGCGTCTACGAATAACCTTTGATAATCCTCACAAAGTGTTGAATCCACACCTCTTTTCATGTAGAATAAACCCAATTTATGGGCAGATATATTTTTGGGATTGATGTTGGCGGGACCAATATTAAAATCGGATTGGTCAATTCTTCGGGAAAAGTGTTTTCTCGAACTGCTTTAATTACAAAGAGTTTCGTACGAAGCAAGAACCTGTTGATTAATGCCATCATCGGAAGTTGTGAGTTCATCCTCAAGCAAAATAAACTCAAACACAGCGATTTATTAGGTGTCGGTATTGGCTTGCCGGGCTTGATTGATAGCCGGCGGGGTTTTGTTAATTTTCTCGTTAATATTTCAGGTTGGAACAATATTCCCCTGAAGGCCATTTTTCAGAAACGCCTGAAGGCCCCAACCTTTTTAGACAATGATGTCAACGTCATTACCTTGGGGGAATGGAAGTTTGGGGCTGGACAAGGGATGAAGAATATGGTTTGCATTACGCTGGGGACGGGGGTTGGGGGCGGCTTGGTTATTAACGGACGTCTTTATCGCGGAGAAAGTTTTTGTGCCGGAGAGATCGGTCATATTCCGCTCAATGAAGACGGGCCCCGATGCCACTGCGG
>CAZEUO010000001.1:99431-104401 GCA_964515035.1 uncultured Planctomycetales bacterium
GGTGTTTGGAAAGTTATGTCGGCAACCAATATCTCCTCGCGGGTGCCAGAAAAATTTTTAGAAATCCGATGATGACCCTTGAAGATGTCACTCGATTAGCATCAAAAGGCGATTTGCGGGCAGTCCGGTTCTGGAAAGGTGCGGCGGTTCGTATCGGTAACGGTCTGTCGGGGATCGTCAATCTTTTGAATCCGGAGTGCATTATCATCGGCGGGGGCATCGTCAATGCCCATCGATTTCTTTTGAAAACAATTCACGAGACGATCAAAAAGCGTGCGATGAAAATTCCTGCGCGAGCGGTTAGGATCGTCAGAGCCCAATTGGGATCCGATGCCGGAATTATCGGCGCGAAGGTTTTAGTTGAAGAGGCAATGACCTAAACACCCGTTGACAAAGAATGAAAAATAGGTTTTTACAACTCAGTCTTTTTCTCGCCTGTATTTCCCTGGCCTCGCTGCTTTTTAACTCTCCCGTTTTTGCACAAAAGAAAGCTACCCCCATTGAGGTTAACGGCGATCAAGTTGAATACCTGATGGATGGAAACAAGCTGGTTGCCACCGGAAACGTTTCCATTATCCAGGAAAAAACGACGTTAACTGCACAGCGAATCGAATTTTCCCGAGATACAAGCGAGGCGATAGCCGAAGGCAATGTTATTTTAAAATCCCCCCAGGGGGTTATTGTGGCAGAAAAACTGCACTACAATTTCGAAACTCTCAAAGGCGAGTTCACAAACGTCAGCATCACAGCTCCCATGGAAAACATGATGGGCGACACAGGTGGCAAATCGACAATTTACGGACACTCGGAAACGGCGGCCAAACTTTCAGAAAACCATATTGTTCTCAAGAACGGGTATATCACCACCTGTGATTTTCGTAAGCCGCATTTTCGCATGCGTTCAAAAACGGTTGATTTATACCCCAAGGATAAAATCGTGGCCCGTAAAGTCAAAATGATCGTTGGCAATCAACCGATAATGTATATCCCCAAATTCACGCAAAGGCTGGATAAGAAACCGTGGCTGACGATTATCCCGGGATATGATAAACAATGGGGGATGTATGTTCTAACATCCATGAGATATTATTTAAACGACAACGTGAGCGCGACGATTCATTTTGACGCCAGGGAGAAAAAGGACATCGCTTCAGGTGTTGATTTAATTTACAATACAAAAAATCACGGCCAAGGATCAGTTAAGACGTATTACATGAATGAGCGTAGTATTACCTCGAAGCACTTTTACCAACCTCGTCCGAGTCCAACGGTCGAAAAAGAGCGGTTTCGTTCCGAATGGCGGCATCAATGGGTGGTTGATGAGAAGACGGATATGACGCTGCAGTATTCCAAATTAAGCGATAGTACAATTTTGAAGGATTACTATGAACGTGAGTTTGAGAAAGATTCCAATCCGCAATCATTTTTTCTTTTGACGAGAAGCTTTTCGAATGGTGTTGCAAGTTTTCGCACTGATGTTCGAGTTAATCGTTTTGAATCCGCGGTCGAACGCCTGCCGGAAATTCGGTATGATATTACAAATCAACAGATTGGTAATTCCAGGGTTTATTTCAAAAGTCAGAATAGTTTCGTGAATCTCAACAAGAAAGAAGCCTCCCCAACGGAAGTGCGTCTTGAAACGATGCGTATGGACACCTACAACGAGCTTTCCTATCCTTTGAAAGCATCCATATTTGAAGTCAGGCCGTTTGTCGGGCAACGCGAAACGTACTATAGCCGTACGAAAGATACTTCTCAGTATGATGTGACCAGGGGGATTTTTAATACCGGAGCCGATTTGAGTACGAAATTCTACAAAGTATTTGACGCAAATATTGATTTTATGGGCATCAAAGCTGATAAAATAAGACATGTTATTACCCCTTCTGCTGCCTACAGTTATTCGCATCGTCCGACGATATTAACGTCGCTATTGGATACATTTGACAGCGTTGATTCCCTGGACCGCGGGCATAACATCCACTTTTCCTTGGAGAACAAGTTGCAGACAAAACGCGATGACATTGCGGTTGATTTGCTTCGGATCGTTGCGGGCACAGACTTTCATTTGAAAGAAAACGCTGGCAAAGGCGGTTTTGACCGCGTTTCGTCCGATATTGAATTTAAACCTGCTGATTGGCTTACGTTTACCTCCGACAGTGATTATGATACCTACCGCGATAAACTTAGCTCCGTCAATTTTGAGGCGCACCTCAAAGATCGAGGAGAAGATGGTCGCTGGACTTTTGACATTGGTAAACGCTACGCGCCGGAAACCGATGACCAGGTGACCATGGAGTGGAACTATAAGATTAACCCAAAGTGGAAATTTAAGATTTATCAGCGTGTGGATATTTTGCACGATTTACTAAAAGAACAAGAGTATACCGTGACCAGGGATCTTCATTGTTGGGAGATGGATATTAATTTTAACGAAACCCGCGGCTCGGGAAGCGAAATCTGGATTGTCTTTCGGCTTAAGGCGTTTCCGGACATGGGCCTTGATTTCGGAACAAGTTTTCATAAGAGAAAAACCGGGTCGCAAAGTTCAACGGGAGTTTACGATTAAAAAGTTAGGAGTGTAAAAGTGAATATTGCGGTTGTAGGGTCAGGATATGTCGGACTCGTGACGGGAATCTGTTTGTCTCAGCTGGGGCATCGCGTTGTTTGCGTGGACAATGACAAAGCAAAGGTCGCCTCTTTAAGAAAAAATAAACTCCCTATCTATGAACCTGATCTGGACCAGCTCTTGCTTCGCAATGTGCGGCTCAAGCGCTTAAGCTTTTCCCATTCCATTAAGGATGCCACCCGGCAATCCGAGGTTGTGTTTATCGCCGTTGGGACCCCCTCTAAAGAAAACGGTGAAGCGGATTTAACATATGTTGAAAATGTAGCCAGGGAGATTGCCGAGAATATGGATTCCTACAAGCTGATTGTCGAAAAATCGACAGTTCCGACGGCTACAGGCAAACGCATTCAGAGAACAATTCAAATGAATTTACCGAAGAAATTTAACGGCGGCAAGAAAGGCGCCCTGGAATTTGATGTGGCTTCGAACCCCGAATTCTTGAGGGAAGGATCGGCAGTTTCTGATTTTATGCATCCCGACAGGATTGTGATCGGTGTTGAATCAAAAAAAGCCGAAGGATTGCTTCGGGAGGTTTATAAGCCCCTTAAGGCACAAATCGTTGTCACGGATATTAATTCGGCAGAAATGATCAAACACGCCTCGAACTCTTTCTTGGCGACAAAGATTTCTTTTATCAATGCGATTGCCCAGATTTGTGATTTCGTGGGGGCGGATGTTTTAAAAGTCGCAGAGGGCATGGGTTATGATAAGCGGATTGGCAGAGCATTTTTAAATGCTGGCATCGGTTATGGCGGGAGCTGCTTTCCTAAGGACGTCGACGCCTTCATCCGGTTAAGCGAGAAAAGTGGATATGATTTTGCTCTTTTAAAAGAGGTGCGCAAGGTTAATGAGCAGCAAAAAAATTTATTCCTTAAGCTTATCGAAGATAAATTATGGATTTTAAAAGGGAAAACCATTGCTGTTTTAGGGCTTGCATTTAAGCCGGAAACGGATGATATGCGCAATGCCCCTTCCATTGATATCATCAATACCCTCAAAGAGGAAGGCGCGAAGATTCAGGCCTGTGATCCTCAAGCCGTTGAAAAGGCCAAGGAGTGTCTCACCGGAGTTAAATTCTGCGCTAACGCCTACGCGGCGGCCAGAGGGGCGGACTGCCTATTGCTTTTAACCGAATGGGATGAGTTTAAGAAAATAGATTTCAAGAAAATTAAAAAACTGATGAAACATGCCATGGTATTCGACGGGCGCAATCTTTACGATCAGCGGGAGATGGAACGCCTCGGTTTTGAATACTTCGGTGTGGGCAGAGGAAAGAATTAGGCATGAAAGGCGTTATTTTGGCGGGAGGTTTGGGGACGCGGTTGGAACCTTTGACTCGGGTGACTAATAAACATTTATTGCCGGTATATAACCAGCCGATGGTTTGTTATCCTCTTCAGACTCTTGTGAGCGCAGGCATCAAAGAGATTTTGATTGTCACCGGAGGAAATTACGCCGGTGATTTTCTAAAACTCCTCGGCAATGGGGATGAATTCGGCATCAAGGATCTGCGTTATGCCTACCAGAAAGGGGAAGGCGGTATTGCCGATGCCTTGCGCTTGGCCGAGCAGTTTATCCATAGCGGTAAATTTATTGTCATTCTTGGCGACAATGTCTTCGATGGATCGATCAAACCTTTTGTGGACGAATTCAGAAGGCAAAAAGAAGGTGCGCGGGTTTTAATAAAAACAGTTCCCGACCCTCAGCGGTTTGGCGTAGCCGAGCTAAGGGGGTCAAAAATTGTGGCCATAACGGAGAAGCCGAAAAAGCCGGCATCGAATTATATCGTTACCGGCGTTTATATGTACGATGCCCAGGCATTTGACTTTATTCGCAGCCTTAAGCCCTCGGCGCGCGGCGAACTGGAAATTACCGACGTCAACAGCATGTACCTAAAGAAAAATCAGCTCCAATACAATATTCTTGAAGGAAATTGGACGGACTGCGGGACATTTACCTCGCTTTATCGCGCCAATCAGATTATTGCTGAAAAACATCTGAAGAATCCGAGGTAGCCGGCGTTTTTTAATAACAGGCGTGGCGGGATTTATCGGCTCTCATTTTGTTATTGTGTTTTTGAAAAAATATCCGCGCTATCAGGTTATTAACCTAAGGTCACAGATCGTCCCGGGCTTGATTTTCGCTATGCCATTGATTGTTCGAATATCGAAAGCCAAGCTTTCGGCCGGCAGTTTGGTTCGATACGACGTTGGATTTAGCCATCCGCTGGTACCAACAAAATTCGGCTTGATAGCGGAAACTCAAAAATAATTAACAGAAAATTATTATGTCCCAAACGTTAGAAAAGAAAATTCATTTACAAAAAGAAAGGGAAAATTTT
>CAZEUO010000001.1:104411-119049 GCA_964515035.1 uncultured Planctomycetales bacterium
CGGCAGGTTAAAATCGCGGTTGTCGGCTTAGGGTACGTCGGGCTTCCTTTGGCTGTCAACTTTGCCAAGGCCGGTTTTCAAGTCTACGGCCTCGACAAGGACAAAGACCGCGTTCATAAGCTTAAAGGCAAAAAGAGCTATATTCTGGACGTGTCTTCCTTTGACGTTGCCGCAATGATTACAAAGCGCCGGCTTGAGGTCTCCACTGATTTCCATTCTCTAAAACTTGTCAACGTCGTCATTATTTGTGTTCCCACGCCGATTAAACGGAAATATACTCCCGACATTTCTTATATTTTAAGCGCGGTCAGAACGATCCGGCAGTACATTCAAAAGGGAACGCTTGTTGTTCTGGAAAGTACCACGTATCCGGGGACAACGGAAGAGTTGATCAAGCCTGAACTGGAAAAAAGCGGACTCAAAGCGGAGAAGGACTTTTATTTGTCTTTTTCTCCGGAGCGCATTGACCCGGGCAACAAGACTTTTGATTTAACCAGTATTCCCAAAGTCGTCGGGGGGCTTTCCCGCCAATCCACAAAGCTGACATACGCCCTTTATTCGACAATTATTAAGAAGGTTCATCCCGTTTCTTCGACTCAGGCGGCCGAGATGACCAAATTGCTGGAAAACTCATTTCGCATTGTTAACATTGGCTGGATTAACGAAGTGGCGATGATGTGCCACAAGCTTAACATTGATGTCTGGGAGGTCATTGAGGCGGCCAAAACAAAACCTTTCGGTTTTATGCCGTTTTATCCGGGGCTTGGCGTCGGGGGGCATTGTATTCCCGAAGATCCGTTGTACCTGTATTGGAAAGCCAAATTGCACGGGTTTAGTTCCAAATTTCTCAAACTGTCCGCGGACATTAATGCGAATATGCCCGCGTATGCCGTTAACCGAATTGGCGCGCTTTTGTCAGGAGAAAAAAAGAACCTCAAGGGCTCAAAAATTCTTGTGATTGGCGTTACCTACAAAAAAGATGTCAAAGATTTGCGAAAATCGCCTTCGCTTCGGCTCATCGAGATTTTGCAGGAAAAAAAGTCTCAGGTCAGTTATTTTGACCCGTATATTCCGTATTTGTCGATCAATGGCATTCATCTGAAATCCGTGCAGTTAGACAAGGGCACTTTGAAAAAATTTGACTGTGTTGTCATCGCGACCGATCACAGCCGCGTCAATTACCAAATAATTTTGCAAAACTCCCGGCGGATTTTTGACATTCGCAATGTTTATCAGGGAAAAACGAACGAAAAGGTTGAGAAATTTTAAATATGGGAAAAACCAGAAAGCGAGTCTTGATCACGGGCGGGGCAGGATTTGTCGGAAGCCACTTATGTGATCAATTTATTGCGCGGGGGTTTAAAGTCACTTGTGTTGATAATTTAATTACCGGTAGCAAAAACAATATCCGTCACTTATTAAAAAATAAAGATTTTAAATTTATCCAGCATGATGTTTCCAAACACATTGATATTAAAGGTTCGGTAGATTATGTTTTACATTTTGCTTCTCCCGCAAGCCCTGTCGATTACCTCCATTATCCCATTCAGACGCTTAAAGTCGGCGCATTAGGAACGCACAATACTTTAGGCTTAGCCAAAGCCAAAAAGGCGACGTATCTTCTCGCCTCCACGTCCGAGGTGTATGGCGATCCCTTGGTTCATCCCCAGAAAGAAACCTATTGGGGGAATGTCAATCCTATCGGGCCCAGGGGGGTTTATGATGAGGCCAAACGTTTTGCTGAGGCCATGACGATGGCGTACCGGCGAGTCCATAAGATTGACACTAAGATAATCCGTATTTTTAATACTTACGGGCCTCGCATGCGCATGATGGATGGCCGGGTGGTCCCAAATTTTATTTATCAAATTCTTCATAAGCAACCTTTGACCGTTTATGGCCGCGGAACACAAACGCGGTCATTTTGTTATGTTTCAGATCTTGTGGACGGGATTATAAAGCTGCTTTTTTCAAATCTATCCGGGCCGGTGAATATGGGCAATCCGAAAGAGTTCACCATTCTGGAATTTGCCAAATTGCTTTGCCAGTTATCGCATACAAAATGCAAAATTGTTTTTAATCCGCTTCCGGTTGACGATCCAAAGCAACGCCGACCGGATATTACCCTTGCCAAAAAAAAGCTCAAGTGGCAACCAAAAATCAATCTTCATGAAGGTTTACGTGAGACGATTCGTTGGTTCCGGGACAACGCTGATCGCTAAAATCGTTTCAGCTGTTTCGTCGTAACAGCACCAAAACTCTTATTCATATGTGTGGTATAGCCGGAATTTGGTCACCTCATAAAGATTCTCCCTCCATGATCCGCCGCATGAATCTCGCCCTGCAACATCGCGGTTCGGATGATAGCGAAATCTATTGTGATGACAAAAACAGCATCTACTTAAGCCACAACAGATTATCCATACTTGACTTATCCGCGCATGGACGGCAGCCGTTTTTTAACGAAACCGGTGATGTGGCTGCGGTTGTCAATGGCGAAATTTACAATTTCCTGGAATTAAAGAATAATTTGATCGGGCGGGGCCACCGGTTTTGTTCGGGTTCGGATGCGGAGGTCGTTGTTCATGCCTATGAAGAGTGGGGCGAGGATTTTGTCAATCGATTGGACGGTATGTTTGCCCTTGCGCTTTGGGATCAGAGTAACCGAAAATTATTTTTAGCCAGGGACCCGTTCGGTATCAAACCGCTTTATTATTTTCAAAATAAAGACATTTTTGCTTTTGCCTCGGAGTTAAGAACTTTTCTATTTCTCGATGGCGAAGATTTCTCAGCCGAAATGAATCCCCAAGCTGTTGAAGCCCTTTTATTATTTCCTTATATTTGTGAAGATGAGATTACCGCTCTTCAAGGGGTTTGCAAATTGCCGCCCGGACATTACCTTATTGCGAAAGATGGCAACATTTCTCTTAAGTGCCATTGGCGCTTGGAAAGTCGGCAAAATAATGCCGCAAACGATTTTGATTCGATATCCTTCCGGTCCCTGGAAGAAAAACTGCTGTCAGCGGTGTCTTCTCATTTAAAAAGCGATGTCGAAATCGGAATGTTTCTTTCGGGCGGGGTGGATTCGGGCCTGATTGCCGCCATGGCCTCAAAGATTCTGCGCAAACCGATCCGCGCATTTACGGCGTATTTTGGCCATCCCTTGGATGAACACCTTTACGCGGCAAAGGTGGCCCGTCATGTAGGGATGGATCATATTGCCGTTCCTATTGATTTAAAGAAGGTAACCAATCTTATCGAAGAGATGATTTGGGGTTTTGATGATCTCTCCTGCGTCGATGCAGGTTTCTTTACGTTGTATCTGTTGGCCGAGGAGGTCAAATCCCGCGGTATTAAGGTCGTACTAAGCGGTGAAGGGGCCGACGAAATCTTCGGTGGATACCCCTGGTTTGGTTTTGCGGACTTTCCTTTTCGCTATCTTCCGCCAGCGGCCCGAAATTTTCTTCTTTATTCCCGGATATCAAAAAATATTTTTAACGGCACATCCCGGCGAGGGGCAAAGCAGTTTAGTAATCTTTTTAATTCTTTTGACGACGCAGATTTATTTCGCCGAATATCCCGGTTTGAAATCCGTTACCAGCTGCCGAATCATTTTTTAATGAAAGTTGACAAAGCCACGATGGCTCATGGTGTTGAAACGCGCGTTCCGTATTTGGACCGGGGCGTCGTCGAAGCCGCATTGGCGTTACCGAAGGGCAAGGGCGAAGGGGCGCGGCATCCAAAGAAGGCATCTCTCAGAAAGATTGCAGGCACATACCTTCCTCCGGAAATAATTTTACGTCAAAAACGGGGTTTTCTTTTTCCGATTGCGAAGTTCATGGAAATCGAACATGAGAAAATTGATTCCTACGTATCAGGGGCGGACAGTTTTTTAGGGGAATTTATTTCAAAAAAGAATCGGACAGGGCTTCTTTATAATAAAACGGAAACCCCGTTTATCTTTAGAAGCGCTCGAGAATCCATGCTTTGGAGATTGTTTGTCATCGAAGTCTGGGCAAAAAAATTTAAGGATGCGAAGGCTGCATTAACAAAGGCGTGATCCCCCATGTCTAAGACAACGCTAAAACAGAAGTTTGCTTTGGGGGCCTTTGCTTTTTTAGCAACTCTTGTGTTTCTAGAAATTTTATTAAGGCTAGGCGGTTCTTTGTTTTATTATTTGCAGGCGAAACGAAATGCCGATAGTAATTCGCAAGGGCAGGTTTATCGGATCATGTGTATCGGGGAATCGACGACGGCTTTAGGCGGTGAAAGCTCGTATCCTTCGCAGCTTGAGGAGATTTTAAATCAAAAAAGCAAGTCGCGCAGATTTAAAGTCATAAATTGCGGAATGCCCAGCAGTACCTCGGGAACGATTTTGTCCCACCTCGAGGATAACATTAAACGCTACCGGCCCGATTGCATTGTCGCGATGATCGGTGCGAACGATACGGAATATTTCGGATTGCCATCGGGCCCCATTGATCAAGTTAGGTTTTTATTACAACGATCCCGCGCACTGAAACTTTTTAAGATTATGTATCTTCATATTCGACAGAGGATTGTTGAGATCGAAGGACAGCAGGATGGCCGCCAACTGCTTTTGACATTTCCCTCACAAAACAGTTTTTTTCAGGATTTGACCGATTCATTTTCAAACAAACCTAATGAAATTGAAAACCTTCAACGATTAATCACTAAACTGGAAAATAGCCAGAAACAGCGGGAAATGCTGGGAGAATATTTTCGTCAAAAAGGTTTCGACGACAAGTTTCGGGAAACGAAAGCCATTTTAAAGGAAAACGACAAAAATATGAGTCGGCTATTGACCGAATTGGCTTTGCATTATCTAAACCGTGGGCAAGCGGACCAGGCGGAATCTCTCTTGAAAAAAGCAATTATGGTTGATGAAAAAAATCCCATGGCTTATGTCATATTCGGGCAATGTTGTCTGACGAAAAAAGACTATCGGGGCGCAATCGGTTTTTTTGAATTGGCGGTTACTCTCGATCCGGAAAATCCCAAATTATACTATAATCTTGGGCGCTCCTTTAAAGATTTCGGCAAAGTTAACGAAGCCATCATTGTCTACCTAAAAGCAATAGCCATTGATGGCAAAAATTATTTGGCGTATACCGAATTGGCAAAATGGTTTGAAGAGTTGGGGCAATATGACAGGGCGCAGGGGATGTTGCTAAAGGCCATTGATATCGCTCCCAAAAATTACCTTGGTTACCATGAGCTGGGCGAATTATACCTTCGCAACAAGCAGTATGACATGGTTGAAGAACTCTATAAAAAAGCCATTTCGTTTAATCCGCAGGAAGAAAGATTTTATCGCCATTTGGCGGAATGCTACCGGCGTTCGGGAAAGGTCGATCTTGCCAAAGAGTATTTTAAAAAGTCTGAAGAATTAAAAAGCCGTTATTATTCTTTGGTGACAATCCGCAACTACAATGAAATGGCAACCTTAGCTCTTCAAGGAGGGATAAAATTTGTGTTTATGCAGTATCCCTTACGCGGAATTGACTTGCTAAAACAAGTTATATCAAAGAGGGACGCCGTAACGTTTGTCGGCAATGAGGATCGTTTTCAGGATGCGGTTGATAACGGCAGGTATAGTGAGTTCTTTACGGATCAATTTGCCGGGGATTTTGGACATTGCACCCGAAAGGGTAATCGTGCCATCGCCGAGAATTTGGCAAATACAATCTTAAATGAGGTTTTCAAAGAATAATAGCGCGCTGAAAATACGAAAAATAAAAGGATGAAAATAAGGATTAATTGTTGAATTCGGAAGTGATTTTGGCTATACTACACCTGTTTAAAATCTTGTGTGTGATGTGAGAGGTAACAGTGCTGACTAAAGAGGAAAAACCGACGAAAATTACCGCCGAAAGCCTGCGTAACTTTGAGAAGGAAATTGCCGAAATCTTCGCAACGGGCTCTATCCGGGCTCCGGTCCACTTGCGGGCCGGCCGGGAAGAACAACTCATTAAGATATTCAAAGACAATAAGATCGGTAATGACGACCATGTCTTTGGCTATTGGGATTCTCACGAACTTGCCCTTCTTAAAGGCGTTCCCCGCGAAACGCTCAAGCAAGCTATTATTGATGGAAAAAGTATTTCGTTGTGTTTTCCGGAATATAAGGTTTTATGCTCAGGTATTGCCGGAAGTCTTATGGGGACGGCCGTCGGTGTTGCCTGGGCTCTCAAAAATCAGGGCAAAAAAGGGCATGCCTACATTTTTTGCGGAGATATGTCAGCGGAAACAGGGATTTTCCACGAATCCGTTAAATATGCGGTTAATTTTGATTTACCGGTGACCTTTATCGTCTGCGATAATGGTGTCAGTGTTATGACGAATACCCGGGAAGTGTGGGGCTGCCAGGAACCGTGGTTTCAAGATACCAAATTCGAAAAAAAGATCATTTATTTCAAATATGTCAACGAATATCCACATTCGGGATTAGGAAAATTAATTAAATTTTGAGTTCAACCAACTAATTTACGTCCGTAAGTTGAGGTTTCACTTATGAAATATTTCGACGAACTAAAAAGAACGATGGAATGGATTGCGCAGCAGCCGAACACCCTTTTTCTTGGGCAGACGACTGCGGGTCCTGGGACTTTTATGTTCCAAACCTTGCGAGATGTGCCAAAAGGGCGGGCATTGGAAATGCCGGTTAACGAGAGTTTTCAGATGCAGTTTACAATCGGTCTGGCACTTGCCGGGTACACTCCCATTTCGGTTTATCCGCGGCAAAATTTCCTGTTATTGGCAACGGGTGATATGGCAAACATGATCGATAAAATTCCAGCCATCAGTTCTAATCAGATTCTTCCGAGAATAATCATTCGCGTAGCGGTTGGGCCTGATTCTCCGGTACACCCCGGACATCAGCATGTCGGCAACTACGCTGAAGCTTTTCGAAAAATGTTTCATTGGATTGAGGTTGTAGAATTAAACGAGCCGGAGGAAATATTTCCGGCCTATCAGCACGCCCTCGAGCGTAAAGACAGTCAATCAACACTGATGATTGAACATGGCAATTATTACGGCCAGAAATAATGCCGTTTAAAAACCTGCCTTATTTTGAAAAGCTGATCCTCCCAAATGAACAAGCAGTCAAAGATTTTAATCGTGGGGCATGGCGATGTCATTGAAGAATCGCTTTTGCGGTATTTTGAAGGAAGCGGTTATAAAAATGTTTTTTCGTCGTCACGCATCGCTCCTGACATTGTTTTAAATCAGAGCAGTTTGTTTCGGTATTTTGAGAACGAACGGCCCGAGTTTGTCTTTTTGGCTTCCACACGCTCCGGCGGGATTGCCGCTAACCAGAAATTTCCGGCGGAATTTATTTATCATAATCTGGAAAGCCAAAACAATATTATTCACGCCTCCTACAAAGCGGGTGTGAAAAAACTTTTGTTTTTTGCCGGTTCCTGCGTGTATCCGAAAGATTGTTCGCAGCCGATCAAAGAGGAATATTTATTATCCGGTCCGCTGGAAGAGACGAGCGAGGCCTATTCCATTGCCAAAATCGCGGGAATCAAGCTTTGCCAGGCGTATAAAAAACAGTATGGATTTAATGCGATTGTTGCGATTCCGGCAACGGTTTATGGTCCGGGCAGTGACTCGGATATCGAAACGGCACACGTGATCGGAGCTTTGATAGGAAAATTTGCTTCAGCTGTGGCCGGAAAAGAAAAGGAAGTTGTTGTCTGGGGAACGGGAACCCCGCGCCGGGAATTTCTTTTCGCTGAAGATTTTGTGGATGCCTGCCTATTTTTAATGGATCAGTACCATGGTGCGCAGTTGATTAACGTTGGATGCGGAATGGATGTGTCCATTAAGGAGTTGGCGGAAATCATCAAAAACATCTCGGGCTTTAAAGGAAAAATTGTTTTCGACCAAACCAAGCCCGATGGAACTTTGAGCAAACTGACGGATCATAGCAAGATTTCGAAAATGGGATGGAAGGCCAAGGTGAGCCTTGAAAAAGGAGTTGAAAAAACTTATCGCTGGTATATCCAATCCAAATCAACGGAGTTGAAGAAATGAAAATTCTTGTTACGGGTGCAGCCGGGTATATCGGATCGGTATTGGTTCCTACGCTATTAAAAGAGGGACATCAGGTTATTGCGCTGGATAATTTTATGTACAATCAGTCGTCGCTTTTGGATTGCTGTTACGATAAAAAACTGACGGTGATTCGGGGCGATACGCGCGACAAAACGTTGATGACAAAACTATTAAAGGACGCTGATGCCATTTTTCCTTTGGCGTGTTTAACGGGCGCGCCGTTGTGCGCTAAAGACCCCGTGGGAGCGCAGACTATCCTTTTTGATGCCGTGAAAATGATTTTGGATTTGCGCAGTAAAAGTCAGATGGTCATTTTCCCGACGACTAATAGCGGTTATGGGGTCGGCCAAAAAGGCAAACATTGCACCGAAACGACGCCTCTCAACCCCATTTCCATTTACGGTAAATTAAAGGTTCAGGCCGAACAAGCGATTTTACAGGCCGGAAACGGAATTACCTTAAGATTAGCGACTGCCTTTGGTGTCAGCCCGCGCATGCGCCTGGATTTATTGGTCAATGATTTTACATATCGTGCGGTTTATGACCGATTTGTCGTTATCTTTGAAGGACATTTTAAAAGAAATTATATTCACGTTCGAGATATCACTAAGGTCTTCATTCACTCGCTGGATAATTTTACAAAAATGAAAAATGAACCCTACAATGTGGGTTTAAGCTCTGCCAATTTAAGCAAAATTGAACTCTGCGAAGAAATCAAAAAGATTATCCCTGAATTTTATTTTGCTGAATCAAAAATTGGCGAAGATCCAGATAAGAGGGATTACATCGTCAGTAACGAAAAAATCGAAAAAACAGGATTTAAACCAGATGTATCATTGCAAGAAGGAATAAAAGAGTTAGTCAAAGGCTACCAGATTATTAAACGAAACCAATTCGCGAATATTTAAAACTCACCATGATGATGCAGCAGTTAGATATTTTGTTTATTCACCCCAACGCCGCAGAAAAAATCTATCAAGATTTAAGCAAATACTATTCGGCTATCGAACCTCCCATTTGGGCGGGGATGCTGGCGTCGCATTGCTTAAAACAGGGCTTTGCCGTCGAAATTTTGGACTGTGAAGCGCTCGGATTTGACGATTACCAGGCTTCGGTTGTTATTAAGAAATTAAAGCCCCGTGTAGCCTGTTTCGTTGTTTACGGCCAGCAGCCGTCCGCCAGTTCCCAAAATATGGCGGGGGCAATTCCGCTAGCGGAACACGTCAAAGATGACAATCCGGATATTAAAATTCTTTTTGTCGGTGGGCATGTGAGCGCCCTGCCGCGCGAAGTCTTGGAGAAACACTCCTTCATCGATATGGTTTGCCAAAATGAAGGTGTTTACACGATTTCCAACCTTTTGAAGACTAACCTGAGTGACAAATTAGATAAGGTTGATGGATTAGGTTACCGCGATAACGGTGGTATTATTTTTAACAAACCATCTCCCATTGTGGCAAAAGAGAACTTACCAGGTGAAATGCCGGGGGTTGCATGGGACAAGCTACCGATGGAAAGATATCGCACCGCTTTGTGGCACGCGCTTCCCAACAATTCCGACCGGCAGCCATTTGCGGCTCTTTATACCAGCCTTGGGTGCCCCATGAAATGTTCATTTTGTATGATTAATATTATCAATCGCCAGGAGAACGAGTATTCCGACGGCAGTGCCATTTTCCGCTATTGGGATCCGGAGTTTATTATTAGGGAATTTGATAAATTTGCAAATATGGGAATTAAAAATATCAAGATTGCCGATGAATTATTTGTTTTAAATTCAAATCATTTTATGAAACTATGCCAGCTGATTATCGAAAGAGGCCACAAATTTAATATTTGGTGTTATTCGCGCATTGATACCGTCAAAGAGGATTATTTGGAGACTTTAAAGAAGGCGGGTGTAAATTTCTTAGCGCTGGGTATCGAAAGCGGCAATACCAGGGTTCGCCGAGATGTCATTAAAGGGAAATTTGAAGAAGTGGATATTAGAGGAATAGTCAGGAAAATCCGGGATCACGGAATTAACGTTGCCGCCAATTATATTTTTGGCCTTCCCGAGGATAATCTGGAGACCATGCAGGTGACTTTGGATTTAGCGCTGGAGCTGAATACCGAAATGGCCAATTTTTACTCGGCGATGGCCTATCCGGGAAGTCCGTTGTATGGTATTGCCAAAAAAGAAGGCTGGAAGTTACCAGATACCTATGAGGGTTTTTCGCAACACTCCTACTACACACAGCCTTTGCCAACAAAATATTTAAGTGCCGAACAAGTGTTGGAATTTCGCGATAAAGCTTGGTTGAAGTATCATACAAGCCCAAACTTTCTAAAATTGTTGAAGGAAAAGTTTGGACAAAAGGCCTGTGACGAAACATTAAAATCAACGAAAATTATACTTAAACGCAAAATTCTCGAGAAAGCAGAGGTTACCGCATGATTATCAGCCGTACGCCTTTTCGCGTATCGTTTTTTGGAGGCGGAACAGATTATCCCGGGTGGTATGAAGATCATCAAGGAGCCGTTCTGGCGACAACAATTGATAAGTATTGCTACATCACCTGCCGGTATCTTCCGCCTTTTTTTGAACATAAGTCGCGCATTATTTATTCCATCATTGAACATGTTCAGAAAGATATTGATGACATTAAACATCCCGCAGTAAGAGAGGTTTTTCGGTTTTTGAATATTCATGATGGGATTGAAATTCATCACGATGGGGATTTGCCTGCCCGTTCGGGTCTGGGGTCGAGTTCGTCGTTTACCGTTGGGTTATTAAACGCCATTTATGCCCTCAAGGGAATTATGCCGACCAAAGAACGACTTGCGAAAGAAGCCATCCATATTGAACAGGATTTGTGTAAAGAAAACGTGGGCTGCCAAGATCAAGTATTGGCAGCTTACGGTGGTTTTAATTTTATTGAGTTTGGGGGGAATCAGCATCTTCACGTTCGCCGCGTGACGATTCCTCAGCAACAAATGGATTTCTTGCAGAACCATTTGATGATGTTTTTTACGGGGTTTGCCAGAACAGCCTCGGAGATTGCTGCGCAGCAGGTTCAAAATATCCCCAAAAAGCAAAAAGAATTATCCGAAATGTATCAAATGGTCTTAACGGCTACGGACATTCTCAACAGTAATGACTTATCGGGCCTTGGAAAACTTTTAAACGAAAGCTGGCAGATCAAACGAAGCCTTTCTAATAAAATTACAACACCCCATATTGATGAGTTATACAATGCGGCCATGGATGCGGGTGCCGACGGCGGAAAACTGCTTGGTGCCGGCGGCGGAGGATTCCTCCTTATGTTCGTTAAACCCGAAAGACAAAATAAGGTTCGCGAACGGCTTAAAAAATTTCTGGAAATCCCGTTTAAGTTTGAAACTCTCGGTAGTCAGATTATTTTTTATCAGCCCGATAGCGGAAAAGTCATTTAGTGGCGCCCGATTCATTGTTGAAAAATATTGATGTCTTGATTCTCTGCGGTGGTTTGGGTAAGCGCTTACGTTCCGTGGTCGGAGAAACCCAAAAGGTCATGGCGTCTGTCGATGACCGTCCGTTTTTGGATTTGCTTCTTCAGTACTTGGCCAATCAAGGTTTTCGCCGAATTATTCTTTTGACGGGTTATCAGGGGGAGATAGTCGCGCAGCACTATCAGCAAAATCCTTGGGGCCTGACAATCGAGTTTTCCAAAGAAAAGAAACCGTTGGGGACGGGAGGGGCCATTAAAAATGCAAAAACATTTGTTCAAAGCTCGCCGTTTTTTGCCCTCAACGGTGATTGCTTTTGCGCTATGGATTACGAAAAGTTTTTGAAATTTCATTTAAAAAAGAAGGCCTTGGCAACTCTCTCCGTATCGAAGATAAGAAACAAAAAAGATTTCGGCTCGATTGTCCTTAATGGGCACGGCGAAATTCAAGGCTTTCTCGAAAAAACCTCACAAAATGTTTCCCCGGTTGTCAATACCGGGATTTATTGTTTTGAGAAAGAGATCTTCCGGTGGATGCCCAAAAAGAATAAATTTTCCATTGAAACGGAATTTTTTCCGGCACTTGTCGGAAAGAAATTTTTCGGGTTTCCCAGCCGTGCGTCGTTTCTGGATATTGGAACCCCCGAAAGATATCAAATGGCAAACAAAATCCTTAAAAAGAAAGGCAGAATAACGTGACATCACGATGGCGGGTGCCCTTTGGGACGGTCTCGATTACCGATGAGGCACGCAAACTTATTGACAGTATTCTCGATACAAAATGGGTCACAAAAGGAAAGTATGTTGCCGAATTCGAGCGTGAATTCGCAAAGCTTTTTGGAGCCAAGGAGGCTGTGGCCGTCAGTAGCGGAACCGACGCCGACGCATTGGCATTGGCCGTCTTTCATGATTACGGGGCCAAGCGCGGCGATGAGGTCATTATTCCTGCCCTCACATTTGTTGCAACGGCCAATGCCGTATTGCAGGCCGGGTTTACTCCCGTGTTTGTCGATGTGGAACGCGACACGCTCAATATCGACCCAAAGCAAATTGAAAAAGTCATCACCAAGAAAACCCGCGCGATTATGCCGGTTCATCTGATGGGAAAACCTGCCAAGATGGATCAAATCATGACAATCGCCAAGAAACACAAATTGTTTGTTGTTGAAGATTCAGCGGAGGCGCATGGTGCCGAGTATCGGGGGACAAAAATCGGAGGCTTCGGAAACATGGCCTCGTTTAGCCTTTACGCGGCCCATATCGTAACGACGATTGAAGGTGGTATTGTCATTACCAACGATTCCAAAATGGCCGAAATCTTACGGTCGCTTAGAAACCACGGAATGGTGGATAAATTTGTTTTTCAAAGGATTGGTTTTTCCGCCAAGATGAATGAAATCGAAGCGGCTGTCGGGTTGGGAAATATAAAGGTTTTCTCGACCATTCTTGAGCGCCGACGGCGTAACATGCTTTATTTAATCGAAAAGTTTAAAAAGTTTGATAAGTACATCTTCTCAATAAAAGAGGAGAAGCACGAGAAACTCGGGCCTCATGCCTTTCCGATTACGTTGCGTGAGAATGTTAATTTTTCCCTAAAAGAATTTGTTGATTATATTGAAGGCCGCGGTGTTGACAGCCGTAATCTTTTTTACTCCATTCCGACGCAATGTCCGGGTTATAAATTTTTAGGATATAAACTGGGGAGCTTTCCTCAAGCCGAGTATTTTGGGACTCACGGCTTACACATTGGCGTGCATCAGGACCTGGAAATTGGCGACTTGGATTACGCCGTGGATATTGTCGATGAGTTCCTAAAAAAACACAGCAAGTAGTTCCTTCGCCTATGCGCATTGCGATCAATTGCCGGTCTTTTTTGTTACGCCAGTATGCCGGTATCGGTCGCTATGCCTCCAATCTTGTCAAACATTTAAGCGAAATCGATTCCAAAAACGAGTATTACCTCTACGCCAAAAAGGGAATTTTTGACTTTCGACGACAATTTCCCCGGATCCGTGCCAAGAATTTTATTGTTAAGTCTGATTATTTTAATTCCGGTTTGAATAAAACGCTTGGGCCAACCGAAGTTTATCATTCCCCCAGCCCTGATCTTCTGGAAATCGACAATACCAAAATTGTTGTCACCATCCACGATCTTGTTTACAAGGCTTTTCCTCAGGGGCATACGCAATCGACACTCGAAATGACAGAAAAACAAATGCAGGGTATCATCAAAAAGGCAACGAGAATGATTTGCGTTTCACAAAGTACGAGGAACGATTTACATAAATTTTTTTCTATCGATAAATCCAAAACGTCCGTGGTTTACCATGGCGTTGACAAAAATGAATTTTTTCCCCTGAGGGATGGAGAGTATGAAACGGCCTTAAGTCTTGTGCGGTCAAAAGGTGTTGAGGGTCCTTATCTTTTGTCTGTAGGGACAATCGAACCGCGCAAAAATCTGGAAAATATTCTTTTCGCGTTTTCTTTGCTGAAAAGCAAGAAGAAGTTCAATGGAGTGCTGGTGTGTATCGGGGCTGAAGGGTGGATGACAGATCGCCTGGGGGAGACGATTAAACAGCTGAACCTGGCTAAGGATGTTGTTTTTTTGGGGTACGTTACGAATAGGGAATTGAGGTACTTTTATAACTTAGCTGAAGCGTTTGTTTTTCCGTCATTTTATGAGGGGTTTGGATTTCCGATTCTGGAGGCCTTTCACTGCAAGGCTGCCGTTGTGACTTCAAATGTTTCCTCCTGTCCCGAGATCGCCGGAGATGCGGCTTTAATTGTTAATCCGCAAAAGTTTGAGGAGATTGCCGCGGCCATTGAACGGTTTTTGGTTGACAAAAATTTTAAAAGCCAAATGCAGCAAAGGGCCATCAAAAGGGCAGGGGATTTCTCTTTTTTAAACATGGCGAAAGAAACACTCAAAGTTTATGAAGCGGCATTTCAGGGGTAGGGGCCGATGAAGGTCAGCGGTTTTACCATTGTCCGTAACGCCGAAAAATTTAACTACCCGGCGATTGAGTCGATAAATTCAATCTTACCGATTTGCGATGAATTTATTGTGAACATTGGCGACGGCGAAG
>CAZEUO010000001.1:119059-138387 GCA_964515035.1 uncultured Planctomycetales bacterium
CATAAATAAAAAACCGCCGGTCGAACGACCAAGCGGCGAAGACGATACGCCCCAATTGATTAAATCCATCGGTAGTCCAAAAATTAAAATCATTCGCAATCAATGGGACCTTTCGCAAGGCAAGGAAGTGTTATCGTATCAAACAAACTTAGCGCTTAAAGAATGCCGCGGCGATTGGGCTTTTTATCTTCAATCGGATGAAGTGGTTCATGAGGCGGATTTGGGAAAATTGCGAAGCTGTATGGAAAACCATTTAAACGATAGTCATGTCGATTGTTTGCGTTTTTCCTGGTTCCATTTTTTTGGAAGTTATTGGCGGTATCGCATTGACAGCGGTTGGTTTCAAAAGCAGGATCGCATCATTCGAAATAACGGTCAGATTGAATCCTACGGCGATGCCTATGCGTTTCAACGCAAGGATGGCCAGCCTTTGAAGCGTAAAAACACGGGATGTTTTTTATATCATTATGGGTGGGTGCATTTGCCGCAGGTCATGACACAGCGCCGCGTGAACGCCGAGAAAATTGGTTTTACCTCGCTTGCGGCCGCAGAACGCGAGGAGAATTATTCTTACGGCGACTTAAACCGGTTTCCGGTTTATTTTGGAACGCACCCGGATGTTATGAAAAAGCGCGTTAACGGCCACGTATTAAGCCGTGAGGATTGGCATCATATCGGCCGGAAATATTGGTGGCACCCTTTTAAAATTTTTCATACTCGCCATAAAACCTACAAACGGATTAAGGCGCGAATCGATTGATTGAAACGCGGCAAAAATGACAACCTATGCCAGCGCAAAACCCTCATTTTAAAAAGGTTCTTATTATTAATATTTTTGGCATCGGGGATGTTCTATTTTCAACGCCTCTGATCAGCAATATTAAAGCAGCCTTTCCTGATTGCTTTATTGGTTATATCTGCAACAAACGCGCCGCACCTCTTTTATCCGCAAACCCAAAGATCAATAAGATCTTTCTTTATGAAAGAGATGAATTCAATCGAGTTTATGCGCAATCAAAAATCGCCTTCCTCAAAAAAATGACAGGTATTTTGGGTGAAATTCGAAGGGAGAAATTTGACGTCGTTATCGATTTATCGTTAAATACCCATGCCCAGTTTTTGATGTGGTTTTTGGGAATTAAAACTCGCATTGGATTTAATTATAAAAATCGCAGCCCGTTATTAAATCACCCGGTTAAATTAGAAGGTTATGAGGGAAGACACGTTGTTGATTATTATTTAAGTCTTTTGGATGCCCTGGGGATCCCCAAGAAAAACAACCGTATGGAGTTGATCATTAACGATTCCGACAAAGATTGGGCGGCGGTAAAATTATCTGATTTTCAAATTAAAAAGAACGACTTTTTAGTGGCCGTGGTTCCGGGCGGGGGAGCAAGCTGGGGCAAAGACGCAAATTTTAAACGCTGGAGTACAGAAAATTATGCACAATTAGCCGATAAAATGATTGAAAAATTTTCCGCGAAAGTTATACTGTTGGGTGATAGTTTTGAGGAAGAGTTGTGCCGCCGTGTGATGGGCGCGATGCACAAAAGCGCAAATATTGTTTGCGGAGTTTCTCTAGGCCAGTTTGCCGCCATATTATCGATGTGCAAACTGGCCCTCGTTAATGACGGAGGGCCGCTGCACGTGGCGGTCGCGGTCAGTACACGGACAGCGTCGATTTTTGGGCCCGTTGATGAGCGGGTTTACGGCCCTTACCCGCAAGGCCGGCATATTATCATAAAGAAAAATTTGGCCTGTCAGCCCTGTTATCGGCGTTTTAAATTGGCAGACTGCCGGCATCACAACTGTTTAAATTCATTAAGCGTCAACGAGGTTATGACAAGATTGGAGCAGAGTTTATGAAGGTCCCGTTTATTGATTTTACCAAGCAGCACGAAACGATCGAAAAAGAAATGATGGTTGGCCTTAAAGAGGTCTTTCGAAAATTTGATTTTGTTCTCGGAGAAGAGGCCGAGCAGTTTGAAAAAAGTTTTTCGAAATATTGCAATACCAAGTATGGCGTTGGGGTCAATTCCGGAACCGATGCGCTTTATTTGGCAGTATCGGCTTTGGATATTGATATGGGCGACGAGGTAATTTTACCGGCCTTTACCTTTATCGCCACAGCCCTTTGTATTTCCTACGCGGGCGCAAAGCCGGTTTTCGTTGATATTGAAGACAAAACCTACAACATCGATCCTAAAAAAATCGAAAAAGCTATTACATCCAAAACAAAAGCCATTATCCCGGTTCATATCTACGGCCAATCTGCCGATATGGATGAAATCAACGCCATTGCCAAAAAACATAACCTGAAGGTTATCGAAGATGCCGCGCAGGCACATGGGGCTACTTACAAAGGAAAAAGAATCGGTTCAATTAGTGATGTGGCGTGTTTTAGTTTTTATCCGACCAAAGGGTTGGGTGCTTACGGCGATGCCGGCATGATTGTTACAAACGATAAAAAAATTTATGAAGAATCCTTAATGCTTCGCGATTACGGCCGCACCAGCCGTTACGACCATAAAGTCAAAGGCTACAATTCCCGGTTAGATACGATTCAGGCGGTTGTCTTGGAAGAGAAGCTTAAACATCTTGATCAATGGAATAAGATGCGCCAGGAAAACGCCAAGTATTATTGCCAGCTGTTGAAAAATGTGGATGACATTAAAACGCCGATGATGAAAGAGGATCGTACGCACGTTTTTCAGACGTTTGCGATTCGTATTCGCAATCGGGACAAGGCGGTTGAAGAATTAAAGAAAAAAGGAATTTCAGCGCTGATTCATTACCCGATTCCGTTGCATTTACAGGAGGCCTACAAGGAATTGAATCATAAGCGCGGCGATTTTCCGGTTTCTGAAGCGCTTTCCAATGACATTGTTTCGTTGCCGATGTATCCGCACATGACCAAAAAAGAAGTTGAATACGTCTGCGAATCCCTCAAGGAAATTGTCAAAAATGTCTAAAGTTCCTCTATCGGTTGTTGTCATTGCCAAAAACGAAGAACGCAATATTGAGGAGTGTTTAGGAAGCGTTTATGGCTGGGTCGATGAAATCATTTTAGTCGATGACGAGAGTAATGACAATACCGTCGAGATCGCAAAGAAATTTACCAACCGTGTTTTGCAGCGCAAAATGGAAAATGAGGGCATTCACCGCAATTGGGCCTATGCACAGGCAAAAAACGAATGGGTTTTAAACTTAGACGCCGATGAGATCGTCAGCGACGAACTTAAGAGTGAAATCACCACGGTTCTGCCGAATGCAAAGTTTCACGCCTTTGACATTCCCCTGCGAAATTTTATCGGCAAATATTGGGTCAAGCACGGCGGCTGGTATCCGGCCAACAAGCTTCGCCTTTTCATGAAAAGCCGTTTTAAGTATGAAGAGGTTGAAGTTCATCCCAAAGTTTTTTTAAACGGCGATACCGGACATTTAACAAAAGATATTGTGCATAAAGGCTATCCGGATTTTGAACATTTTTTAGCGAGTTTAAACCGACAGACGACGCTGGAGGCGCGCAAATGGATTCAAACCGGGCGGCAGATGTCGCTGGGGCGCGCTATTTGGCGGACCATCGACCGATTTCCCCGACGGTACATTGGTAAAAAAGGGTACAAGGACGGATTTATCGGATTTATGATTGCTTTTTTTGATTCGCTCTATCAGGTGATGAGTTATGCTAAATATTGGGAAATGAAAAAACCTAAGCAATGAAGATCGCATTTTTAGACAGAGACGGTGTCATCAATAAATTCCCCGGTCACGGCGGCTACGTGACCAAGGTCAAGGATTTTCATTTCCTTCCGGGCACCCTGGAAGGGATCCTGAAATTGACGGACTTAGGCTATACGATTTTTGTTATTTCGAATCAGGCGGGGATTTCCCGCGGGGTTTACAGCAATGATAAGCTCAAACGAATAACAAAATTCATGATTAAAGGCGTTGCTAAATTTGGGGGGAGAATCAAAAAAGTTTTTTATTGCACGCATACCTCTGCAGAGAACTGCGATTGCCGTAAACCCAAAACAGGTTCGATCGAAAAAGCCCTGCAACTTTTAAAAAAGAATCGCCGGGATATCACGCGGTCCTATTTTATCGGAGATGCCGAATCCGATATCGAAGCCGGTCGCAAAGTCGGTTGCACGACAATTTTTGTATTATCCGGCAAAGACAGCCGCAAGGAGCTGCGCCGGTGGAAGATCAAACCCGATTACGTTGCCAAAAATTTACTCGAGGCTACCAAAATTGTCGAAAAAGAAAGTTCTTGTTGTTCATGCCTCCGCGGGGGCAGGGCATAAGAAGGCTGCCGAGGCTGTCTTTAACGCCTTAAAAGAATCCGGCCGGTATGATGCTCATTTTGCCGATGTCCTCGATCACACCAACCCCTTTTTCAAATCCAGCTATCAAAAAACTTATACTTATCTTGTAACGAAAACGCCGCTCATTTGGGCGCTTTTTTTTAAATTGACGGATTTGAGAATTCTCCGGCCGCTAATACGCGTGTTGCGGCGAATCCTCAACTCTGTTACTGCAAAAGTCTTCGAGAAATTCCTCAAAAACGAACAGTTTGATTGCATTGTTTCGACTCATTTTTTCCCTAATGAGGTGGCGTCCCATTTAAAAAAAGAAGGGACAATCGCTTCCAAAGTCATTTCGGTCGTGACCGACTTTGACGTCCACAGCCTTTGGCTGGGCGACGGCGTCGACTTTTATACGGGGGCCTGCAGCTTTACCAAGGAAAAATTATTAAGCCTTGGTGCCGCGTCCGAAAAGGTCGTTGTTACCGGAATTCCGACGGATAAAAAGTTTTCTCTAAGTCCGGACAAAAGCCAATTACGCCAGAAACTTGGAATCAAAGAGGGAGTTTTTACGGTTCTTGTGGCGACCGGTTCCTTTGGAATGGGCCCCATTGAATCACTTGTCGAGGGTTTAAAAGGGTTTCAGGTCATGGTTGTTTGCGGCAATAATCAGGAGCTTTTTTCCCGCCTAAAATCAAAAGAAACCGAACTCGTTAAGATATTTGGTTTGGTCAATAACATGGATGAGCTTATGGCGGTGACGGACACCATGATTACCAAACCCGGCGGGCTTTCCACCTCCGAAGCTCTCATCAAAGGTCTTCCGATGATTTTCTTCAGCGCTATTCCGGGGCAGGAAGAAAATAACGTCAAGGTATTGGGCCGTTACGGCATCGGGATTCTTGGGGTAAGCATCGAAAGTATCGTTGCCGAGGTAAAAAAACTTAACTCATCGAGCGAATATTTTAAGTTTGCAAAAGAGAACATTAAACAGCTAGCCTCTCCCGCCGCCGTTTCAAAAATAATTCAGTTGATCGGATGACAAACGCGATCGCACAGGTGGTTGTTGGCCTGCCCATCGAAGGGCCGTTTGATTATTTTATTCCCGAATCCCTGCGGGAAAAAATTGCAATCGGCAGCCGCGTCGGTGTTTTTTTCGGCAAACGCAAACTTACTGGATTTACTATCGGACTTAAACCCAAAAGCCTCTACCCGAAATTAAAACCCATTTTATCTCTTCTGGATTCTCATCCTTCCTTAAGTCCCGAAATCTTGAAATTTACAAAAGCCTTGGCCGAATATTATGGTTGTTCATGGGGTGAGGCCCTTGAGATTTGTTTGCCGGCGGCCTTACGAAAAGGGCGGGAGCTTAATTTATCGCTTTTGGAATCGGAAAACCCAAAACTTTTGGAGACACCAAAGCATATTCTTCTTTTTGATCCCGGGGGCCAAAAGCGCTGGCCTTTTTTAATCGATGCGATCAAAGCGGTTCGGGCGCAAAATCAAGGTGTCATTCTTTTAACCGCGGAAGCGATTTATATTGATTTTATTCACGAACAATTACGAAGTGTTTTCAGTGAGGACATGGCCGTTTTTGGCAAAACAATGACCGCCAAAAAAGAATTGGAAGAGTGGCAAAAGATTAAAGAAGGAAAAGTGCAAATTGTATTGGGAACGCGCTCGGCCATTTTTTCTCCGGTAAAAAACTTAGGGTTGATTGTTATCCTCGAGGAGGATCAGCAGGCGTTTAAGCAGGAGCAGTCCCCTCATTATCATGCCCGGGATGCGGCCATGTTGCGTTCGACAATTGCCGGGTGCCGCGTGATATACGCAAGCACGGCGCCATCCGCCGAAATCTGGTCTTTGGCTTCAAAAAAGAACATGGACATGATTTCGATGGAAGATGAGACCAGAGTTTCTGCTCAGCTGGTCGACATGTCTAATTATCAATGGAAAAAAAGTTCCTTGCTTTCAATTCCTCTGCGTAGCGCAATCCAGAAAGTTTTAGGAGCGGGGGGAAAAGCCGTATTGTTTTTAAATCGAAGGGGATTTAGTACGCGCACGCGTTGCAACCAGTGCGGCTTCACCTTAAAATGCAAACGCTGCGACAGCAATCTTATTTATCTTTTTCATCAAAAGAAAATGGTTTGTCGCCATTGCAGTTATTCGACCGTTCCTTTGAATCTTTGCCCGCAATGCCGGGGCTCTTATCTAAAATATTCGGGTATGGGTTCAGAAAAGCTTGAGAGCGAAGTGGCGCGGCAGTTTCCGCAGGCCAAAGTAGCCCGCTTTGACAAAGAGAGCCATTCTTTTGACAATAATTTTCAGGTTCTGATTGGAACGCAGGCGCTTTTGCATTTACGCGGAAAATTATCTGCGGAATTTATCGGTGTGTTGCAGGCGGATGCGGAGCTCAACCGCAATGATTTCCGCAGCGCCCAAAGGACGTTTTCGCTTCTTTGCGGATTAAGAAGCATGTGCAAGGAAAAAATGTTTATTCAGTCATCGATTATCGACAACTATTGCCTAAAGGCGTTTGTAAAAAATGACCCTCAAAAATTTTACAGAGAAGAATTGAAATTCCGCCGGCAGGCCGGTTTACCGCCGTTTCGTACACTTATTGCCATTTCCTTGCGCGGAAAAAAAGAAGACGCTGTTTTTGCCCATGCGCAAGAACTTTGCCAGAAAATCAGCTCTGACCCGAAAGCTAAAACAATCGAAATCTTAGATCCGCAATCCGATATAGTCCCGAAGTTGCGTGATAAATTCCGCTTTACAATTATGCTGAAAGGCAAATCAAAAACCACCATGCTCTCGGTTATTCAAAAGACGCTGAAGTCATTCGGTAAGAAAAGTGGTATGATCGTAAGTGTTAATGTTGATCCATAGGATTAAAAGATGAAGATTATATTTTTTGGAAGTGATGACTTTGCGGTAACTCACCTCGAGGCATTGGTCAAATCAGGCCATCAGGTGGTCGGCTGCGTGACACAGCCCGATAAGCCGAAGGGGCGAGATTTGCAGGTTGCTGCCTCTCCGGTTAAAGATTGTGCTCAAAAACATAACCTTCCCATATTGCAGCCTATGAAACTCAAAGATTCCGAAACAATTCTTCAGTTGAAGAATTTTCAAGCCGATCTATTTGTTGTTGTCGCCTACGGTAAAATTTTTCCGGCGGAGATTTTGTCGTTGCCAAAAATATTTTGTGTCAACGTTCATGGATCGCTTTTGCCGAAATACCGCGGGGCGGCCCCGATCAACTGGGCTATTATAAACGGCGAGGCCACAACGGGCGTAACAATGATTAAATTAAATTCCGCCATGGATGCCGGCGAAATCATTTCTCAAAAGAAATTAACAATTGAACGAAACGATACCGCTGTTACACTGCGCAAGGAAATGGCGAAGTTGGGCGCGAGTTTATTATTGGAAACGTTAACGCATATTGAGAAAGAATCTTTTAGTCTAATCGCGCAGGATGAAAAACTGGTGACCTTTGCGCCAAAATTGACCAAAGAGCACGGCCTGATTCCGTGGGAAAAAAGCGCGGAGGATATTGTCCGGCTTGTGCGCGGACTTCTTCCTTGGCCGACGGCTTATACCCGTTTTGGTTCAAAGATTTTGAAAGTGCTTGAAGCGCACGTGGCGAATGTTAATGTTGAAAAATTTTCTGCCGGTCAAGTGATTGATATTTTAAAAGATGGTTTTGTTGTTGCCACAGGCAGGGGCGGAGTAAAGGTTAGCCGTGTTCATTTAGAATCCTCAAAACCGATGGATGCGAAGAGTTTTGTCGTGGGGCATAAATTAGGGGTTGGCTTTAAATTTCGGTAAATTCGTTTTCCGCTCTTTAAGGGCATGTTATAATCCATCATCAAATTGACGTAAGGCCTTAAGAAGAATTGAGGGGCTTCATGCCCGAATTACGAAAAGATCCAATCATCGGCCGGTGGGTGATTGTTGCAACAGAAAGAGCGCGGCGCCCGGGGAATTTTGTCGATCCCGGGGAAAATGTCTTTGAAGAAGAGGGCGTTTGCCCTTTCTGCGTCCACCACGAAACTTATACGCCTCCGGAAGTTTATTCCATCCGTGACAATGGTTCTCATCCCAATAGCCCGGGCTGGAAAGTCCGCGTCGTTCCCAGCATTAAACCCATTATGAAAATTGAAGGAAGCCTGACCCGGCGGGGAACGGCTCTCTATGACGTCATGGACGACGTTGGTGCCCACGAGGTCATTGTTGAAACCCCTGATCATATCGCCAATATGGCGGACTTGGATGCCTCCCAGATTCAAAAAGTATTCGAAACGTATATTGTCCGCATCAACGATCTGGAACGGGATCCCCGTTTTAGATACGCCTTGGCCTACAAAAATTACGGCTGGTCTGCGGGAGGGGGAAAAATCAAGCATTGCCGGTCGCAGATCATCGCCACACCTATTACTCCGATCAGAGCCAAGGACGAGTTGGTCGGGGCGAAAAAATATTTTGATCTGCATGAACGCTGTGTTTATTGTGATTTAATCCATCAGGAGTGTAAAAACCAAACGCGGGTTGTTGCCGAAAACGACCAATTCGTGGCCCTGACGCCCTTTGCGGCCAGGTTTCCTTTTGAAATGTGGATTCTCCCCAAGAAACACAGCTGTGATTTTTCCAAAGGCGCTCCCGGAACCATCGCAGAACTGGCGTCCATGATGAAAGAAATCTTAACGAAGCTGAAAGTCGGATTGGATGACCCCGCGTATAACTATGTTATTCACACAGCACCCTTTCGCCGGGAATCACCAAAAGATTCTCAATGGAAAACAATTAACGAAGACTATCATTGGCACATTGAGGTTATGCCGCGCTTAACGCACGTGGCCGGTTTCGAAAAAGGAACAGGATTTTATATCTGTTCGATTCCGCCTGAAAATACGGCGGAGTATTTAAGGGGAGTCAAAGTCTAGGAGATGCCCTGTGGCTGAATTTCGAAGAGATCCTGTAGTCGGGCGCTGGGTTATCGTCAATACGGACGATTCGCAAGGACCGGAATCTTTTGAAAAAGAAGACCATGTCATGAAACAGGAGGCGATTTGTCAGTTTTGCTCCGGGAGGGAAAATCAAACGCCTCCCGAAATTGAGGCCGTCCGGCCGATGGGCACGTCCCCCAATAGCCCGGGATGGTCGGTGAGGGTGGTAGCCAACAAATTTCCGGCGCTTCGCATTGAAGGCGATTTAAATCGGCGGGGAATCGGGATTTTTGATATGTCCAACGGTATCGGGGCGCATGAAGTTTTGATTGAAACTCCGGTACATACCAAAAGCTTGGCTGATTTTTCCAATGTGGAGGTTTTGGAAGTTATCCGTAAATATAAAAGCCGTTCGTTAAGCCTTGCGGGTGATAGGCGGTTTAAGTATATTTTAATTTTTAAGAATCACGGGGAATCGGCGGGGGCATCCCTGGAACACGGTCATAGCCAAATCATTGCGCTTCCCATGGTTCCCAAGCATGTTTTGGAAGAATTGGAAGGCGGCAAACAGTATTTTGGTTATCGCGGGCGATGTATTTTTTGCGATATGATTGAGCAGGAGTATAAAGAAAAAGACCGGATTGTGACCGAAAACAAAGACTTTTTGGTGATGTGCCCTTTTGCCTCGAGATACCCTTTTGAAAACTGGATTATTCCCAAGAAACATATGGCCAATTTTACGGATATTTCGGTCGATCAGGAGTACAGCCTGGCATGCATATTAAAGGAAGCGCTGTTTAGACTAAAGACATGTCTTTCAAATCCCGCCTATAATTTTTTTCTTCATACAGCCCCCATTCACTATCCGAATCATGAAAGCTATCATTGGCACATCGAAATTGTTCCTATCTTGACGCGCGTCGCCGGTTTTGAATGGGGCACGGGTTTTCACATCGTTCCTACCGCGCCAAAAAATGCCGCAACATATTTAAAGGGAATCAGTTTTAATTTCACTATATAAATGAAGCCATAACTTAGCGAACGACAGTGGAGCTAAGTTATAGGCTGAATTAATCCCGTACTTATTTACCTAAAAATAAAATTGAAATTGTGTTTTAAAAAGAAAAGTGATATATTGGCATACATTATTTAGTTAAATAAGTGCGGGATTAATTCCTGCCTACCGGCAGGTAGGCGCACACATCACTTATGTCACCCAAAAGGGTTCCATAAGTGATGTGCTCATTAAGGAGGACATGATGGCGATTAAAATTGGGATTAACGGGTTTGGAAGAATCGGCCGGTTGGTTTTTCGCGCGGCCGTTCAAAACAATAATGTGGAAGTCGTCGGCATTAACGATCTTTTTGACGCCGATTATCTGGCGTATATGCTCAAGTATGATTCCGTTCACGGAAAGTTCAAAGGAACAATTGAAACCAAAGATGGCGGCTTGGTTGTTAACGGCAAGAAAATTCGCACGACAGCCGAAAAAGAACCCGCGAACCTAAAATGGGGTGAAATCGGCGCGGATTACGTGATTGAATCAACGGGCCTTTTTACCGAGATTGAAAAAGCCAAGGGGCATTTGGCGGCCGGGGCCAAGAAAGTCATTATCTCAGCGCCGTCTAAAGATGCACCGATGTTTGTCATGGGTGTCAATGAAAAATCCTACAAGGCTGATATGAATATTATTTCCAATGCCTCCTGTACCACCAATTGCTTGGCACCGGTGGCCAAGGTCCTCAATGACAAATGGGGGATTGTAGAAGGTTTGATGACAACCTGTCACGCGATTACGGCAACACAAAAGACTGTTGACGGGCCTTCTAAAAAAGATTGGCGTGGTGGGCGGGCAGCGGGCTTTAACATTATCCCTTCTTCAACGGGTGCGGCCAAGGCCGTCGGCAAAGTCATTCCAACCTTGAATGGAAAATTGACGGGAATGGCTTTTCGCGTACCTGTTGTCGATGTGTCGGTTGTTGATTTGACCTGTAAGCTGGCGAAACCGGCCAAGTGGGATGATATTACGGCGGAAATGAAACGGGCTTCCGAAAACGAACTCAAAGGGATTTTGGGTTACACGGAAGATGAGGTTGTCTCAAGCGATTTTATCGGAGATTCCCGGACGTCGATTTTTGATGCTAAGGCAGGCATTGCGCTCAACGACAGCTTTGTCAAAGTTGTTTCATGGTACGACAACGAGTGGGGTTATTCCTGCAAGGTTGTGGATTTGATTGTGTATGTTGCATCGGTGAAATAAGAGTAGCCGTAAAAAATTGAGTTAGAAAAGGGCGCCCCCACTGCTTCGCTTTGCGAAGCAAAGCGATGGGGGCGCCCTTATTTCTACCCAAATAATTCTACCGTCTAATTTCCGATAAAATCGTGTCGACAGGGGTGGTTTTATTAAGGGTATAGAAGTGAATGCCCGGTGCGCCGAAATCTAGAAGCTCACGGCATTGGCGGACGGCATAGCGGATGCCCTCAAGAATCATTGCTTCCTTATCGTTTTGAATTGGTTCGAAGGCCTCTTGAACCTGTTGTGGTATTGACGCGCCGCACATCTTGCAGAAATTCACAATTCCTTTAAAGTCGGTGATGGGAATGATGCCGGGGATGATGCGTGCCGTGACCCCAAGCATACGTAAACGCTCGACGTACTGAAAATAATCCCGGTTGTCAAAAAAAAGCTGGGTGATGACGTAATCGGCTCCGGCATCGATTTTCATTTTAAGGTATTTTGCATCCTGATCTCTGTCGGGGCAGAGGATATGGCCTTCGGGAAATCCGGCAACGCCGATTGAAAAAAAGCTGCCGTAGCGTTGGCGGATAAACCGGCACAATTCAAAGCTGTAATGAAAGTGATGGGCCGTTGGTTGCCAGTTGGGATTATTTTTTGGCGGATCACCGCGCAAGGCCAGGACGTTACAAATGTCCCGGTGCCTCATCATATCAAGGATGGCTTGGATTTCACCTTTGGTATTGCCGATGCAGGTTAAATGGGCTACGCCGATTGTGTCATGCTTTTTTTGGATTAAATCAACGATATCAAAAGTTTTTTCCTTGTTACCGCCTCCGGCACCGTACGTGACCGAAAAGAAATCGGGTTTCAATTCTGTCAGTTGCCCGATCGTATCCTCAAGCTTCTTAAACCCAAGCTCTGTTTTTGGAGGGAAAAGTTCGAAGGAAAAGGTCGATGCTTTTTCTTTAAATTCGGTCGTAAACTTTTTCATGGTTTTTTATTATAACAAGTTTTTAGATTTCTTAAATAGGATTTTGTCGTAAGTATAAGCAATTGAGATCAAATAAAGGGAAACAATCGGAAAAGTATAGCGTGTCGCGATACAAAAAAATGCGTGTAGGCTAATAAACACAGCCATTATGATCGATAGGAAAAATAGGTAAGCACACTGTTTGGCTAAGTCATTCGCTTCGTAAAGGTCTTTTTTATTTTGCCATACAGAACATAAAAGAAAAATAAACGCAGAGAGAGTCAAAAGAAAAAGCAATAACCGTAAGCCGTTTTTTAAAATGATAACGTTGTAAATTTCCGTTAACCATGCGGGATAAAAAACATACCCGATCCTTGTTGATTCCCAAAAAAACATTTTAGCGCCTTCCATCAGCGTCAACAAAGCGTATTGGAGGGGTTTTTGAAAGGCCATTTTTTGAGAAAGACTGATTAAAAGGGAATCCATCCGGTCATTGGGGACTCCCTGGGCGCGTAATTCCTCAAGTTTTCTGACCCCTTTTCCATGCTGGGCTTCGATTGACCAAAAGAAACATTCCTGGTCCGTAAAAAATTTACTGCAAACACCTTCGCCGGGAACGTGCGCCAAAGCGACAAGAAATTGACGCGGCGTTAAATTTTCCGTGCGCCTTTGCGTATTGGCATACAGAGACCAGGCGCCTTTGATGACGAGTGATTTGTGGCCGTTGTATTTTAAATTCATGGATCGATAAGGCAATAACGCAGCCTGGAATAGAAAAAAAACAACCGCCACCCATCCAACGATCCGGACAAACGAAGAAAGTTTATTCTTTAAAAAGTATCCGCATGCGAGCACAAAATAAGAAAAAAGCAGAAACGTAAAAATGTATTCAAAGACGGCGTTGGCCATCGTGGCAAGAAAGAAAGGAAGGATTAATCCTAAGCCTGACAGGATCATTTTTGGCCAAGACCCTTCTTTGGCGATCTGCCAGCTATTAACAGCCGCCATTACAGACCAGAGGACAAACGGGTAGGTTACGATTTCCGAATATAAACTGAAAGTTGAATTGATCATCGCCGGTGAAATTCCGAAGTACAAAACGACTACCGCAATCAGGCTCCTGCGGACATTCAACGCCTGCAAAATTCGCAGCATTAAAAACTGTGTGGTCAAGAGGATGGCAATCTGAATCGCAATTTGGACACATTGGTATGATAATGAAAACGCCTCTGCGATCCGCAGAGATGTCGCGATAAGAAGAGGGTAAAGCGGGACGTAATTGGGCTCTGCCTTAAAAAACTCCGTAAAGCCATTTTGGTAAATTGATATCCCCAGCGCCACAAAAGTTTCGGCATCATATTTAATGTAAGGGGTAGAAGCAAAAAGGAGGTAGGCCCAATAAGCAAAACATAGAAAGAACGAAAGGGCTACAGGATTCTTTAAAACAGCTGAAGCTCTCAAAACTTTACCTTCCAATTTAAATATGTTTGCTATATACTAAACAAGTTGTTAAGTACTTAACTCTAGATTTTCCATTTAGTTATAGCATAAAACACTGCATTCTTCTAATTGATATCCGAATTTAATTGAGGTTGGGATGAGAATAATCGTTACAGGGGCGTCTGGCTTTGTGGGAAGAAATTTCTTGCTTCAACTCCCGCCTAAAGACAAGGCGGTCGCCGTATATCATCGCTCTTCAGGTTTCCCAAAATTCGTCAAAAACCAAAAGCTTAAAAACATTACCGCCTTTTTTTGTGATTTGACAAACTCACGCCAAGTCGGTTCTTTAGCAAAAAAAGTCGGCGGATATTTTGATACTTGCGTTTATCTGGCCGCTAACGGTAACCCGGCCTTATCAGTTCAGGACCCTTTATTTGATTTGCGTTCAAATACATTCGCTTTGATCAATTTTCTTGAGCATTTTCGCATTAAACGACTCATTTTCTTTTCTTCGGGGGCTGTTTATGACGGTTGCCGCGGTATCGTTGCGCCTCAATCACCGCTTTCTCCCGCGCTTCCTTACGCTGTTTCCAAACTTGCCGCCGAACAGTATGTAAGATTTTCTCACAACGAAGGAAAGATTACGGAATATGTCATTGTGAGGTTTTTTGGAGCCTACGGTCCCTACGAGCCGTCCCGGAAGATTTATTCCAAACTTATCGATACATTTTTTGTTCGCGGCAAGAATTCGTTTACCGTACGCGGAAACGGAAAGAATTTTATCGATGCGATGTATATTGATGACGCTGTTTCCGGAATTTTCAAGATGATCCATAGCTCCCGAAAGAATTTGACCGTCAATTTTACCAGAAGCCAACCGATAACGATTAATGGTCTTGTGAAGACGGCAGGCCGGGTTTTTGATGTTAAACGTCTTCACATCACTCATCAGGGAACTGTCCCGGAATATAACCGCTTTCACGCCTCCGCAGGAGAAATGCAAAAGGCGTTTGACTTTACCCCCGGGATTTCTCTTGAAGAGGGACTGATACGGTTCGCCGGTTTTATAAACAACACGCACAAATTCAAATGAAAAAAAGGGCAATCATTTTGGGTGCCGGGCCAGCGGGTATTTCTGCGGCTTGGCACCTAGCTAAAGAAGGCTTTGACGTGAGTCTATTAGAGCGCGCCGATGGCGTCGGTGGATTTGGGGCGAGCGTCGAATGGAAAGGGCATATCCTGGACTACGGCCCGCACGCGTTTCATATCAAACCGGGACGAATTGTTCCGTTGGTTGAATCCCTTTTTAACGAAGGGTTATTGCGGAAATCCACCAATATCCGGACCCTGACAAACGGCCGATACCTTAAATATCCGTTCGAGTTTTATAACTTCCTGACGCATTTGAGTCCGTTTCTTGTTTTGCGCATGGTATTTGATTTTTTGATTGCAAATTTGATTTACAAATTTATTCATGTGTCGGATGATAACTTCGAATCATGGGGGATCAAACGGTTCGGTAAAACACTTTATAATTTTTGTTTCGGGCATTATACCCAGAAAGTTTGGGGTGTTCCCTCGCGTTTGATTTCGCCAAAATTTGCCGCAAAGAAGATCAAAACATTAAGTCTAAAAAACATCGTGTCGAAAATTCTCGGAGGAAAGGGCGAAGAACACGAGATCTATTGGGAAAAATATCTATATCCCGAAAAAGGGAGCGGGGAGTTATTTAAAAGAATACAAAAACAGATAGAAGATTTAGGCGGTCGGGTTTATTTGGGCGCCGATGTCAAAGGTCTTCAACATAACGGTGATCGCGTTACCGCTGTGAAATTTATGCAAAACGGCAAAGAACATTCGCTGGAAGCGGATTTGGTTGTGTCGACGATTGCGCTGCGTAGCCTCGTTTTGAAGATGAATCCGCCGTTCAGTGATTATATTTCCTATACGGCCAAGAAACTTCATTTTCGGGCCATCATTTTCGTTTATTTTGTCCTTGAGACGGACCGTGTCAGTGACGCCTTATGGATCTACCTTTTGGATCCCCGTTTTAAATTTAACCGCGTCACTGAACAGAAAAACCTAAGCTCAAAAGTCTGTCCCAACGGCAAGACAGTTTTGTGTTTTGAAATCTGCTGCAATACGAATGATCCCCTCTGGTCTTCTAGCGACGAACAGTTAAAACAGATGGCCTTGGACGATATTAAAGCCATCAGCCTTGTTGAGGCGGCTAAAATTACCGATTGTTTCGTCAAGAAAATGGACGAGGCTTACGCGGTTTGCCATCTGAATTATGACCAACACTTGAGAGATCTGCTTGAGCATTTGGCAAATTTCAGAAATTTACTTTCGACGGGCCGTCAAGGGCTGTATCTGCAGAACGATATGCATGACAGCATGGAGATGGGTATTGCGGCAGCCGAATTTTTTTCCGGCAATCGCCGCGATTCACTGGCCTGGTATCAGGAACAAACGTCTTCTTTCATTGACTGGGTAACATGAGCAGGGTCATTAAAAATAAAAATATCTTTATTACCGGGGGTGCCGGTTTTATTGCATCGCATATTTGCGAAAGGTTAATCGCGCATAACCGTATTTCCGTTTATGACAATAAAGAACGGGATGCCATGCAATATACATCTCTTCGCCGCCACCCCAACATGCGTTTTATCGAAGGCGATGTGTTGGATGCGGCGCATCTAAAAAAGGCCATGGCTAAAAGTGATTTGGTCATTCATTGCGCTGCCATTGCCGGAATTTATAGCGTCGTTAAAAGTCCCAGTTTAACGTTAAAAGTCAATTTTCTCGGAACCTTCCACGCTCTCGAAGCCGCCATTCACAACAAGGTGCGCCGATTTGTTGATTTTTCCACTAGTGAAGTTTACGGTCCGTATGTTTACAAGGGCACGGAGGAAGACTTGACCTCTCAAGGCCCGGTTACGGAAGGGCGTTGGTCATACGCGGTATCAAAGCTGGCCGCCGAACATTTGACCCATTCCTATCACAAAGAATACGGGCTCGCCGTAACGACCTTAAGGCCGTTTAATATTTACGGGCCAAGGCAAGTCGGGGAGGGCGCTGTTCGGGGCATGATTTTAAAAGCGATTAAAGGCCAACCGATTACGCTTTACAACGACGGGACACAAATCCGTGCCTGGTGCTATATTGATGATTTTGTTGACGGAGTCATCAGTCTTTTGGATTCTCCAAAATCCATCGGTCAAACTTTTAATCTGGGTAATCCCCAAGGCTCTATTACAAATTTGGAATTAGCCAAAATGATCAAACGGCTGGTAGTCGCAAGATCTAAAATCATTTTTAAAAAGCATCCAGGCCCGGAAGTTCAAGTACGCGTCCCCTCCATTCACCGGGCAAGATGCCTGTTGGGGTATTGTCCGAAAATCGGTCTTGAAGAAGGAATTACCCGCACCATTGCCTGGTACAGGAATTTCGAAAAAGAAATATGACGAACGTTGCCGTTATTGGCGCCGGGGCCTGGGGAAAAAATTTAGTCAGGACGTTTTCTTCGCTGGGGGTCCTGGCCGCTGTTTGTGATGCCAATCCGGAAACATTAAAATCCCTTAAAAAGCAATATCCTGCCCTTCGTTGCGCTTCTCGCTGTGATGATTTATGGAAAGACAAGGGAATTGCGGCGGTTGTGATCGCAGCTCCGGCGGCACTGCATTATTCTCTCGTCAAAGAAGCGCTCTCTTATCAGAAGCACGTTTTTGTCGAAAAACCCCTGTCTTTGAAAGTCGCGGAGGGAAAAGAGCTTGTTGCCTTGGCCAGGAAAAACAAACGTATCCTCATGGTCGGGCATGTCTTGCAGTACCATAACGCCATCCTTAAGCTTAAGGAGTTAATTGACGCAGGGGTCCTGGGAAAGATTCAATACATTTACTCTAACCGCCTGAATATCGGTAAAATTCGAAACGAAGAGAATATTTTGTGGAGCTTTGCGCCGCACGATATTTCGGTCATTCTCATGCTTTTGGGAGAGTCTCCAAAATCTATCCATACGACCGGCGGGAGTTATCTGCAGCGTGATATCGTCGATGTGACCTTGACAACGCTGCAATTTAAGAGCAAGGTGAGGGCGCATATCTTTGTTTCTTGGCTGCATCCCTTTAAAGAACAAAAACTCATTGTGGTCGGCAGCAAAAAAATGGCTGTTTTTGACGATGTGAGCAAAGAAAAATTATTCCTTTATCCGCATCAGGTCAAATGGGTGGGAAGCCTTCCGGTCGCTTCGAAAGCCGACGCGCAAGTCATTCCCTTTAAGATGGAAGAGCCGTTAAGAAATGAATGCGCGCATTTTTTAAAATCCATCCGGGCTAACACCGTACCAAAAACTGACGGAGAAGAAGGCTTAAGGGTCTTAGAGATCTTGCAGCTTTCCCAGGATTCCCTCAATAGCGGAAAAATGATTCATTACAATGATAGGGAGAACAAGACAATGGCATCCTATTTTGTTCACGAATCCTCGTATGTGGACGAGAACGTTTCAATCGGCGAAGGAACGCAAATTTGGCATTTTTCTCATATCCTGAAAGGTTCGCGAATCGGCAGAAATTGTAAGGTCGGCCAAAACGTCATGATTGGCCCCAATGTCACAGTTGGCAATAACTGCAAGATTCAAAATAATGTCTCTGTTTATCAGGGTGTGACACTGGAGGATAATGTCTTTTGCGGCCCATCGGTGGTTTTTACAAACGTGATGAATCCGCGCAGTGCCATTCCCCGCATGACGGAACTTAAGAAAACTCTCATCAAAAAAGGTGTAACCATTGGCGCTAATGCGACGGTTCTCTGCGGCATTACGTTGGGACGCTTTGCGTTTATTGGCGCGGGGGCGGTTGTCACCCAGGATGTTCCTGATTATGCGCTTATTTTCGGAAATACCGGAACATTGAAAGGCTGGATGTGCGAATGCGGCGTAAAATTAAACTTTAGAAATTCGCCGGCCGCCAAATGCGCCGAGTGTGGCAAAACATATAAATTAAGCAATGGCAAGGTCACTTTAAATTCGAAAAAATGATTCCGCTCGTTGATTTAAAAGCTCAATATCGAACGATTGCCCCTGAAATTAAAAAGGCCGTTGAAGAGATCCTGGAGAGTCAGTCTTTTATTTTGGGCGCAACGGTGACAAAATTTGAAGAGGGGATAGCCGCGTATTGTCAGGTGAAGCACGCCATTGGCGTTGCTTCGGGAAGCGATGCCATTCTTTTAAGCCTCATGGCCCTGGGAATTAAAAGCGGCGATGAGGTTATCACAACGGCCTATACGTTTTTTTCAACGGCTGGGTCCGTTTCGCGGCTTGGCGCAAAACCTGTCTTTGTTGATATCGATCCGCAAACGTATAACATTAATCCTTCTTTAATTGAAAAGAAGGTTACCTCCCGCACGAAAGCCATTATTCCGG
>CAZEUO010000001.1:138397-148506 GCA_964515035.1 uncultured Planctomycetales bacterium
TGCAAACATGGATCCGATTTTGCAAGTTGCCCAAAAACATCATTTGGCCGTCATAGAAGACGCGGCCCAGGCCATAGGGGCAAAATACAAAGGAAAAAATGCCGGGACGATGGGCCTGTTGGGATGTTTTAGCTTTTTTCCGACGAAAAACCTGGGCGGTTACGGCGATGGTGGGATGGTTGTGACCAATGACGATGACCTTGCCGAAACACTCCGATGCCTTCGGATACACGGAAGTAAGCCCAAATATTATCATGCCATAATCGGAATCAGCAGTCGTTTGGATAGCATTCAGGCGGCGGTTTTGTCTGTGAAGCTTAAATATCTGGATCAGTGGACGTCCGGCCGGCGAAACAACGCAAGGCAATATGAACAATTGTTGAAAAAAAATAATATCGATATTTCCTTTGAGATGCCGGATAATTATCATATCTATAACCAATTCGTTATCCGTTTGAAAAAGCGAGACGAAATGAGGAAATGGCTGTCGGAACGGGGCATTCAAACAGAAATTTATTATCCTTTACCGTTACATCTGCAGCCTTGTTACAAAGATTTAGGGTATCAGTCAGGAACCCTGCCGCAGGCGGAACAGGCGTCGCGGGAAACTCTGGCGTTGCCGATTTATGCGGAATTACAGGAAAGTCAACTGCAAACTGTTGTTAAAGCGATTCAGGAGTTTATTTAGAAAAAGATAATGAAATTTGTTCTGATTACAGGTTCGGGAGGACTGGTCGGTTCCGAGGCGGCAGAATTCTTTTCTCGAAAGGGCTTTTCCGTCATCGGAATCGACAATAATCTGCGCCGTTATTTTTTTGGCCGTACGGCATCGGTTCACTGGAATGTCGCCCGCTTGAAAAAAGAACTGGATCATTATGTTCATTATCACGTGGACGTTCGAAATTTTAAGAAACTTCAAAAGATTTTTCAAAATTATTCTAAAGATATCAAACTTGTCATTCATGCGGCCGCCCAGCCTTCCCACGATTGGGCCGCCAAAGAACCGTTGACGGACTTTTCCATCAACGCCGGTGGTACGCTCAATATGCTGGAATTAACGCGGCAGTTTTGTCCTAAAGCCGTTTTTATTTTTTTAAGCACTAACAAGGTCTACGGGGATTCTCCTAATTTTCTTCCCTTAAGGGAGTTGAAATCCCGCTGGGAATTGCCGAAGAGCCATAAATTTTTTGAAGGTATCGATGAAACGATGGCTATCGACCGCTCAACGCACTCTTTGTTTGGCGTCTCCAAGGCAGCCGCCGATCTTTTAGTTCAGGAGTATGGCCGTTATTTCGGGATGTTAACCGTCTCATTTCGTGGGGGATGTCTGACGGGCCCTCACCACGCGGGAGCCGTTTTACACGGATTTCTTTCGTATCTGATGATGTGCTGTGTGACGGGGCGATCGTATACGATTTATGGCTATCAGGGAAAACAAGTTAGGGACAATATCCACAGCTATGATCTTATGAATGCCTTTTTCCATTTTTACCGCAAACCGAGAAAAGGAGAAGTCTACAATATCGGCGGGGGAAGAGTCAACAGTTGTTCCGTCCTTGAGGCCATCGGCTTTTGCGAAGACATCGCCGGAAAAAGGATGCGTTATCAGTATGACACGAAAAATCGAATCGGCGACCACATTTGGTATATCAGTAGCCTTAAAAAATTTCAATCGCATTACCCGCGGTGGACTCAAAAATTCAGTCTGAAAAAAACATTACTGGATATTTATCACAACAATAAAGGCCGTTGGGTTTCCGGTAACTTTTAATCAAATGATATGAGGACAATTTTTGTAACCGGCGGGGCAGGCCTTCTGGAAAAACCCTTTCTTTCGGGGATTATTTTCGAAAAGATAGAAAAATAATAGCCAATAACCTTTGATACAGATGAAACAGCTTTCCTTCTTTATTCATTATTCCCGAAAATATGCAAAACCGATAGTCTGTCTTGCTATTTCCCTTTGGGCGCTTTTTCTGCGCTTTCAGCGTTATGGGGGGCGCCCGCTTTGGAACGACGAATTATACCAACTGCAGTTTATGACCGGACCGTTCCAGCCGTTTTGGGAAAGGCGTATTTACGGTGATTTTACCTATTTTCCCGGCGATTACCTCCTCTGTTATCCCTTCCTGCGGTTATCGGGGTTATCTCAAATCACGCAGTCTTTTCCGAAGCTCATCGGCATCGACAAATGGATGCTGGCGCTGCCGCATATCCTTGTCACCATCGTCGGCTTTTTCCTGCTTTATCGCGTTTGCGAGCGGCACATGAAAACCCTGGGGGCTTATGCTTTAACGTTTTTCATTGTCTGTTATAATTCCAATCTTATTTTTCATTCCTTTGAGTTCCGCCCCTATGCGGTTTTGCCTATTTTAAGCCTGGCCTCTTTTTACTTGAGTGAAATGGTCGTTGTGCGATTTGGACAGTTACGGTTTGCCAAGAAATTTTTCTTGGGTATTTTCTTTATTTTTGTGATTTTGTTCCACCTTTATGGGATATTGATCGCTTCATTGTGCATATTATATTTCCTAATTATCCACCGCAGTACTCTGCCTAAAAAAGAATTGGCAAGGATTATAGGATTTTTTGCCTGTGTCTATCTTGCCGTGTTGCCCGCGTGGCTCTGGTATGCCTCTGCCAGGCCCATCTCTCTTCCGGAGTTTAATACTTTTCAATATATCTCTCATCCCTTGATGGACACGGTGGGGTTTCTCAAAAGCATAGTGGGCAACCTTGTCGGTTTTAAGAAATTTTATATTTTTCTTTTGGGATTTGCGGCCTGGTTTTTTATCCCCGGCTCGGAACGGAAGAAACAGATTTTCTTTTTTCTTCTCTTGATCGTGCTTCCGGTTGAGCTTATCTTCGTTGCCGACCTTCTCAAGAATTACATGTTTCTCCAACGGCAGTTTATTTGGGTCATGCCGCTTTTTGCGATTTTGGTAGGGTGGATGTGGGATTCTCTCATTGTTCGGCTAGGGGAACAGTTGAAGCCGTCGGGGCAAAGCAAACGGTTTTAAAGTATCTTTTGTAAGGTCGTTTTGGTTTATGAATAATTCAAATAAAATTACGAAATTTAGCTTACATCCGCTTTATGTTGTGATTCCTTTGTGTTTGTGGGGTCTTTATCTGCGATTACAAATGCGGAAAGCGGATTTATGGTTGGATGAAATGATGCAATTAGTCACTATCAATCGCCCCTTTCCGGAATTTGTAAAAATGCTACCCCAATTTGAACATACATCCTACCTCAATGGTGATTTTTTCTTAATGTATCCATTTGTGAAGATATTTGGCTTTGATAAATGGTGTTTAGCGATACCTCACCTTCTTGCGACAATATTGGGTTTTTATTTGCTGTATTTAATTTGCCAGCGATATTTTCAGACGATATGGGCTTATGGGATAACTTTTGGCCTAGTTTGTTTTAACGCAACTCTCATCAAGCACGCTTTAGAGATAAGGCCTTATGCTGTTTTGCCTACGCTGGCGTTAGCCGTTTATTATTTTATGCAAATGTTTATTGAACAACACAGGACATTTCCCCGCAAGAAAAGGCTTTTACTTGGAGTTCTCCTTATTCTTACGATTTGGTTTCATCATTATGGTATTTTTATGGTTTTTTTCACGGCGTTTTATTTTCTTTGGCTACGAAAGAAAAAAGATTCGTGGAAAAATATCATTAAGACTTTTTTTCCGTTTTTTGCCGTTATTTTTTTGATTTCAATGCCCTTATGGTGTTACAGCACCTGGGGTCCGCATCGGCCGTCCAGCTGGCTGCACATTCAAGATACTTTTCAATTTATTCCTGGCCCCGTGGCTAATCCGGCGGGATTTTTCAAGGGCGTTGTTTGTAACTTAGTAGGATATAAACTATTTTACCTGTTAGCCGCGGGATTGCTTGTTCCGGCTTTTTTGGCGTATAAAAACCGGAGCCAGCAAATCTTATTTTTATGTGTACTGGTTATCCTGCCCATTGTTTTCATCTTACTTGCGGACATTATTCAAAAGTATTGGTTTGTGCAACGGCAGTTTATCTGGGTTATGCCGTTTTTCGCTTTTTTGTTAGGATGGTGCTGGGAATCCGGCTTGATTTTTTTAAAAAGAAAAAATGAGGAATACACAGGTTGAACAAAAGAGACAACTGGTTTGAACGTAACCCACGCAAGACAATCATCAGTGTGATCGTTGTCCTGGTGATTGGAATTGATTTCTTAAGTGCCAAAGCTTATCACGAGTTTACCCGCCGTTTTGATCCAGTGACAGCCGAACAAGCTTATCGAATTAAAATAGATCCGTTTCATCACGGTTTTGCGCCCAATAAATCATTTCGAAAGGTGATCTGGGGCCCGAGAACATATCCGATACAAATAAATTCTCTCGGATTTAAAGATGAGTCTGTCAGAGATGTCCCGATTGTTTCAGATACACATCGTATTCTTTTCATCGGAGATTCTTTTACAGAGGGGGTGGGTGTAGCTTATCCTGACACGTTTGTCGGTTTAATTGATAGGGCGTTAGCAAATGAGGGAATTGAGGTATTCAATGCTGCCGTCAGCTCGTATTCTCCCATTATCTATTGGCGGAAAATCAAATATCTCCTGGAGGAAGTTGGTTTCAAAATCAATGAAGTTGTTGTTTATCTTGATATCTCCGACCCGGAAGATGAGGCGATTTACTATTATCTTGATCCGGACGGCAAAGTTGTCCTCAATGAGGTCACAGACAGGTGGTATTTTGATAAAGTGGGCAAGTCTGAAGAGGACGCTTCTTTACTGGGACGACAGAGCAGCAAATCCGCTAAGTTGAATAATTTGAAGAATTTTGTTAAAGAGTATATTAAAAACAATTCAGTTTTACTTTACACTTCACTTAAAACCGCGCGCCATATTTTCCGTCAGTTGGCTAAATCTAAAGACGCGAAGCCCGGTGACGCCATTAATTTTCAAAGAGGCTGTTGGACAACTCATGAGGAATTATTTGACGATTACGGCCGGTTGGGGTTAAGCAAGATGGAGCATTACATGACGCAATTGCTAATCTTGCTTCAAAAACACGGGGTTAAACTTTCCGTCGCGGTTTATCCGTGGCCCGATCAAATTATTCGTAATGATTTGCATTCCATCCAGGTTTCTTTTTGGGAGGCATGGTGCAAAAAACACAAAGTTCCCTTTCTTAATTATTTTCCTTTTTTAATTGATCCGTCTAATGCGGATAGAAATTCCATAATAGACCGGTATTTTATTGCCGGAGATATTCACGTAAATGAAGCCGGCCATCGGTTGGTGGCCGATCATTTTCTGGCTTTTTATACATCCAAAAAGTAAATTTGATGGGCGATTTTAGAGCGCTTATGAAAACAGCCATTATTACAGGGATCACGGGTCAAGACGGCGCCTACTTAAGCCAATTGCTTATTGAAAAAGGCTATCGAGTCGTCGGGCTGGTCAGGCAACAAGGCGCTGGCGATTTAAGGGGCTTAAATTATCTCGGCATAGCTTCACAAGTTTGTATTGAAAAATGCGACCTTCTGAATCCCTCAATGATCTGTGAAGTTCTCCGGAAATTTAAACCTGTTGAGGTTTATAATTTGGCGGCCCAAAGCTCCGTCGAATTGTCATTTCGCCGGCCGGTTGAAACTATCGAGTTTAATTTAATGTCCGTCTTAAATTTACTTGAAGGCATTAAAAATGTTGATGATAGCATTAGGTTTTACCAGGCGTCGACAAGCGAAATGTATGGAAAGATAGAGCATCTGCCGGTCACAGAAGAATCTTCCGTGCATCCGATTAGCCCCTATGGAACATCCAAGGCGGTGGCCCATTTGACAACAGTCAATTACCGGGAAGCGTTTGGCCTGTTTGCCTGCTGCGGAATTTTGTTTAATCATGAATCTTTTTTGAGGCGGGAAAACTTTTTCGTTAAAAAGGTCATCAGAGAATCATTAGAAATTGCAGAAAAGAAAAGAAAAACTTTAAGACTAGGTAATATCGATATTTGCAGGGATTTTGGTCATGCCCCGGAGTATGTTAAGGCGATGTGGTTGATGCTCCAATCAGATAAACCCGATGACTACGTTGTCTGTTCCGGTCAATCTTTGCCCCTCAAGGAAATTGTTGGACATGTTTTTAAGCGGCTTTCTATTCCGAAGGGGTCCCTGGTCATTGACAGCCATTTGTATCGGCCGACCGAAATCCTCGATATCAGAGGAAACTGCGAGAAAGCCAAGGCAAAATTAAACTGGCGGTATAATTTAAATTTTTATGATGTTTTGGACCGTTTAATTGAAGAAGAACAAAATTCACGAAGGCGGGCCGCCATTTGAGCGGGATTGATCGGCGTTTATAATTTTGTAAAAAATCGGATTTTAAAAATAACAATTAAAGTATCGATCAATTCAGCAAAGCCAATTTTGGAATTATCTTTAGTGCGGTCGACAAAGGTTATAGGAATTTCGAATATATCACAACGGCGCCGGTAACACGCATATAAAACCTCTTCCAGGATCGATGGGCCGACGGAAATCATGCGATCGAGGCGAAGGGATTCCAGAATTTCCCGCCGATAGCAACGGAAACCGGTAGTCCAATCTCTAATTCCGGTACCCATCAGGCAACGGACATAACAGTTGGCAAGGCTGGAGGCCAGATTTTTTAACCAATGTCTCCCGATGATTTTTCCGCCTTTGGCATATCTTGAACCTAAAACAACGTCATGATGCTGAATGGCGTTTAGGAAATCAGGAATAAATTTAGGGTGGTGAGAAAAGTCGGCATCCATGGAAATGATATAATCAAATCCTTGACTGACGGCGTATTGTAAGCCTTCCAAATCGGCCAGGCCCCTTCCACGACAACCCGTTCTTTCGATCAGGTGAACGCGTGGTGATTGCTGGCAGAATTCTTCGACTAAACGGGCTGTTCTATCGGGTGATTGGTCATCGACAACGACAATGTGGATGTCGGAATTGAGGCGTAATATTTCTTCTATCAAGCTCTTAATATTACTTCGCTCGTTATAAGTAGGAATCATCACAATAGTTTTCATGGAAATTACAGCCTTTCTATACTTCTTAATCTTACGTAGTTTTTGCGTGACCCATGGACACCTTCAAACGACGGATGCCAATTCACGGAGTTTCATTTCTTGGCAATGATTCTTGATGCTGCCCAGGCGATATTTATCAAATACAGAGGGGCAAGGGGAATGATAAACCGTGCCACAATAGAAACAAGAGAATACAGTGCGACGTAACTAAAAGTAAGTACGAAGACGAAAAATAGAATTGCGATTTCTTGCGCATCCTCGGATTTATGAAGCAGGGCCGTTCTTTTCCGCCACAGCGTACCCGCCGTTATCCATAATGCAAGACACGTGATTGCAAAAATAATAAAACGAAGCCCGTTTTTAAAAAGCGTGTTATCAAAACACGCCTGAAGCCAACCGGGATAGGCGACAAACCCGATTTGAGTCGATTCCCAAAATAACATGCGTGCACTCTCCATCAAACCCAATATCATATAAGCGAAGGGCTTTTTCAAAATTTCTTTCTTGGCATCGGCAATAAGCATCGCATCGATTTGATCGTCTTGAGTTTCCGCCGATTGAATTTGCGCTCTTTTTGCAAGGCCCAAACCATCGGATGTTTTAAACGACCAAAAGTCGCATTCTTCTTTAAAAAACGCGCGGCAAACACCCTCGCCGGGTATCGAAGCCAGCGCCGTCAAGTAGTGCTTGGTTGTGAGCGGCCCGGTGCGCCGGGCCGTATTGCCGTACATAAGCCAGCTGCCGCGGTCGGTAATTGTAAAATGTCCGTTGTACTTTTGGTTCAATGATTTATAAAACACAGTCCCACTTTTATAGACTAAGACAACACAAAAGATAAGCAGGGCGGATGTGAGGAATAATTTTTTTTGCTGTTTGAAAAATGCGATGAAAAGCAGGCAAAGATAAGGGCAGATAAAAAGAAGAAAAAGATATTCAAAAATTCCCTTTGCGGAGATTATTCCTAGAAAGAGCAACCCCAATGCCAGGCCTTGAAAAACCGCCCGGCGGAAATCCTCGCGAACGATTGTCTGCCAGGCTTCGGCACCCACAAGGACAATGCCCAATAATAAAGGAAAAGTGACAATTTCAGAAAACAGGCTGAATCCCGCGTTGACAACGATGGGTGAGAATCCGAAATAAAGAAGCACAATAAAGATGATGCGGTCCGGTACTTTTAATCTTTTTGCTAAAAGAAGAATCAGCCCCTGGCTTACAGCCAAAAGAAAGATTTGAAGAATTTTTTGCACGCTTTGATATGGAATTTGCAGGAGAGTTGCCGTTTTCATGGAGGTTGAGATTAAAAGAGGGTAGAGCGGCTCACGGTGAGGGCCGCTTTGAAAAAATCCAGTCCAGCCGTTAAGCAGGAGTTTTCCTAAAGTTTCGTAGCCTACCGCATCAGCACTGACATACATTTGCGAGGCGAAGAAAAGATAGCCCCAATAGAGAAATGACAGAAGAAAGGCCAGGGGAATAGGGTTTTTTTGTAAATTTAAATAAGCAGTTTTCATGAAATGGCCAGTTTCTAAGAAATGACAAGTGACTCGAGAATAAAACAGAAATATTATATCTATTGCGGATGAGAATGTAAAGAGGCAGTTTTCAAGAAGAGTATAACTTGTTTTGGCTTATCAGGTTAGTAACATTTTTAAAAAGGTGTTTTAAGTCTTTTTTCTTGACATTTTGGTGTCATTTTCTATAATGTTCATCGATTGAACAATAATGAACAATAATTGAACAATTTCCACGCATGCCCACCGACAATCTCAACGAACGCGAATTTGAACTCATTAATATCGTGGGCGCCAATTTAGGCGCCAACCAGCGTAATTTATCTCAATTGATGAACCTTTCTTTGGGGATGACGAATATGCTCATCCGCCGGCTCATCTCAAAAGGGTACATCCGCATCAAACAGCTCAACAAGAAAAAAGTCGAGTATATGCTCACCCCCAAGGGCTTTTCGGAAAAGGTGCGAAAGTCCATCAAGTACACCTTAAAAACCATCCATTCGATCAGTTTAATCAAAAATCACACCAGGGATATCATTCTCAAGTCCTACGAGAAGGGCGAGAGGGATTTTTTTGTTTTGGGAAGTTCTGATTTAGCCGCTCTGATTGAGATGGCCATCCGCGATACGCATTTGGAGAATTATAAGATTTCACATATTAAAGAACTGCCGGGAAACAGGATGGAGGGGCTTGTTCTTATTTGTCAGGAGGATGTCCGCATCGAGCCCGGTTATCCGAACAAAACGGTCGATGTTCTTAATGAGCTGGGACAAAACGGAATCTTGACAGGCTAAACCCGATTAAAAAGGAAATTTGAAAATGCTCAATAACAAAACAATCCTGATCACCGGTGGTACGGGGTCTTTCGGCAAGAAAATGGTGCAAATTGTCTTAACGCACTATAAACCGAAAAGACTGATTGTCTTCAGTCGCGATGAGCTTAAACAGTTTGAAATGGCGCAGAAGTGGAACCCGGACAAATACCCGTGCCTCGAATATATTTTGGGCGATGTCCGGGACAGCCCCCGGCTCAAGCATGTTTTTAAAGGCGTGGATTACGTCGTGCACACGGCGGCCCTCAAGCAGGTTCCGGCGGCAGAGCGCAACCCGGAGGAATACATCAAAACAAACGTTTTGGGTGCCATGAACGTGATTGAAGCCGCGCTTCACAATAATGTAAAAAAAGTCGTGGCGCTTTCGACAGATAAGGCCTGTAATCCCATCAATCTTTACGGTGCCACCAAGCTCTGTGCCGATAAATTGTTTGTGGCCGCCAATGGATATAGCAAAAAAGAGCATACGCAGTTTGTTGTTGTCCGCTACGGCAATGTTTTGGGAAGCCGCGGTTCGGTGATCCCATTCTTTAAAGAGCGCGTTGCGACGGGCATTCTTCCGGTCACTGACCTAAGAATGACGCGATTTTGGATTACCTTAGACCAGGCGGTTTATTTTACGTTGATGTCGTTGGAAAAATCCAAGGGGGGAGAGATTTTTGTTCCGCGGATTCCCTCCATGAAAATTACCGATTTAGCCAAAGCCATTGCGCCGCAATGCAAA
>CAZEUO010000001.1:148516-150305 GCA_964515035.1 uncultured Planctomycetales bacterium
GGTTGTCGGCATTCGCCCCGGCGAGAAACTTCACGAAGTTCTCATCAGCGAAGATGAGGCGCGCGGCACCATGATTTTTAACGAATGTTATGTGGTTTATCCGCGTAACGCTACGAAAAAAGGCAAAGGCAAGGCCTGTCCCGAGGGTTTCAAATATACTTCCGACACCAATAAGGAATGGCTGACCGTTAAGGACTTGAGCAAGTTTGTTGAGGAGATCTCCGATGATTACACCATAGAAAAATCACGCTGGTCTATGGGAGATGTCGCCAAATAAATTGTTAGATCAGATGAGCCCTTATCCATCACATTATCTAAGAGAAAAAGCATGAAAAATAAGATTCTGGCATTTTTAAAAAGCAGCACCGCACCACAAAATATATTGTTGAAAACTGTTTATGTCATCGGAAGAAGGCTTTACAAATGGTACGGGAAGGCACGACGCTTTCGGGTTTCCGATGTTTTCTGGTCCCTGGATCAAACCTGGCGGAAGTTTCGGATGAGTTTAATTTCAAAGAAAACTTTAGAAGGTATCACGCAAAGGTTGTCGAAGGGCAGCCGCGCCCTTGCCGAATCATGCCTGATCTCCATTACCTTTGGTTCCCGCCAATTCGGCAATCGGGATAACCTCCTTGAAAAACTTCTTATTAAATCTTTTTTGTCGATGACAGAGCATCCCGAGAAAATCGAAATGCTGATCAAAATCGATACCGATGATGATTTGCTGTTTTTTGACCGGATTCACAGGCAATATCGGGGCAGGATTAATCTGCGCTTTTTTGTCAGCGAGAGGGGCAGGGGCTATCGCGATATCCATAAATGGCACTCGTCCTTGTTCAAATTTCGAAGCCCCAACTCCCGGTTTCTAATCATTTTCTCCGAGGATGCCGAATTTTGTTATAAAAACTGGGATACAGCGTTATTGTCTCAAATTGATCCCATTCCCCATAATTTCTTTGTCGGTACGCTGGTCCCCCTTGAAGAAACGATCAAGATTCATGGGCCCAATCCCGTTTCGCCGCCTCTGTACTGGATCGGCGGCGCCGATTTTCCGGTCATCGGGACAGATATCCCCAAATACTCCGAACAAATCACCCGCAAATATCGCGACTGGACGCCGCTTGGTAATACCTTTAGCGTGGAAGCCTTTGCCGCTGACCTGGTTCGGCGCGCATGGCAACTCCACCATTTGAATATTCACCTTCAGACGCCGATGTTTGCCAAAAGGCGGGGCGTATTTTGCTGGACGGCCAATGAAGACCGTAAGAACGCCAGGACCGAATCGTTAATGAAATTTTTTGAAAAAGAAACACAGAAAGTCCGCGATGAAATCGCCGGCCTCATCTATGAAACTGTGGCCAAAAAAGCCACGGCGCCTGACACACTTAAAATAGAAGAAGTCCAGAAGAGGGCGTAACATGTTTCCATTTGGGAAATTATTTAAACCGTTAAAAGAAAAAGTCACTTTGCGGCCCGATTTCCTTTTCTTAACGCTCTTTCTGACGGTTGTCAATTATCTATACGTTTCGAATATTTACTATCCGACCAAAGATACAATAAGCACGTTCGAAGCATTCTACTTTTTTTATAACAATTTTTTCTTCACAGGAACGCTGCCGCAGTGGATCCCTTATTATTATTACGGTTTGCCCAGCAGTTACCATCAACTTTTTGCCCTCACACCTGTCAGCTACTTAAGTTTTCTGGTTGGTTGGATTTTTCAGGTTAAAGAAGTCCTCCTTCTTTTTAAATTCTCACTTTTTTTGGAGCAACTGGTTTTCGCAACGGG
>CAZEUO010000001.1:150315-153987 GCA_964515035.1 uncultured Planctomycetales bacterium
TTTTTGTGGTCTGTTTGGGGGCTGTCTGCAGCATTTATTGGCGTGATTTGATTTTTTACCATCTGCGGATGTTTTATTTGCTGCCGTGGGTGGTCTATTTCCTCTTATCTTTTTTTGAAAAGAGAAAAGCCGAATTTTTTTGGCTGGCAAGCATTGTGACGATGCTGTGGCTTTTGGGGAATCCCCCTTACTTTCTTCCGATTTGGATTTTTTTATTTTTTGTTTTTTTACTTCCTTTCTTTTTCTTCGAGAAAGGATTTTTAAAATGCCTCAGAAGAAACTCACCGCGGATTTCGGCGTTGATTGTTTTCTTGATCGTTTTGTCTCTCAGTTATTTTTATCAATGTCATCAATTGAGCTCGTTCGCTGATATCAACGTGCCGTCCCGGGAGCATGGGTTACGAAATAGCCTGGGTGTATTTCTGGCGTACGGCAAGCAGGAGATCATGCCCGCGCAATATTATTTTAACGGATTGTTTTTGGGGGAGATTCCCGAGATGTATTTGGGGTTGTTTTTGCTTGCGATGCTGATCTGGGCTATCGTTAACGTTAAAAAAAGAATTTTTCGAATATTTTTAAGTACCGCTATTATTTTTATTTGGCTATCGTTTAGCGGTGTTTTTGCGATGATGTGTTATTTATTTCCGGCATTGCCGTATTATCGGCACATCGATGCGTTATACCTCGGTGGGATCATTAAAATGTTTTTGGCGATAAGTGCCGGTTTCGGTTGCGAAGTCTTTTGGACGCAGCGATGGCAAAAAAAAGCGGTTTTTCTTTCAGCCATTGCGGTTACAGCCATTTTTCTGCTGGATGCCTATCAAATCACGGGGCAGGGCCTGTTTCAATTTTGGATGCGCGGCCATGCGCTTAAAAATATTTTTGCCCAGTTGACAGATGTCAGCAGTGTTTTTTTTCGCGTCAGCGTCTATTTTGTGGGAATGGGGATAGCGGCAGTTTTCGGGGGGGTGTCTTATTTTTGCCGAAAAACCCAAAGGCGGACCCTGATTTCCGATGACAAATTCAATGGCCTCATCAATGTTTTTTTGATAGGTATTTTAATTTTGGATGTTTTTTCATTTCAGTTTGCGGCCTATAAAAAGGCAGGAAAAGTTCGCGAAGGTTACGAACCGTTTCTTTATGTCTTCCGGGTTCATAAGCCGGTATTTCAGGAGCAAAGACGGCGGGACCCGATTCTGATGGACGCGAAAATGAATATTGATGAAAATAAAATCCAGGCCAAGGGCAATATTGTGCCCATAGCGGAGCGCCAAAACGCTGCTTTTGAAATCCTGACCGCAGGGTATAATCCAAACTGGAAAGGCGTATGTAGCGATGCGTACGGTTTTTGCCAATTTGACACTTGTCGCCCCCAGTTTACAGTTCATTTTAAATCACGACGCACTGGGGCATTATTAGAAGGACAGGAAGATATTTCAGATCAGCAGATATCGGCCAAGGCGCTTGAATTGTACCGTATCATCGGTTGTAATTTTCCCAAACTGCGGCTTGTCTCTCAAGCGCTGCCCGCACAAACACAAGAAGACGCCAGAGATAAGACTGATGATGTCGCAAAATTGCACGACATTGTTGTTTTACGGGGGTTAAAGCAGGAAGCGTTGCCTTCTGCAGCGCCGGATCATCCTGCCGATACGGAAGGAAAAATTGCCGTGACGGAATTTACGGCCGATACATTGGAGGCCGATGTTGATGTCAAACTCCAGGGAGGAGCCTGGTTTGTTTATGCCGATTCTTATCATCCCGGGTGGCACGCCTCTGTCAACGGCAAAAAGACTACGGTTTATGAAGCCAATCTCGCTTTTAAGGCTATCCATCTCGATCAGGGAAAAAATAAAGTCAGGTTTGCTTTTTATACGGTTTTTGGTTTGTGGGCCAGTTATTTTATCGCCGTATTCGGTTTGGCGGCAAGCCTTGTTTTCTTGGCCGCATTTCTAAGAATTCTTTTTGGGAAGGACGGACTGACCTTCTCATGAAAGAGAAAAATATAAAAAAAGCATTGGTCTGCGGAGCCGCCGGGTTTGTCGGCGCGCATCTGGTGAAACGTTTAAAAAAAGAAGGTTACTGGGTGCGGGGGGTGGCGCGGCGGCGCCCTGAATTTTCGCCGATCGCGGCAGATGATTTTCTTCTCTTGGATTTACGTGAAAAGCGCGATTGCCAAAAAGCCATGGAAACGCCGACGGGACCGATCGAGGAAGTGTATCAGCTGGCCGCCGATATGGGCGGAATCGGGTATATCTCGAAGGCCCAATGTGACATTATGAAAAATAATATTCTCATTAATGTGAATATGGTCGATGCGGCCGCCTCCAGGGGCGTGAAACGGTATTTCTTTTCTTCGTCGGTTTGCGTTTACCGGGATATGATGCCCGGCGAGGTTGAATTGAAAGAAAACGATGCCCTTCCCGCTAATCCCGACAACGAGTATGGGTGGGAAAAACTTTATTCCGAGCGTATGGTGATGGAATTTGCGCAAAAATACGGTTTTGCCGCTCGCATCGCGCGTTTCCAAACAACCTATGGCCCCGAAGGGACATGGGTCGGCGGCAAAGAAAAGGCGCCGGCGGCCATTTGCCGTAAAGCGGCCGAAGCCAAAAACGGCGGAGTCATTAAAGTTTGGGGGAACGGCACAGCCATCCGTTCCTATCTTTATATTGATGATCTTATTGAAGGGATTTATCTTTTAATGCAGTCAAAACTTGAGGGGCCGGTCAATATCGGTTCCCCCGAGTACGTTTCCGTTAAGGAATTAGTGGATACCGTGATGCAAGTTTCGGGAAAAAGGTTAAATATTAAATATGTGAAAGGCCCGGTGGGTGTTCATTCACGAAATTTCAGCAACAAAAAAATTTATTCCATCGGCTGGAAAGCAAAAATTCCCCTGAAAAAAGGGATTGCGCTCACGTACCCTTGGATTGAAAAACAGGTTTGTTTGGCACAAAAAGGAAAATGAACACGAACATGCTGTATCTCATAGCTGTCATTGCGGTTTCCGGTGCGGTTACGGTTATCCTGTCGTTGATGACCCGGGGTATAACATTTTATGCCGCGCACACCGATAATGAACAGATTGTCCGTGCTGGTGCAAATGCCGGTCAATGGGGCTGGCCTTCGGGAATGCACAAATTTGCCGCAGGAAAAGCACATATGAAAGAATTTGCTGTTATGGCGCTTGCCGTTATGCAGCGGATACTGCGCGATCGTACCAGTGATTTTTCTTTGGTCGTCCTGTGTTTTGTTTGTCACGCGATTTCGTCGATCTTGCTGTTTGTGGTCGCGACAAACTATTGGAATACGACAACGGCGTTATTTCTCTTCGCTCTCTATAGCGTTTCGTTCTGGAATCCGTTGATTGCGCTTTGGGGAGGTGTCGTACTCGTCGCCCAGGCCGTTTTTTTCGTGGCTTTGTTTTTGTTACAGAAGGCGGAGATGTTTAGCGGCGCAGCGGCGCTTGCGTGGTATTTTGCTTTCGGCATTGCCTTCGGATTGCTTTTGTTTTCTTCAGCCTCTTCACGAAAATATATCCCGCTGATTGTAGCGGCATTTTTTTGGGGCTTGCGCCGGGAAATGGTCTTTTCGCTTGAAGGAATCGATCTTTCCTCTGCGTTGGCTGGCATTATCGCGGGTCTTATCCTTGCCATAACGGCCGGTTCT
>CAZEUO010000001.1:153997-164590 GCA_964515035.1 uncultured Planctomycetales bacterium
GTTCTATTGGGCTAAGATTGATCTTTAACGGTGCAATTCGAAGCTTGCGTGCGGATAAAATTCCCAATTCTTTTCGTCGGATCTTCGCAATAAAAGAAGGAAAAACACCGCAGGATTATATCGCCTTAACGATCAAAATGTCGCATTCACTTTCTGGTTTGGCCTTTGGGTCCGTTGCTTACCTTTTAATGAGCTTCTTTGTTTCGCAATCGGCATTTTATTGGCTATCGCAAGTCTGCGCGGGGGCGGGGGTTGGGGCGGTCATTTTTTTATTGACCTATCCCGATGTATTGAAAAATTTAAAAGGGTATTATGTCTATTCCCAGTATGGAAATCCCATTTGGCGCAGCCGTTTTTATGCTTATCGCGATTTCTTTGCCAGTATCGGCAAGCCCATTGAAGACAATATGCGGGGAGCGGGCTTGCCGTGGCTTATCCGCTATTTTCATTTGATGGTCCCTATACCTTTTTATCTATTTTTTCTCTCGCTCGTTGCGGCGGCTTTTATCGCCGTAGAGGAAAGGCAGGGAATTGCCGTTGGGGCGATGGTCTTGATGCTGGCCGTCAGTCTTTCGCCGATTGCGATGGGAGAATTGACCCGGGCCGTTCAGGTCGGCCGTTCTTATTATCCCGGGTTTATAGGTATTTTGTCATTCGTCGGATACGCATTTTTTACGCTCTCCCAACAATTTCCCGCATCGGAGGGGGCATGGATGGAATGGATGGCCGGTATGACGGTACTCATTTCCCTGACATGGAATCTTTGGATATTTTTGTCCGATGTTTTCCCCTCGCGTATGGCGGTGGCGAAGCTTGTCAAAACATTAAGACGGCTTGGGGCAAGGACATTTTGTACTTACGATACGCCTTATAACGATTCATTTGTCAGGGCAATACCAGAGGCGGTGAAAAAAGAATTTGAAATCAAATTTATCGGCTCTCTCAAAGAGTTAAATGGCCATTATCTTGTCGTTCCGGGGACAAATCCGGCTGCCGTCATGATGTATGATTATCCTTTGGCACGCAATCAAAATCGAAGATTTGAGGCGGATCCGGATCTTGATGATTTGATTGAATCACGGAAAATTCAAAAATTTGCCGTCACTTCCTTTAAGACGCTTAGTTCGAGCCGTATTTGGATTCATGAAGCAGAGGTCCCGAGTTATCGCGATCTCATATTGAAGGAAGTCACGAATCAGGATCGTTGGCGCGGTTACGCGTGGCTTTTAAAGTTATAAAGGGGAAAATGCTAAGACTGTTCGGATTTCTAAAATATCATTATAAACTGATCCTCTTTTTGGTGTCGGCCAGTATCACGGCGGCCATGTTAGAAGGGGTGGGGATGGCCCTGGTTTTTCCTGTTTTGCAGGGAACCGCCCAACTGGAAGGCGGCCACTATCCGTTTCCTTTGAATTATCTATTTGCCGTTTTCTCGAAAATGCCGCTGACCCAGCGCCTGCAGGTGGTTGCGGTTCTTTTGTTGGCGGTCACTATTATTAAAAATCTTTTTATTTATATCGCGGATTTATTCAATACCCGCATTCAACTTGTCGTCATCAAACATTTTCGGATGCGGTGTATCGAACAGTTGATGAAGGTCGGAATGAATTATTTTAATAAGCAGAGGGCCTCGGATTTCCAGATAATTATCGACGGGTATACGGAGTCGGTGACGGGCGCGATTGTCGGATTGATCGGCACGGCGGCCCCGCAATTTTTTACAATGCTAGTCTTGTTGGTCTTTCTGTTGCTTCTGTCCTGGAAGTTGACACTCATTTCGGTCGTTTTGGTTGCCGGTGTTTCGGTGATTCTCCATAAGGTGACTCGCAATATTTTATATGCCAGTAAGCTTGTTTACGACGGACGGATGAGTTTTAACAGATCGCTTCTCGACATTATCCATGGCATGAAGCTGATTCGTATTTTCGGCCGCGAAGAGCAGATGGTCCGGAATTTTGAGGAACATATCGGCATTTTTACCTCGGCACGTTACCAGGCCGACCGGCTCATCAAAATGGTGGCACCGGTTTTTGAAACGACCGGGATCGGAATGCTCGCTTGTATCCTTTTTGTCGGCGCATTTTTCATTACCCAAAACGGCAGTGAATGGCTGGCGGTTTTATTTACATTTGTCATTGTATTAACCCGCCTGATAGGCCCGGTCAAAACACTCAACCATGTCCGCGCAACCATTATTGAAAAAATTCCCATCCTTGAGGAAATTACTAAACTTCTTTCGCTGCAGGGCAAAGACTATGTCGCCAACGGGACAAAAATCTTTACCGGGTTAAAAGAAAAAATAGAATTGGAAAATGTCAGTTTCCGCTATAACGCCGATGGCAATAGTGTCCTGAAAGACGTTTCGTTGATTATTCCCAAGGGAAGCAGGATCGGAGTTGTCGGGCCATCGGGTGGCGGAAAATCCAGCCTCATTGAACTGTTTTTACGTTTTTATGACCCGCAACAAGGGCGCATCAGGATTGACGGTATCGATTTAAAACAGTTCGATGCCCCTTCTTTCCGGCGTTACGTTGGTGTGGTGACCCAAGACATCTTTCTGTTTAATGATACGGTGCGCGCCAATATCGCATTTGCCAAGCCGGAATCGACTCTGGAAGATGTTGAACAGGCAGCCCGGAAAGCGTATGCTCATGAATTTATCAAAGAACTTCCCAAAGGTTACGACACCGTCATTGGCGAACGCGGCGTACTTTTATCCGGCGGACAACGACAGCGGATTGCGATCGCCAGGGCGATATTAATCAATCCCGAGATATTAATTTTTGACGAGGCGACGTCTGCCTTGGATTCAGAGTCCGAACGATACGTTCAGCGGGCGATTGATTCTATCGGACGCGGGAAAACTGTTGTCACCATTGCCCACCGGCTCTCGACGATTTTTGACTCCAACAAGATCATTGTTATTGAAAACGGCCGGATCGTTGAAGAAGGCAAGCACGAAGAACTGTTGCTGCAAAGCGGCGTCTACGCCAAGCTCGTCAAAATGCAGGAATTGGAAGAGGAGATTTTGGTCCATGAGACAAAGACCGTTGTGGGATAAAAGGAAAATAAAACATTACGTCAACAAATAAAAAAGGGGATCCGGAAAATGGCAAAACACCCAGTTTATTTTAACGAATTCAATGTTTTGATGGAGAGAGCGGTTTATTTGCCCCTCGTTTCGGGGTTGCTGCGCTGTTATGCGGAAACGATTTCCATCATCCAGGATAACTACCAGTTTATGCCGTTTCTTTTTGTGCGCGATGACATTGATAAAATCATGGCGCAATATGAGAACCCATCGGTCGCCGCCTTTTCCGTTTCGATGTGGAACGCCAACCTTAGCATGGAAGTGGCCCGCCGGGTCAAGGAAAAATTTCCGCAATGCCTGACGATTTTTGGCGGCCCCCACGTTCCGCATGAGGCGGAGGAATTCTTTAAAAAATACCCGTTTGTCGATGTTACTGTCCGCGGCGAAGGCGAACAGGCATTTGTAAAAATTCTCACGCGATTCCTTGAATCCAGGGAATTTGGAGGCATTGGCGGCATTTCTTACCGTGACAAAAACGGCTGGTGTGTCAAAAATCTTCAGGAAAATACGCCGGAAAAAGAATTGGACATTTTTCCCTCGCCGTACGTATCGGGCGTTTTTGACGAATTAATGGCCAGTCATCGCGACATCGACTTTCAGGCCATCGTCGAAACGAATCGCGGATGTCCGTTTCTGTGCGCTTTTTGTTTCTGGGGGCAAGGGGGGTTGAATAAACGTTTCCGTTTTTTCAGTCCCGAGTACGTCCAAAAGACGGCAGAATGGCTGGGGAGAAATAAAATCCAATATGTTTTTTGTGCCGATTCGAATTTCGGGATGTTCAAGCGTGACCCCGAACTGGCCCGTTATTTTGTCAACGCAAAACTCAAATACGGATTTCCGGAAAAATTCAGAGTTTGTTACGGAAAAAATGCCGAAGAAAGTATTTATGAAACCGCAAAACTGCTTGCCGAACACGGATTGGCCAAAACGATTACGCTCGCCCGTCAATCCAACGACAAAGAAACTCTCAAAAATATCCGCCGCACGAATATCCGGCTGGAGGTTTATACGAATCTCCAAAAGCGATATCACAGCGAGGAAATGTCGACCTACACGGAATTGATTTTAGGGCTTCCGGGAGAAACAACTCAAACGTTCGTCAGCGGATTGGAAGAGATTCTGCAGTCGATCATCGAAAATCAGGTATTTATTTATCACTGCCAGGTGCTTCCCAATACCGAGCTGGCCAACAAAGAATACATCAAAAAACATGGCATTATCACGCGAAGCGTACCCTTAAACGAAGTTCACGCGGCTATCCGTCCGCGGGGACTCACAACGGAATATGAAGATATCATTATTGCGACGACGACCATGCCTGTTGAAGAATGGAGAAAATGCACGGCCCTTTCCTGGGTCACGCAGCTTTTTCACGGCATCAAATCCAATTTCTTTATTACCAACTACCTGGTCGATCGTTACGGAATCAAATATACGGATTTTCTGCAATTTGTCGCGCAACTAGAAATGTCCAAAGATTTAAAAATGGTCCGCCATGAAGTGGGAATATTTCATAAGGCGGCGGAAGCGTTAATCGAGGGCAATTCCCGTTGCCGTGTCATGCACGATTTTGGCGCGATCTACTGGGAACCGGAAGAGGCCGCGTTTTTGAGCATCTCAAACGACAAAAACCGTTTTTATAATGAGATGTTTGAAATGGTTAAAGAGTTCTTGCAAAGCATCGGTGCCGAAATCTATGAAGAAGAATTAAGGGAAGTTGTTAAATATCAGGAGGCACGATTTCCGGATTATAAGCCTCTCGATTCCATGCCGCAGGAATTCGAGTTTCAATATAACGTTCCGGAATATTTTGAAAAATATTTTCACGTTGATCGCGTGAAACTCACGAGAACGCCCCAGACTCTGAAGCTGAAAAATGTCAAGGATTACAACGGCGATAAAAAACTATTTGCAAAGGAAATCCTTCTTTACGGCAGAAAAAACAATCGCACGATATATGCGGTCAACGTCCAATGGGCCAAGTCGTCCGCATCGGTACCTGCCCAGGAAGAGAATGTTTCAACGATTAGCGATTATTAAGAGACCGTTTAAGATGACGCGAATCGGTTTCCGGAGGTATTTCTGTTGATTACCATTATCATTCCAACGATGAATCGGCCGGATTTTTTAGCCCGGATCTTGCAATATTATGCCGATACGCATTTTAAGCATTTTATTTCCGTGGGCGATGCGAGCGATCCGGATTCGGTGCGAGAAAATAAAGATATTATCGAGCGGCTCAAAGGCTGTTTGAATATCCGTTATTATTCCTGCCAGGGTCTGACCGTGGCCAAAAGCATTCGTCTGATCAACGAGGATGTGGCGACGCCCTATGCAACGTTTACTGCCGACGATGATTTTATTGTCACCCGCAGTATTGAGAAATGCATCGCTTTTCTCGAGGCAAACCTTAACTATACGGGCGCTCATGGTCACGGCGTTGTTTTTACGCTTAGGACCAGTGACGTGCATGGTCCCATGAATAGTGTCGGCTATTATCGCATGGGAGAGCTCAATGAAGATTTCGCCAGCGAACGATTGAAAACATTACTAAGTAATTATTTTGTCCCGTTATTTTCGATTCATCGTCTGCCGGCATGGAAAAAGATGTGGCAACACGTCGCGCCATTAACGAATGTTCCGCTTGAAGGAGAAATGTTGCCCTGCTGTATGGCGGCCATTCAGGGAAAAATTAAGAAACTGGATTGTTTATATTTGTTTCGACAAGACCACCAAAAGCGAAATCATCCTGACCGTTTTGATTGGATTACAATGCCCACATGGGCGCCGTCTTACCAGCTTTTACGCCGGTTCGTAACCGAAGAACTGGCAGAGAAAGACCGCCTTGAAGTCAAAAGAGCCGATGAAATCTTAAAAATGGCTTTCTGGACATATCTCAGTCGTGGACTGACAAAACAGTATCATCGGCGGTATCAGAACAATGGTTTTGGCAAAAAAATTAAAACGGCAATCAAAAGTACCGTATTCGGAACTTATTTGCGGTCGGCGTGGGTGGGAGTCAAAAATAATTTTTCTTCCGAAGGCGCTTTGCTGATTGGCCTGGAGAATCCTTCCTCGCCCTATTATGACGATTTTCAGGAAGTGTGTAAAACTGTCAGTGCATCTTAAGAAACTTAATCGATGAAAAAAATATTGATTACAGGGGCCGGGGGATTTATTGGTTCGCATCTGGCGGAATTATGTGCCCAGCGTGGATATAAAGTCAAGGCCTTCGTGCATTACAATTCACGTAACAGCTGGGGCTGGCTTGAAAAATCTCCCTATCTTAAAAAAATGGATGTTATCTCGGGTGACGTGCAAAATTTTGATTCGGTGTTTAATGCCATGAAGGGTTGTCATAGTGTTTTCCACTTAGCCGCCCTTATCGGAATACCGTATTCCTACGTTTCACCTTTGGCGTATATTAAGACGAATGTCGAGGGGACCTATAATGTCTTGCAGGCGAGTCGCGATTTAGGATTAAAAAATATCCTGATGACCTCAACGAGCGAAACTTACGGCACGGCCCAGTATGTGCCGATTGACGAAAAACATCCCTTGGTCGGCCAGTCGCCTTATTCCGCCTCGAAGATTTCTGCCGACCAGTTGGCTTTAAGTTTTTACCGTTCTTTCAACCTGCCGGTAAAAATTGCGCGTCCGTTCAACACCTATGGTCCGCGTCAATCGGCCCGAGCTATTATCCCGACGATTATTGTGCAAATTTTAGACGGCCGAAAGACAATTCATTTGGGGAACATTTCCCCTTCACGTGACATAACCTACGTGAAAGATACCGTCGCCGGTTTCCTCAATATCGCCGATTCAGAAAAACTTTTTGGTCAAGTCACTAATATCGGCATGAACGCGGAGGTTTCCATAGGCGAGTTGGCGCAAACGATTGCATCCCTGATGAAAACGAAAATCAAAATTACGCAGGAGAAAAAACGCGTGCGCCCTAAAAACAGCGAGGTCGAACGCCTTTGCTGCGATAATACAAAAATCAGGACATTGACGCGCTGGCAGCCGCGCTATACGCTGGAAAGCGGTCTTCGAGAAACGATCGTCTGGTTTAAAAGATACGCGCATTTATACAAGGCCGATATTTACAATGTCTAAAAAGATTTTACTTATTGGTTGCGGCGAATTGGGAAGCCGTCATCTTCAGGCCGTTGCCGTATGTAAGGGAATCAAAGACATTGAGGTGGTTGACCTTAATCCCAGGGCGCGTTTACTCGGACAAAAACGCCTTAAAGAGATCAAGGTAAATCCTGCTATTTGTATTTCATGGTCGGCAAAGTTAGAAGATGCGACTGGGGATGGTGATTTATGCATTGTGGCAACGCAGGCAGAGGGCCGCGGAGAAATCATAGAGTTTGCAGCCAAAAAACTCGGTTATAAAAAGTTTCTTGTTGAAAAAATCGTCGTTTCATCGGTCAGGCGCTATAAAAAATTGCTCACGTTTGCGAAAAACAACGGCATATCCGCCTGGGTTAACTGCAAATCACGGGGTTATAAGCTTTTCAAATATATCAAATCCCGGCTGGATCCAAACGAGCCGATTGTTTTTAGCGTTATCGGGGGCAATTACGGCCTTGCGACCAACGGTATTCATTTAGCGGACTTATTTGTTTTTTTCGACGGAACACAGAAAATTTTGCCGGCAGGAGAGCGCATCGATCCGATTCTACACCCCTCGAAACGCGGCAAGCATCTTTTTGAATTAAGCGGCAGTCTCTACGGGTACACAAAAAAAGGAAGCGATTTTACCCTTTCGTTCGCTAAAGATCATAGAAGCCCGGATTGTCTATCCGTAACAAGCCCGCGGCGACGGTTTTGGGTTGACTATTTAAACAATATGGCGTTTGAAAGCGACGCGACAAACGGCTGGAAGTGGAAATGTATTTGGTGTGAAGATAATATTTTGGTCAGTCATATGACCAAAGGTTTTATGGCGGATATTTTGTCAAAAAACCGATGTGACCTTCCAACGCTTGCGGAATGTTTCCCGGCGCACGAATTTATTTTAAGCCGTCTGCAGCCGCATTTTAACCGGCTTTTAAAAAGACAAAAGTTTTTTTGCCCGGTGACATAGGACGATGAAAAAACTAAAGGTAGGTTTCATCGGGGCAGGGTGGGTTGCGCGACAGCACTTGGAAGTTTGCTGTGCTGTTAAAGGGATTGAAGTTGTCGGTATCGCTTCGCGCACCGAATCCAAAGCCAGGGCCCTGGCAAAAAAGTTTAAAACAAAGGCCTTCGCTGACAGCAAGCAGCTTTTAGAAAAAGCAAAACCCGACGCGCTGATGATTTTAGTGTCGCTGGACCAGACGTGCCGGGTCGCGTCGTCTCTGATTCCGGCGGGTTTGCCGCTTTTTATCGAAAAACCGGCGGGGATGTCGCCGCGGGAGAGCTTAAAGCTCACCAGGCTTGCAAAGAAATACAAAACGCAGGCTGTCGTTGGCTACAACCGGCGGTTCTATTCAATTTTTCATAAAGGGCTGAGCGTGATTAAACGGCATGGGCCGCTTTTGGGGGTCCTTGTTGAAGGGAACGAAAGGATTTGGCGCGTGCGAGAGGCCGGACGGTATTCAGCGGAAATTCTTGCCAACTGGCTCTTTGTCAACGGAACGCATACCATTGACCTTTTGCGGTTTTTTGGCGGTGAAATCAAAGAGGTGAAAAGCATTTCTGCGCGGTACAAAGAAAAGCATGGCGACCAGTTTTCTGTCAGCCTCAAATTCAAGTCCGGCACACTGGGCCATTATTTGGCCCACTGGTATTCGCCGGCAGGGTGGCGGGTGGCGCTTTACGGCAAAGGGGTTACGGTAAAATTTGACCCGCTCGAAAAGGGCGTTTGGATTGATAAAAATTTTAAAGAACATGCGATTTTACCCGACGCTTGCGATGTGCGTTTTAAACCGGGTTTTTTCAGGCAAATGAAGGCCTTCATCCGTTTTGTGCGTGACGGGCGTACCCAATGGCCTCTTGTGAATTTGGAAGGGGCCCATCAAACAATGGCCCTGGCAGAAAAGATGGTTCTGAAATGAAAAAGAAACCCTTTATTCTAGGCGCGATTTTCGCCCGCGGCGGCTCCAAGGGGATACCGCGCAAAAATATTTATCCCCTTAACGGAAAGCCCTTGATTGCTTATGCGATTAAAACGGGCCTGGCCGTCAGCGCGATTGATGACCTGATTGTTTCAACGGACGACAAAAAGATTGCAGGGGCCGCGCGCCGTTTTGGCGCTCGGGTTCCCTTTATGCGCCCCAAAATTTTAGCAACGGACCATTCGCCGGAAATCCTTTCCTGGAAACACGCAGTGAAGGAATACCGTAAAGTAACAGGACGAAACGCCGATATTCTGGTGACGATTCCGACAACATCGCCGTTAAGAAACGCTGGCGATGTCGCAGGGTGCCTTCAAAAACTTCTTTCGAATAAGGCCGATGTGGTCATCACCGTTTCTGAGGCACAGAGAAATCCCTATTACAACATGGTGACGATGGACAAAAAGGGTAGCGTGCGCATAGCCAGCGTAGCAAAGAAAAACTTGGACCGCCGCCAGGAAGCGCCAAAAGTTTATGACGTGACCACGGTGGCCTATGCGGTGCGCGTCCCTTTTTTGATGAAAGCCGGTTCGCTTTTTGACGGAAAAGTGAAAGCGGTTGTGGTGCCGCGCGAGCGGGCCCTCGATATCGATTCGAAACTGGATTTAAAGTTGGCGGAATTTTTTCTTAAAAAACGTAAAAGGCAACGATCGTAATGTTCGCGAAAATAAAAAAACAATTCGGCTATACACTCAAGCACAGTTCGTTTTACCAAAGGAAATTTAAGGGAATCAAGCAACTTTCTTCCCTGAGGGATTTCGAAGCACTTGCCTTTACGACGAAAAGTGACGTTTTGACGGATCAGGAACATTGTCCGCCATTCGGCGAAAATCTCTGTGTTGTGTCGGACAGTATCGTGCGCGTCCACAAAACATCGGGGACGACAAGCAAGCCAGTGATGGTTGCGATGACGCAGAGTGATATCAACCACACCGTTGAGCGCGGGGCCGCGTGCTTCCGTCAGGCGGGTTTGCGAAAAGACGATTTGGTGATTCATTGCCTCAATTACAACATGTGGGCGGGCGGATATACCGACCATCAGAGCCTGGAGGCAACCGGTGCGGCTGTGGTTCCCTTTGGCGTCGGCAATTCGCGGGTCCTCATCGAAACGATTTTGCATTTGAAGGTGACGGCGATTCACTGCACGCCCTCGTACCTGGCGAAATTGGAACAGATCATCAAGGATGAGTTTCATATGAACCCGCGCGATTTACGCCTTCGCCTGGGGCTTTTTGGCGCGGAATCCGGGCTGCAGAATCCCGATTTCCGCCGGAACATCGAGAAGATTTGGGGCTTAAAGGCGATGAATGCCAATTACGGGATGTCGGAAGTGTTAAGTATGTTCGGCGCCGAGTGCGCCCACCAAAACGGGCTTCACTTTATGGGAGGAAATGCCCT
>CAZEUO010000002.1:0-30855 GCA_964515035.1 uncultured Planctomycetales bacterium
ATCTTCACGCATGGTACGACCGGTATAAAACTCCGCCCGCTGTTTGCCGCTAACATTAAAACCGGCAACGCCTATATTGCCTTTTAGTTCAATAACGTCTGAAGTGGTTCCAATGTCCTGCCAGGAAGGATTGATTTTTCGCGTTTTTGCATCCTGAATAACATCGCCCCACGCTAGCCTGCTTTTTATGCCGTCTTTGGTGTTACGCTGGTAACTCAAGCTAATGGCTGAATCATCCTCTGTGCCACTTCCAATTTCAAAATTAAAGTGTCCGATATCTAATTCGGGGTTTACCGCCATCTTGTTTATAGCGGATCCAGTAAAGTTAGAGAAAAAGCCACCATAGATATCATAATATTTTCGAAAATTACCATAATCCATTGATACATAACCGCCATTTCCGCGAATCAATTTGAAACCTGCGCCCAAATCATTATCACCGGGAATGGCATGCCCCTCAAAAGAAAGTTTCCCGTCCTTCCCAACTTTTCCGTCGTAGGACATATAATTAATACCACCTGTTACTCCGTCGTTCATCCAGTTTAAGGCGCGGAATTTGGCCGCATCTCCTTTGACGGTAATCAAGCGAAACGGCATAATTTCAAAGGTTCCCCAGCCATCAGTTGTCTCTTCAGCATAGGCTTTCTGGCCCACACAGCAGATGCCAACAATTAAAATAACCAGTACTACCATGCTTAACATTTTCAAATTACGTTTTTTCATTATTCTCACCTCCTCTTTCTTTACTCACGCAAATGCCGGTCAAAATAAGACCCGTGGGGTGCTGTATGACACCCGGCACTCCAGCACGTTCCTTGAAGATTACGCGTATTATGATTGCTACTTCCTATTGTGGGGAAATTTGTCTGGATGTGACAACGCAAACAAAGGTTTTGATCTCGAGCAACTAACATTTTATCGGTAATCGATCCATGCACTTTGTGACAGGTCGTACATCCATCGCGCAGCGCCTGATGCTCCCAGGGGAATGGTCCCTGCTGATCTTTGTGACATTTAAAACAGACCTCATTGGCGCTTTCCATGCTAGTTGCCGTCCACGGCCTGGAATCGCTTCCGTGCAAATTATGGCAGTCAGCACAGCTCATTTTACCCTCAAGAACGGGATGCCGATAAGGAAGGCGAAATTCCATCTTTTTATCCATATGGCAGGTAAAACAGGTTTCGGGGTTTTTTCTTGGATTGATCATTGTTCCTTTGCCACCGCCATTATCCACATGAACACTTCCCGGCCCATGGCACATTTCGCAACCTTGGGCGCTTGCCTCATCCCCCTTAACCTCGATACGCGCATGAGTTGAAAGCTGGTATTCCTTATATTCTTTCTCATGGCACGCCGCACAAGTCTCTACTCCCACATATGTCGCACCCTTCGGGGATAAAGATTGTTCGGCATAACATTTTGAAAAAGTTAAAAATGAAATGAGGGCAAAAGAAAACAAAAATCCAAGAAATATTCTCCGCCACAACAACTGCCTTTCGGAAACGTCGATCATACGCACCCCCTGCTCTTTTAAGGTATTGAATTTTTGATTTTTACTGTTCATTCTATTTATCCAGCGCGGCATCCTGATTCAACGTTGCCGCTGATCCTAATGACTTATACGTCTCGACTGTCGGGCTTTCAAGTGTTCCCTTGGCTTTCAGGCCGTACTCGTTGAGATCGTGCTTGCCCGGATCTTTCTTGGGAAGTGCATCAATGTGGCAATAGTTGCATTTCGGTTTTTCCTCCGGAAAAGCTTCCTTGTAGACCTTAACCTGATTCATGTCAGCACCGGCATTGATCACAGCGAAAAACCATATCGCTACCGCCAATAACACAAATTTAAAGGCTTTCATTTTCCATCTCCTTTTGATTAATTTTTATATTTTTCTCAACAGATACAAGCTCATTAAGACTTTCCGACTGATAAGAGTAACATCGCCGAACTTTCTCATAGTATTCCATGAGTTTAGCCGAAACAATGCTTTCAACATCTTGGATGGCCACTTGACGCCTGGATTCGTTGTTGGCAACGACGCGATCCAAAGAATCAATTGTTTCAAGTGTGGCGCCCCCCACCATAGCCACATCCGGGTGGATATTGCGGGGAACGGAAATGTCGATAAAAAGAATTTTTTTATTTTGGCGTAAAGCCATAATTTTTTCAACGGCATCTTTTTCAATAATATAGTGGGGCGCACCGGATGAACAAATACAGACATCGACTTTGGCGAGAATTTCCTTCAAATCGTAAAACGAAACCGCTTGCCCACCGAACTTTTCGGCAAGCGAAACGGATTTGTCCTGGGTGCGATTCATGATGTAGATGTCTTTGATGCCTTTGTTCGCTAAATCTCTGGCGGCCAACTTACTCATTTTGCCTGCCCCGATAATGAGAACCGACCGGCCCTCCAATGTTCCCAAAATCCTTTGAGCCATTGTCACCGCCGCCCAACTGATGGAAACCCCTCCGAAACCAATGAGGGTTTCGTTCTGCGCTTTTTTCCCAGCGCGGATGACCATGTTCGTTAAGATATTAAATTCCCGGCTGATCATTCCCTTTTTTCGGGACAAATCAACGGCATCTTTTACCTGGCCAAGAATTTGCTTTTCTCCTAAGACCAAAGAATCAAGGCTGGTCGCAACGCAAAGAAAATGCCGGACCGCCTCTTGGTCAATAAAAATTCGGAAGTGGCGAGTAAGCTGAGAATCAAAAGGCAAATGTTTGACCCGAAAAAGCCAGCTCATCAACGTTTCAGGGTGAACACCGGGAAGGACATGCGCATAAATTTCGATTCGGTTGCAGGTTGACAAAATAACCGTTTCAAGAATGGAAGGGTCGCTTTTCAGTTCGGCTAAAAGAAGTTCTCGATGGGCGGAATCTAAATAAAACTTTTCACGGATTTCAACAGGAACATCATGATGGCTTAGACTAATGCAGATGATTTTCAAGAGTAACCTTTTTTAATGGTTTTGTTTATTTTAACTACAAATAACCCTAAAATGCAACCTGGAAATCGTTTTTATATACCGATTGCGCAGACCGGAGTTTTTTCGCTTCTCTCCATAACAGCCTCTTTTCTTAAGTGTAATGGTACCTTAAGTTAATAAATACGTCTGTGACGTACGTCACATGTATTCACTAGCCGTAGATGACGTGCAAAAAAGGGCTTAGGGGGGCACGGTTTAGCCAAGCAGCTTTTCCAGACCCGGTTTGTTGCAGATAATAATTTGGCGGGGTTTGATATCAATCAGTTTTGAACGCTTTAATTGGTGCAGATAACGGGCAACCGTTTCGCGCGCGGATCCGATTCTTTGGGCGATTTCCTCGCGAGTGAAAGGAATCGGAATGGAGCCCTGATGGCCATCTCCTTTTGGAATGTGCTCATCGTACATATCCAAAAGAAATTTGATGAGCCGTTTTCTGGCGTCGTTTAAGGAGACTTCCTCAATGAGGGAACTAAAACAACTTAAACGTTCCGCAAAAAGGCGGTTTAAACTCTGCGTAACTTTGGAATTGGTTTTAACAAGCTTGATATAGTCGTCGCGGGAGAGAAACCAGACGCTGCAGTCCGTTGAAGCCTGCGCTGAACTGGAACAGGACCAAGTCATAGCGCCGGGATTGCAAGCGCAGGTATCTCCTGGCTCTAAAATCTCTAGAATCTGTTCTCTTCCGGAAGAAGCCGTACGAAATACTTTTACTCGTCCCGAGCGGACAATAAAAACTCTTTCGCAGGACTTTCCTGCAAAAAATAATATATCGCTTTTTTGAAAAGATTTCTCGTGAAGGCAGGTTTTAAGCGCCGCTAACTCATTTGACGCTAGGCCTTGAAAAAGCCCGACATCTTTTAAAAGGACGGATTTGGCGGCGCTGTCTTCTTTCATGGAGATCTCATTTCCAGACTATAGTACCTATGAATACCGAAACTTTCAATATCTTTCGTTCCCGTGACATAACTCATTTACTAAGAGGCAATAACAAAAAATCCCCACCATTTTTTGATGGGGATTTTTAAATAAATTTATTACCACCTTTCGCTTATTTCTGCTTCAATTTCAATTCGCTACCGTCTTTCGGGCAAAATTCGGTCCCGCCTGTGTATCCAGAGCCGCAAACAGGGCAAAATTTCGTATCCATTTGCTCGCCAACCAAAGCGCCGCCGGCCGCGCCGACTGCCGCACCGATTCCCGCGCCTGCAGCCCCGTGCCCCGACTGATGCCCGATAACACCACCAATGACAGATCCGGCAACCGCCCCTACTCCGGCACCCTTTTGGGTCGTCGTACAACCGGTGAAGAAGACAATAACCGCGCACCCAATAAAAGCTATTAATGATTTTCTCATGTCTCTATCCCATCCTCCCTCAATTTGTTATTGCTGCAAATGTTCGCTCAACTTTAACCAGGTCTGCTGGCCAACTTTACCGTCTTGTTTTAACCCATTGGCCTTTTGAAATTCCATAATGGCATCGGATGTTAATTGGCCAAATTTCCCGTCAATAGGACCGGTGTAATACCCGGCATTTGTTAAAGCCGTCTGAATATCTTTTTTATTAATTTGCGCAACCTCGGCCTTGCTCATCACTGCCGCTTGTTCTTTTTTCTGAACTTTTTGAAGTTTGCCTTCCAAATCCTGAATCTGGTCATCTTTTTCCTGAATACGTTTTTCTAAATCAACGACCCGCATTTCGAGATCTTTCATTGCCGATTTCTTTATCGTTGCACAACCGCTCAAACTGATGGCAAAAATGATTGCCAACACCGTTCTCAAAATCATACCATCCTCCTTTATTATACTAACTTTAAAATTTGATTGAATTTGAATTGATTATACACCCATCAATAAAATATTTGCAACTAACAGTTGAAAATATTATTCCAGAAACATCAAAAGCGCCATAACGCCAATTCCCAAAATAATCATCAGAAACTGCCCTACGGATGTCGAAATCTTGACATCACTGCCGTGATGAAGTTCGGGAATCAAATCCGAACCGGCAATGTAAAGAAAACCCCCGGCGGTAATCGGCAAAAGATATACCGAATAAGATGCAATCCACGGGCCGGTAACAAGAATGATAATCGCCCCCACCAATGACGTCAGAGCGGAAAAGAAATTAAAAAGAAGCGCCTTTTGAACCGATAGGCCTCCGTGAATCAGAATTCCAAAATCGCCGATCTCCTGCGGAATTTCATGCAATAAGACAGCCAAGGTGGTTGTTATTCCAATGGGAATACTTGCAGAAAAGCTCGCCGCAATAATCATGCCGTCAATTAAATTGTGAACAGCATCGCCAATAAGGTTTAAGGCAACCACCGGATGGGCGTGGTGGGCATGTTCGCTGGAGGTGGGAATATGGCAATGCTGCCAACGCAAAAACTTTTCCAAAACAAAAAAAAGCATAATCCCTCCGGCAATACATAAGGACGTCGTCATGCCCGTTCCCAGTCTTTCAAAAGACTCGGGAATCAAGTGAATCAAAGCATCGCCGAATAATCCCCCGACAGCAAAACTAACAAGAAAGACAACCGCCTTCTTAAGCGCTTCTTGCTTTAATGAAAGAGTAAAGACGCCCACAAGAGAAATGAGGCTGACCAATAAAACGCTGCCGATTGTGTAAGCCCAGATGCTCATATCAGATTCCTAAAAGAGACCTCATATCGTTTAATAATTCTTCCATTTTGACCGGCTTTGTCGAATAGGCGTCAGCCCCCACCTGCTGTCCAATCGCCTTGTCTCTGTCATCGGTACGGGAGGTAAGCATAATGATAGGAATATTTTTGGTTTTTTCTTCGGACTTGAGGATGGTGCAGAGATTGTAACCGTTGATGATGGGCATCATCACATCCATGATAATTAAATCCGGTTGCTGTTTGATCGCCATCTCGAGACCTTCGGAGGCATCCTGGGTTGCTAACGGCGAAAACCCGTTGGCCTTGAGTCTTGTTTCCAACATTTTGATGATCACCGGATCGTCATCAATTAACAAAATCGTTTTTCCCATAATAAACCTTTTTATTTAGCGCCAAGAAGGCGGTTAAAAATCTGCGGTTTCCACAACCATAATCCGCTGATAACGATAGTCGGTATTGCAAAAAACTTTATAAAAATCTGAAATGGGATATATTGATGAAAAGGCGAATAAACATAACACAATAAAACCAATCCCAAAAAAATGTGAGTCCACCGGAAAATCGCGCGTACTTTTGGAGCCGTCATCAAAATCCTTTTTTACTTTTTCGATTATATCACAAATCCCATGAAGAATACCGCTATTCCTGATTCATCATCCGGCCATTAAATGGCGTAGCCTCCTTCTTGCTTCTGAAGGATGATCTCCCAGTCCTTGCGGTTGATTCTTTTTTTCTCGAGAATGCGATGCCCGTCTCTCTCAACCGATCGGGACACATCCTCCATCGTTGATTCCAAAGATAGGACAATCTTTAATATTTGGCCAAAGGTCAGACCTTCCAATGCTGATCGAATTTTTGATAATAACTCCGAAGATGCTGCATGCGTCAAGTCCAACTCTTTGTCAACCACCGGATCTTCAATAAACTGGCCATTGATGTAATTCTGGGTTTTGAGATACTTCGGTTTATTCAAAACCTGCTCGGCCGGACCGTGTTCAATCAAATTGCCCAAATACAAAAAGACAACGTAATCAGCCAATCTTTTGGCCTGGCGCAAGATATGCGTAACCAAAACGATTGTGTATTTATCTTTGAGTTCCATCAGCCGCTGTTCGATACGCTCCGCTGACAAAGGATCCAATGCGGATGTCGGTTCGTCACCTAAAATAATTTCCGGTTCGACGGCAAGCCCGCGTGCCAAGCACAATCTCTGCTGCTGGCCGATCGATAACCGCGCAGCAGAGTCATGAAGCCTGTCTTTAACCTCATCCCAAATCGCCGCTTCGCGCAAATAATGCTCGACTACATCGTTCAGCTTTTTTTTACTTTTTTCGCCATGAATCCGCAGTCCATAAGCTACATTGTCATAAATCGACATCGGCAACACCTGCGGCCTTTGGGATAACAGGCCCATTTTTTTTCGCAAGTGCGTCACTTCCGCTTTGGGGTCTAAGATGTCCTCACCGTCAACGAACACTTGCCCCGCAACTTTAACACCGTCCTGCAAATCAATCAGACGGTTAAAGGATTTTAACAGCGTCGTTTTTCCGCAACCCGATGGCCCGATGATTGCCGTAATTTTTTTATCCGGGATATCGAGCGAAATATTGTTTAACACTTGTTGTGATCCGTAATGGACCGTCAAATCACGAACGCTGATATGGGTTTTAGAAGACATGGAATAATCCTTATTTAATGATGTTTTTTGTAAATCGCTTTGACAATATTCTCGATGAAATACTTAAGGTTAAAACCAAAACCGTCAGAACCAGCGCCGAGGCGTAACCGCGCGCCTGAACCTCTTCAAACGGCGTCCCTAGCTGGAAAAAAACCGCCAACGGCAACGTCGCCACCGGCTTAAATAAAGAATGAGGCAAAGAATCCGTAAACCCGGCCGTAAATAAAACAGCGGCCGCATCGCTAATTCCCCGCCCGAACGCCATTAAGACAGCCGTCAAAATCCCCGGCAAGGCCTGCTTAAAAATAACCTTGAACGCCGTTTCAAATCTTGTCGAGCCCAACGCCAAAGATGCCTCCTGTAATTCCAGGGGAATCATTTTTAAAACTTCGTCAATGGCCCGTGTCATAATCGGTAAAATCAGCAAAGAAATCGTGATCATCCCCGCCAGCAACGATGCCTGCAAACCAAAAAATATCATAACCGTAAACCCAAAAGCCCCGTAAACAACCGAAGGAATCCCCCAAAGAACATCCAAAGCAAACCGAATCGCCAACGCCAATTGCGATTTTCTTTTTAAATACAAATTTAAATAAAATGCGATGGGAAGGCTGATCAATAGCGCAATAGCTGTGGCCCCGATTCCCAAATATAGAGAACCAAGAATAGCGTTTAAAATCCCGCCGCCTTTGCCAATGTAGTAACCGCCGGAAGGTGGCTGTGTGAGCATCTCCCAGCTTAGAGCCGGAAAACCTTTCACAAAAACCACAATCAAAATCAGCGCCAAGCTTCCCAAAACAATAAAAGTGGAAAGGCCCATCAAGATTTTAAAAATATTTTCTTCCAACCTTCGCTTATCCACGTTAATTGGCCTCTTTTCTTTCCAAATAAAGAAGAATGCCCCACGCCCCCATATTAAAAACAACGGTAATGACAAACAAGATAAAGGCAGCCAATAACACCGCCGCATCGTAAAGCGGAATTGACATCATTTCTCCGTAGGTATTGGCGATTAAAGCCGGCAAAGGATAGCCGGCATCAAAAATTGATTTCGGAAAAACTTGCAACGCGCAGCCGGCAACCATCAAAACCGCCATCGTCTCACCAAGCGCCCTCGATAATCCAAGAATAATAGCCGCAATAATCCCCGGCTGGGCCTTACGCAACACAACGGATTTTGTCGTCTGCCATTTGGTCGCACCTAACGCAAGCGATGCCTCCCGCATCCCAAAAGGGACAGTCCTCGTAACTTCTTCAATAATTGAAATAACCAGCGGTGAAATCATGACAGCCAATACCAGCCCCGCTGAAAGAACGCTAAAGCCCGTGAAGTTATCCGATTGAAAGGGAAAAAATGAAAATCTCGCGCTAAAAAACGGCATCAAATAATCCCGGACAAGCGGCACAACCGCTATCATCCCCCAAACGCCATACACAACCGGTGAAATTCCCGCTAAAAGGTCAATAACCGGCTTAATGATTTCCCGAACACGCCTCGAGCAATATTCCGAAAGAAAGGTTGCTGTGAGCAAACTTAACGGAACGGCTACGACAACCGCAATCGCCGTTATCCATAATGTTCCGACGATAAAACCCGCCAGGCCAAACTCGCCTTTTGTCGGATGCCAAGACGATGAAAAAAGCAATTCCTTAAAACCGCTCAAATCCAAAACCGGTTTCGCCTTAAGGTACAATCCAATGGCCATAAAGAAAACCAAACTTAAAACGAGCAAGCAAAACAAGGCCATCAGCCTTCGGGTTACAACATCTTTGATTTCTCTGACACTCATTGGATTTATTTCAAAGTTTTTAGGACTTCTTTACGCTCTTTTTTGGAAATCGGCAGGCTTGTGGCGACCGTATCAACAATTTTTGTCCCTTCCTCGGAAAGGGCAAATGTGATAAACGCCTTTACAAGCGCGCTGGCATTATTTTTTATGTAGAAATAATTTTTACGCGTAGCCGGATACCGGCCTGATTCAATCGCCGCAACCGCCTCCTGGCGGTTTGTGTAAACTTCATTAGAATCGGCAACGCCGTTTTCATTAGAATCAATCGGAACCAACTTGATTCCTTTAATCAACGAACCATCTCTGGTAAAAACAAAGCTGAAGTTGTTATAACCGATACCAACGGGATCTCTTTTGGCTGTTTCCAAAAGCCCCGGATCGCCATAAACACCGATTCCCTTTAAATCTTCCTGCTTTTTTCCTAAATACGCCGCCCAACTCGCGGCCGCCCCGCAGGAATCGGAACGGGTATAAACATGGATGGGTTTATTGCCGTTTTGTCCCAAGACTTCATTCCATGTTGTTTTTGTTCCTGAAATATAAATTTCGCTAAAAGCCTGCCGGTTGAGACCTTTCCTGAGAATATCCTCAAGAAAAAAGTTTTTATCGCTGATAACCGGATAGACGGCATCCTTGAGAATATAAATCGCCTTTATTTCTCTTCTTAATTCCGATGGGTCAGGTTCCCGAGAGACCATTCCGATATCGACTAAACCAACAATCGCGTCCGCCGCGCCTTTTCCAGCGCCGCCAGCGGAAATATCGATTTTGACTTCAGGATGGATCTTCTTAAACTCCTCCGCCCATGCCACAACCGTTGGATAAATCGCCCAGGCACCGGAAATCGTCAGAGATCCCTGCATCTGATTTTTTTCGGCGTTTATCAAATGAACATTCGAAACCAAACCGAAAACCGTCGTCAGATAAATAAAGAATATTCTAAATTTAAATAACATATGATAAAACCTCTTTCCCTTTAGCGCTATTGGCGCGAATAAGCACATCTTCAAGAGTTGTTTGATCTAAAATGTTTGCAATGGCGTCGCGAACATCTTTCATGATGAGTTTGATACCACAACAATTTTCATCCAGGCAGTCTTCGCATTTACGATAGGCTGTTTGACTGACACAAGATACCGGCGCCAAGGGGCCATCTAACACTCGAACAATATTTCCGAGATAAGTTTTCTCGGGATCGGTGGCCAGAAAATAACCACCACCTTTTCCTTTCTTACTCTCCAAAATGCCGTTCTTTTTTAAGTCCAATAAAATGAACTCGAGAAATTTCTGCGGTATCTTTTCTTTTTTTGCAATGTTGGAAATAAGCACTGGCCCTTTTTTATATTCTTTGGCTAGGTAAATGAGCGCCCGCAAGCCATATTTGGTTTTCCTTGATATCATCGTATAGTCCTTTAACTCTATAGAACAAGTAGAGTATATCCTAACCTATTGGGATATGTCAAGTTTATTATTAGTTAGGGACGTCCTTCTAGCCCTGTGAAGGGTGTCCCAAAATAATGGGGACACCTTTCACAGAAATCGAAGGACGTCCCTTTCTTTACTTGAGGATTTTAAGAATTCCCTGACAAAACTGTGGCAGGTCTGACGGGCGGCGGCTGGAAACCATGTTGCGGTCAATGACGAGCGGTTCATCACTCCATTTTGCTCCGGCATTGATAAGATCATCTTTGATCCCCGGAGTCGATGTGCATTTAAACCCGCGCATTATCCCTGCGGAAATCGGAATCCAGCCGGCATGGCAAATATGAGCAATGAGTTTTTTGGATTTATGAAATTGGCGGGTTAACTCAAGAACTTTTGGAATGCGGCGCAACTGATCGGGCGAAAAACCGCCGGGAATAACTAAACCGGTAAAATCCTTTTCTGAAACCTCTTCAAAAGTACAATCGGCAATGCACGGATAACCGAGCTTTCCCTTATATGAGCACCCTTTGTCCGGACCGGCAACAACAACCTCAAAGCCCGCATCGATAAGCCGCAATTTGGGATACCACAGCTCCAGATCTTCATAGAGGTCATGAACAAACATCAAAATGCGCTTTTGACTATTTCGATTTTCTTTCATGAATCAGTTTTTCGAGCTTTTCTAGGCGCTGTGTAATTTGACGCAGATACGTGATTACAATTGCGTGGGTGTATTGTGCGTCGATTCCAACGGGAGAATTGGGAAGGCTGATGCGCTTAACAATATCTTTGTAATTCTTTTTAGGCCGATAAAGCGGTTCTTTTCTTTTCATTCTGTTTCGCCTAATAACCCATCTTTTGACATAGGAGCGCGTCGCCGGTACAACTAATTGTGCCATCGGCGTCAACGGAAAGCGTATAGCTGCCGTCATTTCGATCAATGCTTACAGCCGCATCAGGAGGGGTCGGTTCATTGAATACCTGGGGCGGATCAAAATTAGGTGATAACGGAATATCAATATCCAAAGCGCCAAGGACTGCGCTAAAATTACCGTTATTTTCAAGAGCAAAACGCTTTTGCGCGCCTAAAAGAGCTGTTATAATCTGAATCCCTTCGGAACTTCTCGTCCGTTCAACGACTGTCTGGTAGCGCGGCATAGCAATGCTTGCCAAAATTCCGACAATAACAAGCGTAGCCATAATTTCGGCAAGGGTAAACCCACTTTTTCTTGATTTTCTGGCCATAAAACTCCTTTTAAGAAGTATACCATCGATGTGGTCTTTGCGGGTAGGTAAATTAAAGAATTAAGGTAAATAAAAGGGCGCCCCCACTGCTTCGCTTTGCGAAGCAAAGCGGTGGGGGCGCCTGTATTCAATACGCTCTACTCTTAGCGTCTTTTTTTCAACTCTTCGATGAAACGAGCCGCAGCATCGCGTCCGCCCATCCCGAAGGCTAGAGCAAGACCGAAGCAAACAGCCCCAAAGAAGATATTAAAGGTCGTGCCCACCAATAACGGCGCGATACCTAATTCTTCCAATGACATCGAAACTGCAAAGACGATGATAGCCCAACGGCTAATTTTTCCCAGCAAATCCGGGTTGGGTACGTTGGTATTCCTGGCCGTCGCAAGCACAAGGCTGTCAACGACGGTCGCAAAAAACATACCTAATACCAGGATAAACACCGCGGAAATTACGCTAGGAATATAGGCAAATAGCCTTTCTAACAGCTGCGAGGCAATCGTCAGACCTAAGGCGTTGACCGTCATCACCAAAACCATGATGGCAACAAGCCAATAAACCAGGTCCGATAAAAGCCCGCTCGCCGTAGCTTTTAACCCGCCCTTGTTCAAGACATCGGAAATTCCTGCCCTGTCGGCAATAGAATCTAACCGAATCGCTTTCAACAGTTGATGAACTAAATCACGGATGACCTTTGCGACGATATAACCAAAGACAAGAATCAGCAAGGCCCCGACCAAAGTGGGGATAAAACTGGCTACCTTCGCTAGCATTTCCTTTAAAGGATACACAACAAGCATGTCGAAGTTTGTCATTTTCTTCCCCTCCTTTCTTTTAAATAGTTTTCTCACCGGTTGGTGAGCTTACTTTCTATTTTAGGGTGCGTATCACAAAAAATCCAGACCGAAAATGAATATTTTGTCTGGATTGCTAAAATACGTGTTTTCGATCGGGAGGCTCAGCAACCATATCCCATGCCTTCCAGACAGAAGGCAAAATCCGGGGTTTAGGCCCGAAACTTTGCTCTGCACAATTTTTGTGCAGAATTCCTTACGGAACGCCCTTAGGTTTCCCTAAGTTTGCCATGCCCTTTGCAAAAAGCCTGCAAAGAGCCTTTCGATATACCTACTTAAACCTTACCACACCAGCAAGTAAAAACAAGTGGCTAGACAGCGCATTATGAAAACGTTTCCTTTTAGTAAAATTTTCGTAATGTCTATAACCATTTGAAACACTTGGGGATATACGGGAGATTTATCGAATTTCAGTTGGTACAACATTCAATCGCATTTGGTCAAGTTCGCGAATTACCTTTAACACGGCTTCCTGGCCGATCGGCCATTGGGAGAGAAAGCTATGCAAATCATCAACATTTTTAGTCAAATGCTCATTAATTGAAAAAATTAAGTCCCCCACCCGAAGCCCCGCCTGATCGGCAGGCGAACCCTTATTGACAACCATCACTTCAACGGCAGAATCGCTGGACAACTGATAAAAACGAACCAAGCGATGGTCAAGTTTCCGCTCCCGGCCGGCAATTCCTAAATAACCTCTTCGCACGCGGCCATGCTGCAAAATCTGCGTAACCACCCATTGTGCGGTATTGGCAGGAATAGAAAAGCAAAGTCCCTGAGCCATGGCTATGATCGCCATGTTGATTCCAATAACCCGGCCTTTAGAGTCGACTAGAGGTCCGCCGGAATTTCCAGGGTTCAGAGGTGCTGTGTGCTGAATAATATTTTCGATTAACCGGCCTTCCTCGCTTCGCCAGTGACGGCCTAAAGCGCTGATAACGCCGGTTGAAACTGTGGATTGAAACCCGAAAGGATTTCCGATGGCAATCGCCAATTGCCCAACACGAAGAGCGCTGGAATCGCCCATTACGGCATAAGGTAAATGAGTTGCGCTGATACGAATCAAGGCTAAATCAGTTGCCGGGTCTTCTCCGATAAGAATGGCTTCGTAATTTCTCCGGTCGCTTAGATGGACTTCAATTTTCGTCGCGTTATGAACAACGTGGCTATTGGTCAAAATGTAACCGTCAGGCGTAATAATGACGCCGGAACCGGCGCCGCCTTTTTCCATACCGTTTTCACGCAGCCTCCAGCCGAGCGAAATGCTGACAACCGCAGGACCAACGGTATCCACAACGTTGACTACCGCCCGAGAGTAAGCATCAAGCAAATCGGAATCGGGATTGGAAGCCCCCATAATACCACCATCAGATATTTTGTTTTTCGAATCGACGAATAAATGATTGTTCATGGTTTTCCTCGTTATTTCTTTTTGATTGGGCGCCCCCACCGTTTTGTTTCGTTTTGCGAAACAAAACGAAACAGTGGGGGCGCAATCCAAACCATCCTTCTTGAAAACAACCTTACTTTTGCATCTGTGGCATTTGCTGCATCGTTGCACCGGTAATCGGACACATACTGCCTTTACCAGCCGCGCATTTACCGACCGAGTAAAACCCGAAAGCCGCAGCCGTTAAAATCAACCCGGCAATGAGCCCGATAAAAAACTTCTTGCCGCCGCAGCAGCAGCCGCAAGAACTCCCAGAACCTGATGTCGAAGAGCAGCAATCCCCTTCTTTTTTTTGGTCTGTCATCGCTTCCTCCCCTTTTGTTGGTTTTTAAACAAAATCTTTAAATACTGTTTAAAATGTTCTAAATTTTTTTCAATAATCTTTTTATCATTTTTCGCTCTGGCAAGAATCTGGGCCCCTTCAAAGATGGCAATAAAGTGATCTGCTAAACCTTCCGCGTCAAAGGCGGCGCGCGGCACGTACTTTTGTTTGGCCTCCCGCAAATCCTCCTTAATAACTTTCGCCCATTCATTAAATCCATCACAACACGCGGCACGAATCCCCGGAGAAGCGTCCGAAAGTTCCTGAACCATCGCCCCTATTAAGCACCCCCTACTTGACTTCGTATTCTTTGACATCGAAATTGCAAAATCCACATAATTCAAAACCCGTTCAAGAGGGTCAGCCGGCACGTGTTCTCGACAGCAACACTCTTCCATCTTTTTCCGGGACGAACAACAAAAATTTTCTAAGGCCGCTTTTCCCAACAATTCTTTGCTTTTAAAATAGTGGAAGAACGTCCCCTTCGAAACACCGGCCTTTTTACAAATCTCATCGACCGAAGTCGCGGAAAAACCTTTTTTCAATATCAGCTCCTGGGCGGCATCCAAGAGCCATGTTTTTGTTTTCGGATTTTGAACGGGTATTCTCATTAGTCATCTTTCATTAACATACCGACCAGTTGGTATAATAATAAAATATTTACTCAATTTGTCAAGAGATTTTTTGGAAGACAGCTTGCGGGTCGATATTTAAGCGGGAAAACCGTTCAGAGAGAATTATTTCTTTTCTTCGAGTTTTAATTCGAGATCATTTTTACCGTCGTTTAAGAGGACCCGCCGCTGCTCGATTGCAACAACCTGAAAACCGTTTACGGTATCCCCTACCGCAAAAATAGCGTTGTTAATAATGGCGGTGGGTTGCTCTTGATCCCAGACAATACCGTTAAGATAAAAGCCGCTGGCGGATTCTTCGATGACTGGGTAAAACGGATCGCGTTTGAGCGTAATCTTTCTGGCTTCCTGTTCCCATGTCTCAAACGGCGTTAATGCCGTCAATTCATTTTGAAACTCGCTGATACCCTGTAAATCCTCCGCAGCCATGAACCCGGATTTGATTTTCGCTTTTTGGGAATTATTCCACAAAAGAAAGCCCAGAACCAAAACCAGCGCAGCCGTTATTGCGATTTGAATTTGCTCCTTCTTTTGAATTTGCAAAAATGGGGTCGTCATGACAATAAAAAGAGATTAAGGTTAAATTGAATGTTCAAGAGCTGGGCTCCCGGCACAGTATCAGGCGCCCGGACCAACTGCAGGCGCTCAAAACTGACATACGCCGGCAGCACCAATTTTAATGTTTCAATGTACTTAACAAAATCTTTGTAACTTCCTCTAATTTCCATCGATACCGAAATAGACTGGCAGATTTTTCCGTCGCTGATAATCTTCTGTTGGACGTCATCCAAAACATCAACCTTGGGCTGGGAGACAACCGAGATCACCTCCAGATTAACTTTTCGCGCAATATCCGATAGGAGTTTCAAACTTTTTTCTTCTTTGGACGGAAACTTTACGTCAAGCAGTTGAAGCTGTTTTTTGAGTCGAATGATCCCCGCGCCGACGTCTTCGCGCGTTACAAGTGATTCCAATTGATGGATTTTTCCTTCTGCCTTCGCCCATTCAGCTTTCAGCCGGTTCATGTAAGATAGGCGTGGCAGGTATAGCAAAACCCACAGAAGGATAAATCCGGCACCCACGGCAGCGGCCGTCAAAACCATTTTATGCTCTAAGAGGTTTAATTTTTTCATAGGTCGGGTTTTCCGCCCGCTAGATGGCAGGTTATTTCAAAATATTGCGTCGTGCCCTGCGCACGCAAAGACCCCAGGCTGATTTCCTTAAAGAACGGCAATTCCTCCAGCTGGTTAATCCAATTGGCCAGCAATTCTTCCGCAGCCTCTTCCGGGACAAACACTTTTCCCGTTATCTGAAGCGAAACACTGGCTTTCGAAAGCGACATGCTGTCCAAAATAACCTTACCGGGAGTCAAGGTTCCCACAGCTTTTAGAACACCGCCAAATGAAATTTCGTTTTCCTGAATTTTTCCGATGAGACCGCGCTTTAATAAAATCTTCTCCTGTAAAGACTCAATGGTACCAATCGTTTCTAAATGAAGCCTGGCAATTTTGAGCCGGGTGCGATAATCACGGATCTGGAATTCAACAAAAAAGAGCGAAAACGCAAAAATCGCGGATAACGCAATGCTCGAAACCCTCAGTGCGGCCGCCTGAATTTTCTCAGATTGTTTGCGTTTGATTTCCGCGGGCAAGAGGTTAATGGTTCCGCTCCCGCTGATTGCAGCCGCACAGGCGCAAAGAATTTCGTTTTGTTGAGCCCGTTGAGCCGAGGGCGTATCCACGACCGCCGGCAAAGACAAAGTTGACGTTTCGATCTTTAACTCAGCGGTCAAATAACCCTCAAGGTTCTTCAAGTTCGCCCCCGCCCCCGTTAAGAAAAGCGTTAAGGGCCGTTTTGATTCAAAGCTGGACGCAAAGTAGTCAAAAGAAAATTTAATTTCCCGGATTAAAATTTCAAGCAGCGGCCTCATTAAGGAAATAATATGAACCGCCTGAATCCGGTCTTTGATAATCTGGTTTTTATCCTGCATAATGCCGAATCGATGGGCAATGTCTTCGGCCTCGCTTTGCGAAAACTCGATTTTGCCCTGCTCGGAAATCAGCACCCCCCGCAATGATTGCACAAATTTATTAACAGAAAACGGCAAGCGCCGCACCATACACAACCGCTGATTCATGTAAATATTTAAAACCGAATCATCGAATCCGATATCCAAAACAGCCGATAGCGCGGGGATTTGAGGATGCAGTTTAAGAATATCGATATAATTGAAAGATCCGTTAACGATTCTAACCACCTCAAGCCGACAGTTACGGATCAAAGATAAGAATCTCTCAATGGCCTGTCTTTCGGCGGCAATAAAAACGATTCCCCGGCGTTTGGCCCCCTCTTCATCCGTATATTCTTTGACGATCCGCCAGTCGATAATGGCATCGGATAATTCAAAGGGAATTTCTTCTTTGAGCTGCCAGCGCGAGGCCTCCAGGACTTCCTCATCCGGCAAAACCGGCATCGTCACATATTTCGTTGCCACACAATCATTGTCGGAAATACTTAAAACAATCTCCCGTTGATGAATCGCATTTTTACTCTGAAAACCTTGAATGAAACTAATAATATCTATTTCGCTATCGGAACTCGAAATTCGTTTAACATCAAAAGCCAAAAGTTTGAATCTTCCGGATCCCGACGACTCTAAGTACACCGCCTCAACGCCGGAGGAATGAAAATTAACGGCAAAAACTTTCTTGTCCGCCCCCAATACTTTCGTTATGATGTTAGAAATTGTCATTGAATTTTTTGACCGCAATTGCGGTGGTTTGCTGCGACCGGCCTTGCCATTCATTGAAAGCGCCGCTTCCTGTTGTTGCAATCAGCGTCATTTCGATGCGACGGACATTATTCTCGTCATTGGTTGTATTCTCGCCAGCGTCGAAATAGGAAAAGAGATTGCTATCGTCTCTTGAAATCGTCATATTAGAAGCAACGTAATAAGGGATATCTTCCCAAGCGCCATTGCCAATTCGCCGCTGGACTCGATCCGTTTGCGTCCGATAACGAAACCGGATCCGCTGGCCATCCTGATTATTAAAATCAATATCATTATTGCCAATGTCTCTAATTTCCCGTAGAAACCGCAATCCTTTGGCCTGACTGTCCCCCTCAATCATGATATCAAAGGTATCCGATAACACCATTTCAACACCCAGTTGATTCGGAAGAAAAATCGAATTTTGTACCACGTATGACATGATCCACGCCCCCGAGACAGCCAACACGGCCACAATAACGATGACCATGATGACCTCAACGAGCGTAAATCCTTTATTATGGATTAAAGGGATACGTAACATTGCGCGCAATATAAGTTACTAATCTGGCCAAAACTGCCGGGTTTCCCGGCCGAGTTACTGAAACCGTTACTTGTTTAAGGCTCTCCGCTGAGCCTGCATCACCAGCAACAAAACTCACCCCCCGAAGAATGCTATAAGGGTACCCCAAATAATTTAGGTCAATGCTGTCAGTAATACCATTATAAGGTAAGTTATTAACTATTTCCATTTCATGTCTCGCTAAATTTAAAGCCTCGGTAAAACCACGGGATTGGTAAGTACTTTCCATTTGCTGGCAAATGGTCAAAGACAAAGGAATGGCAATGATAGCAACAACCACAATTGTCATAATGAGTTCAATTAATGTAAATCCGCAATCACGGCGTTGCATAAATGGCATTAATCCTTCCTGGAGCAAAAGCATTGTAATCGACACGAATTATTTTTCTCATATTTGAACCCGTCGTTGCTCCCGTTGATAGCACCGTAAAAATATTATTATTGGATTGCGGATAAACAGTTACAGTGCGCGCGGAACCATCTAGCATGGTAAATTGAACCGTGATGATGGCATTTCCCATATCCGTATTGAACCTAAGAAAAGTAATCGGATAGATCGATGGAGCCATATCGAGAGCAAAGTCTGGATTAAGATTAATCGGAACTCCGGAACTGACGCTCCCGAACCATAATTGTACAGTATTAATATTGACCTCCAGCAGTCGCCGGCTAGCTGGCACGCCCGACCAGGTCACAGTCAGGCCCGTAATGGTAATACCTTGTGAATTTGTGGCGTTTTGTAATGTTAAATTTTGAAGCCGGGTCCGACGGCCGGGATTCACCGCGGGAAGAAGGACAGCCGTTGCCGTATTGACCATTAACAGATTACCTTCCGTTGCCGTCAGGGTAAATGCATTATTGGCGTCAATATCGGTTTGACCCAAAGTAAAATAGCCATTGTTGTCCGGGGGATTATTAGGGGCGAGATCGTGAAACCGGAAATCATAAATCGCCCGATGGAGGCCGGCTTGGGCCAGATAAAGACAGCGCGCGGAAATAGATTTGGTTTCGTTCTGGGAGAGACGTTGGTAAATAAATACTGAAACGCCTAAGACAGCGATGGAGACAAAAACAATCAGCATCACCGAGGCGACAAGAGACATTCCCCTTTGGGTTACGAGAGAACTCTTACGTAGACTTTTTAGGAAAATGTGCAAATAAAACTTGGCGGGATAATTTCTGAAACGATTACCGCAAAAAAAATATTTCCCCTGAAATACACATGGCATTATTATTTAATTTACAATTTCACCCGGACCTTTAAAGAATAATCTTAAGGACATACTGAGCCCGCCGGACAGCCTACACCTGTGGTAAGACACACAAATTGTCCGGTACCGGGAGTATAGGTATAGCAGCTCACGTCCTTCCCGTCGTGCGAATAGACAGTGGCCGAAACTCTTGTCCAAGCATTGTCTCTTAGGCCTCCTTGAGCAAGAACATTATCAAAACATGGGTTTACTGATGCTCTGCAAGTGGAACCGTTTGTTGCCGCATCAAGAGTTGCGGGATAGTTGGGAACAATGGGAGGGATGTTTGCAACGTTTTGCGCATGACGTGTGGCGATACCTGCCCTGACACCACCCAAAACACCTTGTTCGGCGGAATCATTGGCACGGTCAGAAAGATTAAAGTAATTGGGAATGGCGACCGCGGCGAGGATACCCAAAATAACGATCACCATGATTAATTCGATTAAGGTAAAACCGAATTTGTTTATCTTGATTTTTTTCATCGCTTGTTCCCTCCTTGAATGATTTAGTCAACCCTTCGACGCGTTCGTCGTTTTACTCCTCACTTGCTCAGGGTGGTTCGCCGCTTCCTAAAATGATGAAATGGTGAGCAAGTCCCGCAAATGCGGGACGCGTCGAACCAATACGTTTTGAGTATACGTCCTGCCGTTTACGCTGTCAAGCGCAAGGGCTAAAATCTCGGGGATAACTAATTTTTGAACAAATTCATCATGTTCCACATGGGCATGAAGATCCCTAAAGCCATAAGCAGAACCGTTAATCCCAGAAATAAAATCAAAACCGGCTCAATTAAGGAAACCAGGTTATTGATTGTATAGTCTACCTGAGAATCGTAATAATCGGAAACATGAAGAAGCAATTCATCGGTTTTTCCCGTCGCCTCCCCCACTGAAACCATCTCAACGACAATCGGCGGAAAAACCCCGCTTAATTTCATCGGCTCCGCCATGCCCCGGCCTTCATTGACACCGTCTTTAATCGTTTGAATGGTCTGGGAAATAACGCGGTTACCGATCCCCTCGGAGCCTAAATCCAAAATCTGCAGAATCGGCACGCCGCTATGAAGCAGGGTACTGGTAATCCGGCAAAACCGCGACATGACAATATGAAGCAAGAGCGGCCCAAAAATGGGCGTTTTTAATTTTAAACGATCCCACCAAACCGCTCCCTCTTTGGTATTTAAAAATCTTTTCAAGATCAAATACCCTGCAATTGCGATTAAAAGAAAGGCCCACCAATAATTGACGATCGCATAATTGATGGCAATTAAAATTCTCGTCGGTAAAGGTAAAACCGCCTGATGTTTGCTGTAAAGATTGGTGAATCGTGGAACAACAAACGTAATCAATACCAGAAATCCGATTAAAAGCGCGGTCACGACAATCATCGGATAGCGCGTCGCCGCCTGAATGCGCAAACGAATTTTCTCCTCATGTTCCCCCAACACCGCTAAACGCTCTAAATTCTCAGAGAGCCGGCCGGATATCTCGCCGGCTTTTACCATGTTGACATAAATGGAATTAAAAATGCGCGGGTACCGTTCAAGGGCCGCAGAAAAACTTGCCCCCGATTCTATTTCCCGCGACATTTGTCCGATGGCATCTTTAAGGGTAGGATTGGATGTTTGTTCGCGAAGCGCCCGAAAACTGGTTAACAGAGGCAACCCTGCTTTTTGCAACGTGTAAAGTTGGCGGGTAAAAACATTCAAATCCGAAAAGGCGACGCGCTTAAACCGGGCAGCGGTCTTTGTGACCACGGAATCTTCTTTCGCGGCTACTACCGAAATGGGGACATACCCCATATTCCCCAATTTTGTTGCAACCGCCTGCTCAGAATCGGCGCCCATCACCCCGGAAACCAATTGTCCGAATTTATCCCGCGCTTTATATTGAAAAGTTGCCATTCGCGTTGTTATGACTCCACTTCGGTGACGCGCAAAACTTCATCGAGGGTTGTCAGTCCTTGCTTCGCTTTGATAATACCGTCTTCGCGCAGCGTCCGCATTCCCAGTTCGCGGGCTTTCTTTCGAATCGTGTCGGCGGACGCCTTGGTATCCACCAATTTTCTTAAGTCGTCATTGACCAGGAGTAATTCAAAAATCCCTGTCCGGCCGACAAAGCCGCTGTTTTTACAATAATTGCAGCCCTTGCCTTGATAAAATTCCATTTTCTCCTGAAATCCTAAAAGTTTTAAAACATCTGTCGGTGGCGTATGTTTTTCTTTACACTTTTCGCAAATCAATCGGACCAGCCGCTGGGCAGCAATACCGATCACAGAGCTTGAAATTAAGAAGGGCTCGACACCCATATCAATTAAGCGTGCCAACGACGATGGCGCATCATTGGTATGCAGTGTTGAAAAAACCAAATGTCCGGTCATGGCAGCCTGAATAGCTACATCTGCTGTTTCTTTATCCCGGATTTCTCCGACCATAATGATATCGGGATCCTGGCGCAGGATACTACGCAAGCCGTTGGCAAAAGTAATGCCGGCTTTCACATTGACCTGGGTTTGACGCACCAATGGCAATTCATATTCCACCGGATCTTCAATCGTAATAATATTTTTCTCCGTCGTATTAATATGGGTCAACGCCGCGTAAAGGCTTGAGGTCTTGCCGCTTCCGGTCGGGCCGGTGACAAGAATAATCCCGTGTGGACGGCGGACAATTTTTTCAAAAATTTGAAAATCATTGTCCTGTAAACCAATGCGTTTTAATCCCAACAAAACGGCAGATTTATCCAAAAGTCTCATCACCACATTTTCTCCGTGAATCGTCGGAAACGTGGATACTCTGATGTCTAAGTCACGGTTCTCGATTTTTTGCTGGATACGGCCGTCCTGGGGTTTGCGGTTTTCGGCGATGTCCATTTTGGAAAGAACTTTGATACGTGAAATAACGGCATTTTGCAGTTTTTTAGGCAAAAAGTGCATTTCATGCAATAACCCGTCGACACGGAATCGTATTCTCACGCCGTCTTCCGAAGGCTCAACGTGAATATCGGACGCCCGCTCTTTGACCGCCTGAAAAATCAGGGCGTTAACGAGTTTAATGATCGGGGCTTCTTCGGCCGCCTCCGTCAGGCCTTTGCGTTCGGCCTCGGAAATTTTCTGGCTATCGATGGATTTAACAATTTCTTCAATTGAACCGGAGATTTGATAATACGAATCCAAAATACGATGCAATCCTTTTTCCGAAACCAAAACAGGCTCGATCATTTCCATCTGGCTCAAACGCCGCAATTGATCGATAGCAACAATATCCTGCGGGTCAATCATTCCGATCGTCATATTGTTACCGATTTTAAAAAGAGGCACGGCTTTGTGCTTACGGGCCATGGCTTCGGGAACGAGCTTCACTAATTCTGCATCGACAATATAATCGGTCAGATCGACGTAGGGAATTCCCAAGGCATTAGCCTGGGCTTTGACAATGTCTTCTTCGTTGATAAAGCCGAGTTTTTCTAAAGCATTTTCTAAAGAAAATCCCGTGCGTTTGACTTCCTCACGGGCTTTGCTAAGCATGTCCTGAGTAATCAACCCTTCCTTTAATAAAAGGTCAATCACTTCCTGGTGGCGCTTGGTGAGTTGTTTTTTTTCCATATTCAGTAGTAAGTCGTAAGTACCAAGTCGTAAGTGATTTAAGTCGAAAGCTTGTTGTAGAGTCCGTAAAGCATTTTCCCAATTTCATCGCACTGTTCGCTGACCTTGTTAAATTTCTCTTCCGGAAGATAACCAAGATCCTTCGTAAGAATCAAATGATACTTCGTTTCTTCCAACGAACTGTCGGCCATGTTGACAAAATGAGCAAAGTCCTTTTTACTCTTGCGTTTAAAACCTTCTACGATATTTGTAGGCATGGAAGCCGCCGATCTTCTCAATTGCGAAGTAGGCCCGAACCGCTCTTCTACGGGAAAATCTTTTGTAATTTTGTATATTTCTAAAACAAGAGCGTGCGACTTTTGCCAAACTAATAAATCACGAAATGTTTTAATCATTTTAATTTGCGACTTACAACTTACGACTTACCACTTACGACTCTTTAAGCAATATTTTAATTTTCTCTAAAAGGACCTTTGGATCAAAAGGCTTGGTAATATACGCATCCGCGCCGACTTCGAAGCCGACTTTTTCATCTGCCTTCTGGCTGCGGGCGGTAAACAAAATGATGGCGATTTTCTTATACTTCTCGTCGAATTTTAACATGCGGCAAACCTTATAGCCATCGATTTTTGGAAGCATTAAGTCGAGGATAATTAAATCGGGTTTTTCATGCCTGGCCTTATCCAAGCCTTCCTGGCCGTCGAAGGCCGTAATCACCTCATAATTATTGGCCTCCAACTGCAGTTTGACGGCATAAACCATGTCCTTTTCATCATCCACTAATAAAATTCGTTTACTCATTGTAAAGTTTCAACTCCTCGGATAACAGGCGTTTTTCCGCCGAATCAATGCGCACAAACTCAATACCGACTTTGTACTGTTCCACATCTTCGGCTTTCAGCCGGTCGAGTTTCTTGATCCAGGAAACCTTGGCCTGAGCATAAATGGTCTTCTGTTTTTTAAGAAGCCTCAATTTGACCTCAACTTCCGAATCCGCTTTCAGAGGCCTTCGAGCGATAAAACAAATTCCCCCCTGAGACAAGTCAACCGTCACAACGGATTCCCTTTCGTTATTTGACAGAATGAGTTCAAGATCTGTTTCATAGGCAATGCGCTTAAACCGGCGCATCTCCGAGCCAATATAAATTTCTTTGATATTGAGGTTGCCGACCGCTTCTTTCGTTTTCGAAGATTTGGATTTATGCTTAGGAGAGTACGATAACATGCCGAGAGCCAAGAATACATCTTCGATTTTATGTTTTACAAAATACCCTTTGGTCTTATCCTTTAAGAGTTCGCAAAATTCGGAAAACCGCTGATCCGTTGCCGCCGGAAAAATGATGCTGAACTTGCCCGCATGCATATCTTTGATAAAAATCTTCTGCTTTAAACCGTCTTTTTTCGAAAATTCCCCAAAGGCCAGCTCAATAATCAATTTGATGTCACTGGAGAGTTTCTGCGGAGTCACGCGGATTCGTTTTTTAAAGTCGGCAAAATTGACAATCAAAAGATTTACCAGATAAACCGGAATGTCGTGTTCTAAAAGGCGTTTAATTTTTGCTTTGATATCCTTGCTTAAGACCTGCGTCGCATGAAAACGCGGCAGGGTAAAATAAAATTTGCTCCCCACCCCCAACTTGGACTCAACCCAAATCTCCCCGCCGTGGCGCTCGACCAACTCCTTGACAATCGAAAGGCCCAATCCAATTCCCTTACGTCCTTTTTCATCCCCAGACACTTGCACAAATTTGCTGAAAACCCGCGCAACATCTTCCTTGGCAATGCCCACCCCCGTATCGATTACGCCAACCCGGATTTTAGTTTCAAAAATTTTAACTTCAACGGTAATCGAGCCGTTTTCCTCGGTAAATTTAATCGCGTTTTCAATTAAATTAACGATCATTTGAACCACCCGCTCAACGTCGACGAAAAGACTGATATTCTCTTTCGGCAACTGGTATGAGAGCGTAACCTTCTTTTCTTTGGCCAGGCTTTTAAAGAAATCCTCGGAATCGCGGAAAAGATCGTTGAGATTGGCCAGCGAATAACGCAGCTTTAATTTTTTGCGCTCCAGCCGCGAGACATCCAACAGTTTATCTATTGTGTTTTTGAGCCTCTCAAGATTATTTCTGGCCTTGACGAGAACTTCGCGCTGCTGATTGTTGATTGTGCCGACGGTTTCATCGAGAATGAGAAGTAACAATTGCTTGACAATGGCAAGAGGCGTTTTTAATTCGTGCGAGACGGTCGAGACAAACTCGGATTTGATTTTGTTTAAATCTTCGATGGCCTCCAGCTTTTTCTTAAGGTGCTGTTTTTCTTCTTTTTGGTGCTCGAAATGGATACGCTTGGTAACATCACGCGTAACGCCGATCAATCCGACAATCTTGCCCTTCGAATCAAACCGGGGAATTTTGGTTGTAGAAACGTAATTGTCGATTCCGTCGGCCCGGGTGGCGCGCTCAATCTTATCGATGATAGGCTTTCCTGATTTTAAGACATAGAGATCATCTTTAGCCATTGCTTCGGCGCGTTCTTTGCCGAAAATATCGACATCCGTTTTGCCAACGACCTGCGCAGGCTTTAACCCCAATCCCCTGGCGTGGGCCTTGTTGACCAGGATCAAGCGCCCCTTGAGATCTTTAAAGTAAATAACGTCGGGGATGTGATCCATGAAGTCCTGCAGGAGGCACAATTGCTCTGACGAATCCGGACGATTTTTGGAAGGTTTGTGGTGAGGTTTACTCATGACGTTTCTTTGTTTTTGAAGCTTTTCTTTCGGGCATCTTAAATCAATATAGCCGAATACGTTTTAACTATCAATCGTTTTGCCAAGTTTTCTAAAATAAGGTGTAAATAAACGGTGCCACCGCCGAACTTTGGGCGAAAACAATTAACAAGCTCAATAAAACCAAAATAAAAATTATCGGGGCAAGCCAATAGCGCTTCCTGACTCTTAAAAAATCCCAGAATTCTTTAATAATCGATAATTTTGACATTTCCTGTTTCCCTTTCTAGAATTGACGAAGATAATTTTCCTTGTGAAATTCCACCGGAGCGCGTTTTCGCCAATATGATTTCCTTTGGAGATTGATGGCCCGATCCAGCAAATCCTTTCTCATAAGCCGTAAGATCATTCCGACAACCCCAAAGACGATATAAAAAAGAATACTTAAAATCAAAGTTGTTACGATACGGCCGATCACCTGTGCTACCGCCATCCATCGCAGGTAAACGGCTTTCAATAGTTTCCGATTGAAAAGCGTAATCGTACAAAAGAAAACGGCGGCTGCGAAAAGAACCATGGAACTTACCGGCCAATTGTGCTTCAAACCCAGACGTACGGCAATGAAGCACAGGATGACTGTTAAACCATAGCCAAACACCAATAAATTTTTCTTTTCTTTATCCATCAATCCAGTTCCCGCGAAATATCTTCTTTTTTATATTGGTCCCTGTTAGGCTGCTTGGTCCTTTCAAAGAGATAATGGCCCATCACAAGATAATCCATGTTCGTGCACATAAAACAGCGGTACGCATCCTGCGGTGTTGCGACAATCGGTTCGCCGCGAATGTTAAAAGACGTATTAATGACAACCGGACAACCTGCCGCACGCTCGAGCTCTTGAATCACACTATAAAAAAGCGGATTAGTTTTCAAAGAAACTGTTTGAATGCGCGCCGAAAAATCGACATGTGTCACAGCCGGAATGACAGAGCGTTTTGCTTTTAATTTCTCGATTCCCTGGTATTGCACGCTTTGCGGTTCCGTCGTTATTTTACTTTTCGCAACCGGCGCGACCAAAAGCATGTATGGGCTCGGGCAATCCATTTCGAAGTATTCTGTGCACTTTTCTTCCAAAACGCTTGGGGCGAACGGCCGGAAGGATTCGCGAAATTTTGTTTTGAGGTTCAATTCGCTTTGCATCGCTTGCGAACGTGCATCGGCAATAATACTGCGTGCGCCGAGCGCCCGCGGCCCGAATTCCATACGCCCCTGAAACCAGCCGATAATTTTTTGGTCTTTAATCAATCCTGCCACCCGCCGGGGTAAATCATTGTCACTGACCTTTTCAAAGTGTGCGTTTGTTTCTTGAATTAATTTTTCAATTTCATTATCGGAATATTGCGGCCCAAGATACGAGCCTTTCTGGGAATTTCGGCGGCCGTCGCCGACTCTCGTGTTATTCAAATACCGGTACCAAATAAAAAGCGCCGCCCCCAACGCCCCGCCGGCATCGCCGGCCGCCGGCTGGATCCAGATATTTTTAAATTTTCCCTCACGAAGGATGCGGCCGTTGCCGACACAATTCAAAGCGACCCCGCCGGCTAAGCAAAGATTGTCCGATTTTGTTTCCTCGTATACATGATTGGCCATTTTGAGCACAATCTCTTCGGTAACCTCCTGGATAGAGCGAGCGACATCCATATCGTGTTGCGTAAACTTTGATTCCGGTTTTCGTGCTGGGGCGTTAAATAAATTGCAGAATTTTCGGTTCACCATTCTTAAGCCGGCGCAATAATCAAAATACTTCATATTCAATTTAAAAGAGCCGTCATCTTTAATGTCAATCAGTTCGCGTTTGATCAAATCAACATATTTCGGCTCTCCGTACGGCGCCAGGCCCATCAATTTGTATTCACCCGAATTAACCCGAAATCCCGCGTAATAGGTAAAGGCCGAATATAAAAGCCCCAGAGAGTGAGGAAACTGAATCTCACCCGTTAATTCAAAAATATTGCCCTTGCCCGTTCCACAGGTTGTCGTGGCCCATTCTCCGACACCATCCATTGTCAAAATAGCCGCTTCTTGAAACGGCGAGGGATAAAATGCCGAGGCTGCGTGCGATTCATGATGTTCTGTAAAAATGATTTCACCATCAAACTCAAGTTCTTCGCGAATCAAATCTTTCAGAAATAATTTTTCTTTGAGCCACAACGGCATGGCCGTCAGAAAAGATTTGAGCCCCATCGGCGCATAAGTCAAGTAGGTGAAAAGGAGTCTTTCAAATTTTAAAAACGGCTTGTCGTAAAAACCGACATAACTTAAATCTTTTTTGCTGATGCCGGCCTCTTTGAGACAATACCCAATGGCATTCGTTGGAAAGGAAAAGTCGTGTTTCTTGCGGGTAAAACGTTCTTCTTGCGCCGCGGCGATAATTTCGCCATCCTTGACCAGGCACACGGCGCTGTCATGATAAAAAGCGGAGATTCCTAAAATATAAACGTTTTTTGGAGCATGAAGGGGCATGATTTTCTTTTTCGTTACTTTAACTGAAGGTCTTGAACCAGCCTCTGAGCAACAAAGTCATGTGAATACGCCGAAGGATGCTTGTCCTCGTTTGACAAGTAAAATCGTGCATCTTTGGAAGGATATTGATAATCCAGATACGGTAAATGATATTTTGCACAGAACAATTTTACTTTATTCCTATACTTTTCACAATAAGGATGGATCAACACGTAAAATAAGGATTGCGGGTATTGTTTTTTTAAGGTGTCGCGAATTTTCGCAATAACGTTGACGGTAAATTCAATATCTCGATCCCAAATAATCGGTAAATCAACCTTCAAAACCCGTAAAATATTGCTCTTGGATAAAAAAGAGTAGATACGCGTAAGAACCGGTCTTTCCGTATAGAAATCTCCCATTTTTACGAGTTCTCCGTTTTTTATTTTCTTATAATAGGCACCCTTCCTATACCACCGCATGACTGACATCGTGCCGAGAGCCCGATGGACGTGATCATCGATAAACGTATAAACAAAAATGCCGTCATCTTCCGGGATTTCCTTCTTAAAATCCGTCGTCTCGACTTTGACCAAGACATCAGACGGGCCCCATCCGTGAAAACCATAATTATACGGCACGTATTCATGCGCATAAGAACCGGCGCGGGCGGGCAGCGTCTGGTTATCGGCAACCCCTTCTCCGTAGGTAAAAGAGCATCCGAGGAACGCGATAAATTGATGATGTTGCCCCTTTAAGGATACGGGAGTAAACCGCCGATTAAACGCATCAATTGTATACTCAACATCATAAATCATCTTCTGACTTGACTTGATTTGATGATAGGACCTATGCTTGCCGGGATTGGGTCTATGAAGCCCGTATTCATTCCTGTGGCGATAATTTTCAGGATAATACCGGAATAAAGAATCACGTTTATTTGGCACGCAAAATCCCAGAATAGTTTCGGCTAAGATAATTATCCCGGCACATAAAACGCACCCGAACAAAAAGGCGGTGGTTCTAGGATATTTCTGAATAAAACTTATTTGTGGGCTTGAGGATATCGGCATTTTTCTTAACGGCTTCTATTCACAAAGCGGTCAACAGCATTCTGCCAAGTTGGAATGGTTGTGCTCAATGCCTTTGAAATTTTTTCATTCGACATTACCGAAAAAAACGGACGTTTTGCTTTTAATGAAAAACTTTTCAGGGAAACAGGTGTCAGGGTATCGGCGAAACTCATTTTCCGGAAATAATACTGCGCCCATTCAAACCGCGAACATTGCCCGCCGTTGGTTAAATGAAATAAACCCTTTAACCCCGCATCCAGCGCTGATAACACGACCAGCACGATATCCTCCGTAAAGGTTGGGGAAGAAATTTCATCGCTGCTAATTTTAATCGTCTGGTTTTTTAACCGCCATTGCGACAACTTATATAGAAAATTCTGTTTCCCGTCGCCAAAAACCCAGCTCAAACGAAAGATAAGAAAATCATTTAAGATTTTCCTAACCGCCTCCTCACCCTGTAACTTGCTTTTTCCATAAACGTTGACCGGGCCGGGCCGGTCTTCCTCCGTATAGGCGCCTTGTTTTCTCCCGGGAAAAACGTAATCAGAGCTAAAGTGAACCAAAAATATTTTTCGCTCTTTGCACAGAGAGGACAAACGCGATACGGCCTCGCCGTTGGCGGCAAAGGCAGGTGCCGGATTTTCTTCGGCTTCATCGACCAGATTGTAGGCCGCGCAATTGATAATGATGCCGGGATGAAGGGAATCAATACTACTTTTTAATTGTGACACATCAGAAATATTTAATTCCTTTTTCGGAGGCGCAAAAAAGGCCGCCTTTTTTTCCGATAACACCTTTTGGAATTCGCGGCCTAACTGTCCTTGGGAACCTAAGATCAGAATACTTTTATGGGGAGTAGACAAAATGACAATCGGCCTCCTTAAAGCCAAGAAGCTCAGCGTCTTTTTTCGAAACGATTGGATGTTGAACAGGCCAAGAAATTTTGAGGGCGGGATCGTCAAATCGAATACCCCGTTCCTCTTGCGGCACGTAAAGATGAGACGTAAAATACTCAACTTCCGCGGAATCAGAAACAACACAGAACCCGTGCGCGAATCCGATGGGAACATACAAAAGACCCATGCCCTGCGAAGATACTTCCACTCCGGTCCACTGCCCAAAAAACGGCGACCCCTTTCTTAAATCAACGGCGACATCAAAAATTTTTCCCGACAAAACCCGGATGAGCTTCGCCTGGGCCGCGGGATTTTTCTGGTAATGAAGCCCCCGCAAAACCCCTTTTTGCGATTGGGAATGATTGACCTGGACCCAGCGGTCTTTGATGCCAATTTTTTCGAACTCATCGCTCTTAAAA
>CAZEUO010000002.1:30865-36961 GCA_964515035.1 uncultured Planctomycetales bacterium
GCACATCCGGCTCCTTTTGAAAAATTGTTATTAACAGAAAGGCCCCGCCTGGCGTTAAATCAGGGCGGGGCCGAATACAAACGCGCTATTTTTTTCCCAGTTTTTCAATCGAACACGTATCGTACTGGCTAAAATGCAATCCGGCGCAGCATATCAGAATATAAAGGTAAATGTTGGCAACGGTAGCGCCCTGCCCGGCAACCAACATTCCAAACGCCAATGAAACCGTAAAAAATGCCGTTAAGGTCCAGGCACATTTTAGTTTTATCCCTGACAAAAGCCAGAGGGCAATGACCGCTTCAATCCACGGTGTCAGGCGGGCATGAAGAGTTACCAAAGGCATTGGAAGCCAGGTATCTTTGAACATGGCCTGAAAATTCGTGACAACGTTTTCCAATCCGCCGGCAAATTTACTGTACGCGGCAATACCGAACAAAATAGCAATTGCAAGCCTCAAGATGCAGGAAATCAACGCATTTTCACTCGCGCACTTGGCCATACCCTTGCCCTCCTTTTATAAGTGCGTCACTTATGGAGCAAAGCGACATAAGTGACTGCACGAGTTAAACCCTTGACGTTTGTTTGCAGTTAAGTCGAAGCAAACGTCAAGGGTCAAATTCCGACTTATGACTTACGTCGCCTTCGGCTCCGTAAGTCATGTCGTCATTTGACAAGCCTATTTTATTCGTTAAACTCGGTGCCAACAAGACAAAATTAATTTTTATTCCTATTCATCCACCTGGGCAAAGGCGTCGAAATCATCGACCGAGACGGCCGGAGATGTTGTAAAGGCGATTCCCGTTAGTTTTGCAAGCCCAACGGAAACTTTAATAGCTTCTTCCATTCCCGGCAATTCGATAATCATGACAAGGTCATGCTGGCCTAAAAGGACATACATGCCCTTAACAGAACCTTCATACCTGGCAATTAAGTTCTCGGCTTTTTTTGTGCGCGCACCGCTCACTCCCTCCAGCGCTTCCTTGGAATACTTGCCTAACATAACGAATGTAGCCATATTCACCTCCGATGGTTAAATTACAAATTCTCACTTACTCAATACAAATTCTAAATCCTAAACTCTAAATCCTAAACAATTCCAAAATTCAAAACTCAAAACAAATTTCTAATTCAAAAGAAGGTTTTGGATTTTGCCATTTGGATTTTGAGTTTGTTTAGTGTTTAGGGTTTCGGATTTAGTGTTTATACACTAAATCTAAAATACACCACATCTCCTTCTTTAATTTCATAATCTTTTCCTTCGAGCGAAACTAAACCTTTTTCCTGAACCACTTTGTAACTTCCCAACTTGATCAAATCGTCATACTTATAAACTTCTGCCCGGATAAATCCGCGTTCGATATCGGTATGGATTTTCCCGGCGGCTTTGACGGCCGGTGTCCCTTTAGGGATAAACCAGGCCCGCGCTTCTTTCGGCCCGGCGGTAAAAAAACAAACCAGATTCAAAAGTTTCCGTCCCGCTTGAGCCAAAACAGCTAATCCCGGAGAACTGATTCCGGCGGCATCGTAATAGGCACTTCGCTCTTCCGGCGGAAGCTGAACAATTTCCGCTTCCAGTTTCGCGCACAACACGACCACCTCGGCATGGTCCTTTTGGGCGCGTTCCTTGATGGATGCTAAAAGTTTTTCTGGCGGTTTTCCCTCATCAGAATTGGCCACGTACAAACTTGGTTTGGAGGTTAAGAATTGAAACTCGTTTAAAATATCTTGTGGCAAATTTAAACTACGCGCGCTTTTGCCTTGATTAAATGCAGCGCTAGCCGTTTCTAAGACGGCTAGTTTTTCTACGGACTTTTTATCTCCGCTTTTAGCCGGACCACGGATTCTTTCCGAGGCCTTTTGCGCTTGTTGCAAATCTGCCAATAATAATTCTGTGTCGATAATGTCAATCGCGCTCAACGGATTCACATCATTCATGACATTGACCACATTATCATCATGAAAGCATCTGACGACATGGGCGATGGCATCAACAGCGCGAATATTGGCAAGAAACTGGTTGCCTAACCCTTCGCCTTGGCTTGCGCCTTTCACCAACCCGGCGATATCGACAAAGCGAATCCCGTCAGGGGTGATTTTTTGGCTGTCGAACTTTTCGGCAAGAGTTGTTAACCTCGGGTCCGCCAGCGGCACAACGCCGACATTCGGTTCGATGGTTGTAAAAGGAAAATTGGCCGCGGCCGCGCTGGCACCGGTTAAAGCGTTAAAAAGAGTCGATTTTCCGACGTTGGGCAGGCCAACGATTCCGATTTCCATTAATGAGCGCTCAATTTACGGAATGTTTTCATTATGAATCCGCGGGAACCAATTCTTTAATCTTTTTCAAAAGCTTTGCGGTATTGAGCGGCTTCACCAGGAAATCCTTCACACCTTCCATCTTGAAGGTTTCTTCCATTTGGTCTTTGGAGGTGAGCATAATGACGGGAGGAATATTGAGGCTCAACAAGTTCTTAAGCTTCCTTAAAAATGTGTAACCATCCATATTTGGCATTACGACATCGAGGACAATTAAATCGGGGCGGTTTTCGCCGGCTTTTTTAAGCGCCTCTTCCCCGTCCCCGGCCACGGTCACGTCATAGCCGTTGGATTTTAATAAAAAACCAACCAGAGTGTTGCTGGTCGGGTCGTCATCGATAACTAAAATTTTTCTCGGCATTATCTATTTCTGGGTAATCTGATCGGTAGCAGCTAAAAATGTCCGGCCGACGTCCGTAAGGATGGCCGTATTTGTTTCAAAATTAAATTCAACAAGCTTTTCATCAACGAGAGTTTCCATAAGCTGCGAAAAACTCTGGTGCTGGATAAGGTATTTCTTCAGGCTGAAGTCATGCATCTCCGCCATCGGCAAACTCCCGCCTTTATCCTGCAAATACTGCATGACGCCGCGCCGGGCGCGTTGAAAATGGGCCTGCTGCCTTTGCTTGGCTAGATCATCAACACCGGAAAGATTATCTGGCATAGGACCTTTATTTCCTTAAACGAATGAATTATTTTGGCATGATTTAAACAAATTATCAAGGGTCAGTTGTAATACATTTTTATTTCTTCCTTTAACGAAATTTTATTTGTATAATCACAGCCATGAAGAATGATTTATTTATCGGAATGGATGTTGGCGGCACAAAGATTGCCGCCGCCGTTGTTGAAGATTCCGGAAAGATCCTCTCCCGCCATAAATGTTCGACCCCGCAAAAGGCCAGCCCGAAAGAAATTTTTGCCGCCATTCAAGAAGCTATTGAAGAGTCCTTAAAGGAAGCCGGCATCAAAGACGATAACATTAAAGCCATCGGCAGCGGCATTCCCGGTATCGTACAGGAATCTACCAACGAAATCATGGCCACCCCCAATATCAATCTTGCCGGGTTTCCTCTCGCCAAAGAACTGGAAAAGAAATTTAAAACAAAAGTCGCTTTGGGCAATGACGTCAATTGTGGTTTATTGGCTGAGCAATGGCTCGGTGCCGCCAAAGGCGTCAAAAATGTCATCGGGATTTTTCCCGGAACGGGAGTCGGCGGCGCCATCATTATCGATGGCAAATTACTGACCGGCTCGCAGGGCGCCGCCGCCGAAATCGGCCATATGATTATGCAGGAAGACGGCCCCGAATGCGGTTGCGGCAATCACGGATGTCTGGAGGCATTAATCAGCCGCCGCGCTATTGAGCGTCAAATCCGCGAAGCTGTTAAAAAAGGCGATAAAACAATTATTACCGAATTAACCGAAGGCGATTTGGACCAAATCAAAAGCAAATTCCTTAAGAAAGCCCTCAAAGAAAATGATCCCGTTGTGACCAAAATCATGATCCGCGCCTCCGAAGTGCTCGGCACCGCCTGCATCTCACTGCGTCACATTTTAAATCCGGATTTGTTTGTGTTAGGTGGTGGGGTTGTGGAAGCCTGCGGGGAATTTATGCTGCCGATTGTTGAGAAAACTTTTTCAAGCGATCCCTTCTTTTCCAAAATCGATAACTGCAAAATCGTTCAATCCCACCTCGAAGACGATGCCGTCATTCTCGGCGCCGTCGCGCTCGTTAGAGAATAATTTTTATTATTGAATAGAAGACAGCTGTGCCATCGGTTCTTTTGTTTCCACCGTGCCCAGCAACAACGGCAGGTTAGTAATGGGAACAATCCGAATAATCACCGGCACCAGGCCGTCGAAGGGAATGGTTTCGAGGTTTTGCAAATCCATAGCCGGCGCGATTGAAGGCGCGCCTTCAATCGCGCCGCCCTCTTGCTCAATCGTCAAATTCGCCGGGTTCAAATCAATTCCACCTTTTTCCCCCAACATCGCGGAATTATTTTCGTCGCTCGCCCGCTCCGGCAGGCAGACCTTCGGTCGCCCGCAATGACATTAATTTACTGGGGTGACGGGGCCTTCCAGCAGGCGTTTGACTTCTTTGAGGAGGACATTGATTTCGTAGGGTTTTGGCAAATAGGCATCAGCACTGACTTCCTTGCCTAAGCTCTTATCAGATTCCTGGCCGCGGGATGTCAGCATCATAATAGGAATTTTCTTATATTTTTCGTCAAATTTTAAGAGGCGGCAAACCTGGAAACCGTCCATTCTAGGCATCATCACATCCAAAATTACCAGGTCAGGAATTTCTTTGCGTGCTTTTTCCAGGCCCTCCATCCCGTCCACTGCCGTCAATATTTCATAGCCGCTTTTGCGTAGACGCATTCCGAGAAGTTCTACAATATCCGGCTCATCGTCAACAATGAGAATACGTTTATTCATAATTAGGCTCCGTAAAAGCGATAATATATATTAGCACATTTTACTTCTATTGGTCACAAAGTCACCACGTCACAAGTCACATGTCCCAAAATTTCCAACTTGTAACCTTGTGTCTTGCCCGCCCCGGCTCGTGACGCCTGGCGGGCCGGGGTGACATTGTGACCCTTTCTATGCATTTTCTTTGAGCAAAGTAAATGTAAACTTCGTCCCCACACCCATTTCGCTGTCAACCCGGATCTCTCCCCCATGCAATTCGACAAGGCCTTTGCAAATGGAAAGCCCCAAGCCGGTACCTTTGACGCTGGGATCCTTACGGCCAAACTGTTCAAACTTTCCAAAAACTTTTGGCAAATCGTCTTTGGCGATGCCCTTGCCGGTATCGGCAATGCTGCAAATGATCAGGCGTTCACCTTCAGAAATCGAAACCTCAATATGGCCTTTTTCGACAAATTTTAAGGCGTTGCTCATGAGGTTGATGAAGACCTGGATAATTTTTTCCCGGTCGATACTTATCGTAATATCTTCTTTGGAATATTGCTGTTTGAGTTCCAATTTTTTATTGCGCACCTGCGTTTCAAAACCGAAACAAACTTCCTTAGCTACGCTGACGATATTCGTTGGCTCCCGACGCAACTCCATTTTACCGGCCTCAATTTTAGAGAGGTCCAAAAGGTTGTTGATGAGGTTTGCCAACCGGTTAACGTTGTTTAAGGCCATGGTTAAAAGCTTTCGCTTGACCTCGATTGACTCTTCCGTAATACCCTCCAACAGCTGGGCAATACTTTCCTTGATGATCGTCATGGGCGTACGCAACTCATGAGACACCATCGAAACAAACTCGCTTTTGAGCTTATCAAATTTCTTTAACTCTTCTTTTTGCTGCTCGAGTATTTTGTTTTGGTCTTTGAGCTGAGTCGTCGCTAGATTAAGATCGCCGGCCATTTCATTAAAAGTTTTGGTGAGCTCCCCGATTTCATCGGCACTTTGGACCTGGACAGCAACTTTGTAATTTCCCTTGGTTATTTCAAGCGAGGCGTTTTTTAAATTCAGGATCGGCACAACGAAAACGCTTCTGGCCACGTGCACAAAAACAAAAATAAGCCCGATGAGAAGCGTTGTGACGATGATCATTTGGGTGCGAAACGCGATAATCGGGCCGAACGCCTCCGATAAAGCGATTTCGGTTAAGATACACCACTCCTGGTCCGGAAGATAACGGTGCGCGCCCAAAACTTTCGCTCCTTGATAATTTCTATAAATCCTCGGGCCAACGCTATTATCAAAACAAGACATCGACCCTTTAGTAACAACTTTTTGACGTAAAACTGCGTTTTTGAC
>CAZEUO010000002.1:36971-63042 GCA_964515035.1 uncultured Planctomycetales bacterium
AACCGGGATTCGGTAATCATCCGTTTTTCTCGATCGATGATATAGCTCTCCCCGGTCTTGCTGAGGCCGTCGCGCAAAGTCGTAATATCATTGAGAATCTTCGCGCTCGTTTTCAAAAAAACGACTCCGGCATACTCGCCGGACGTCCAATTGCGAACCTCTTCAAGAATGGTGAGGTAGTTTTCATTAGTAAACGGGTCCTTTTCAAATCCTCCGAAATAAGCCCCCTGGTTGTAAAGAATGCGAAGGAAATCAAAGGACATCTTTTTGCCGACCAGTTCCCGGTTGGTCGAGGCGATGATATTTCCGTGGATATCCCAGACATTAATCATTTCAATGTCCGAACTCTGGTCAATGTTCTTGTACGGACTGGTCGGGTCAACCTTTAACTCGCTAAAGATGGAATCGATTTGTTCCTGGATTTTTTCGATGATCAACGGATGATTAAACCCGCCGGATTGCAGTTGGCGTGTAATGTAACTCCCGGCGATTTCCTTGGCCTGTTCCTGGCGTAATTGGACGAGATGGTTGATGTGGACGGCACGGGAATCGTTAATCGCCGAAAGGCTGGCGATGGTGCTCATTTCCAGCTGTGACTTTGAGTAATAATAGTTAAAGATGCTAATCGCGGCCAAAGGGACGATCGAAATTAACAGCAAAGACAATACAAATTTCGTCTCCAGCTTGAGATTGCTAAACGAAGAAATGGTCGGAAGTTGCTGCAGCAGTTTGTTCTTAATGGTCATGATTGATGTATCTTACCTCAAGAAACCGGCTTGGTTACATTTAATTTCAATTTGTGAGCCCGTTTAAGATCATCGATTATTTTTTATGGGCTTTGGAAACGCCAATCGTTTTAACCGCCCGGCATAGCCTTCCATCCCGGGAAGCCCTGCCTGCCGGGCATTCAGAGCGCAGGCATATGCCGCTCTATAATCTTTTTTGTTTTCAAAATCTTTCGCCATCAAATATTCCCCGACCGCCTCCGAGGACGGTATGAAGCGGATTTTATACACTTTTTCTTTTCCCGCAGATTCGATTTCCTCCACACCGAGAAATCCATAAACAAAATCGCTGGGAGTCCCAAAAAGTAACAGGCAATGCCCCGCCGCCTGCAATCCCTTGAGATTATCCAAGGACAACTGCCGCTGAAAACTATTAAAAATGAAACGGCCGCGGCTGTAAAAAACTGATGTCGGATATTTTTGCTGCAATATCTCACAGAAGGGATACATCCAGTCCCATTCGTTGGCAAAGTTAAGAGCAAATTCCATCGAGGAGGACCGGCTGTAACTAAAAATGATACACCCCCGATAATCCGAAAATATCTTTTTGGAAAAGGCTAAGGCCGCCTGGCTGGTTTGATTCAAATGACGTTGATAATTGATTCCTGCCGCAACAAAAATGGCAATCGTAATAATCAAAAAAACGGGTGCGCCTTTTCCTAGAATCAGATGAGTGCCGCCACCCGCAGATTGATAAATCATGGCTAATTGGAACCCCACAAGCCCCATCGCGGGCAACAGATAATGTGACGAGGGGTGTTTGGCAACCATAAGAATCTGCAAAACGCTTACCGTCGTTACGGCAAACAAAAACCAAACGGGCCTTTTGACGTCACCATGCGAATGCCGGGGTTTTGTCAGGTGGTATCCGGCCCGGAAAACTAAAAACCCAAGACAGGCCGCTGTCATCAGAAAGAAATATACATTATCTTGAATTAATCCGTTGAGTTGCTTTAAAAATTGGCCAGCAGAAATAATTCCTACGGCCCCGGCTCCGTACTCTCCCGTATGAACCACAATTTTCTTAAACCAATGGAACACGTCCGGATACCGGGACATAATCGGAATGGTAAAAACTAAAAATGATGAAATGCTGCACATAAAAACAAGTGCTTTATCCCAAAAGCGGGGCATAACAATAACCGGTAAAAGCCATAGCGGTAAGAAAGTCATTTTTGTCGCTGCGCCCAGTCCGCAGACAACACCCCAGACTACGGCGAATAACAAGCTTTTTTCGTATCGCGTTTCAAAATAAAGGATAAGCAGGCATGCCGTAAAAAAGTTCCCGATGGTTAAAAGCAATACCTCCGGACTGACATTGCATAACGCAGTCATCGTATATTGCTCATAACTATTCGTCGGCAGCACGACGAATAGCAAGGCAGGCAGTTGCAACAGCATGGCAAACAAAAGATTTTGGGTTTTTCGAAAAGCGTAATAACCCAGTCCCGCAAGCGAAACGACAAACAAGAGTAAAAGACAAGCGTGAATTACGTTAAGAAAAAATTCCGGGCGGCTGATGACGTCTTCAATGATTTTTTCTTTGGAAAATCCCGGCTTGAGCAACGCTATGATGACCGCCCCCAAAAGTTGTAACGGCGTGCCCGGATTGTCCACAAGATTGGGCGTCTTATGATCCAGAATCATCAGAGAGTTTATGAGGTATTGGTACGATGGGTCCTGGTTGGCGGCCAGCCAGTAGGGCCCGGTCGCGATTTTCAGAAAAATACCCAGGGCCGCAATGATTGAGGGAAGGAGAAAAACGATTGATACTTTACTGTTGGGTAAAAACAACTTCCATTTAGAAATTTTCATTGGTTATCGGTGGCAATTCGAAATTATTTTAGACCCTTTCCGGTTTTGGCACAACAGAAAAGAGGTTGCATTCTTTTTGCGTTAAGAAAAACCTTATAGTAAGATAATCACACTGTAAATAAACGCCTTCGAGCTTTTTATGAAACGAACCACCTCTTTCGAATGTCTCTTGATCAGCCTGGCTTTGCTCGGCCTTTTGGCCGTTTGCTTTTATGATGTTGCTTTTCAGGGAAAAACGTTCAAGGTAACAACGGGTAATCCCCAAGCACTTCCTTTCGGACCTTACGGCCAAGAGAACAACAAGCTGAAATTTTATCCTTCCACTTGCACCGACTCCTCTGTTTTGGAAGAGCCTCTCTATGAGTTCATTAAAACATCGTTAAAAAACGGTATCCTGCCGCTCTGGAACCCTCACCAAGCCTGCGGCTATCCTTTTATCGGGACTATTCAAATCGGAATGTTTTTTCCGTTGAATTTTATCCTCTACATTCTGCCCAACACGTATGCCCTGGACGTGCAGATCTTCTTGCGGTTTCTGTTGGCCGGACTATTGACATACGGATTCATGCGCACACTGCGCTGCGGAATCACCCCTTCTTTGGGCGCCGCAATCGTTTTTATGTTAAGCGGTCCGATGGTGCTTTTGCAATGCGGTTTTGCCAATGTCGATATCCTGACGCCTCTTGTGCTTCTCTGTTTTGAGCGGATAATTCGAGAGCCAACATTAAGAAATTTGTCCTTCACCGCCATCGCTGTGTCGTTAACATGTTTTGCAGGAAATCCCGAGCATTGTTTTTTGGTTAACGCGTTTTGTGCGGTCTATTTTATTTTTCGGATTTTCACTGTTCGGCCGGCCGTTAAACCTATTAAACCGTCCGCGTTCCTCTTGGGGGCCTGCCTTCTGGCTTTCGGGCTGACGGCAATTGTGTCGTTGCCTTTTTTACAAAATTGGTCTTCGGAATTTTGGCACAATCACCCCGAAAAAATCGGAGTCATGGTGGAAGGGAAAGGCATCTTTCAGGAGGCATTGACCAACTCGCTCTTTCCCTACTTTTACCAAGATGTTCCTATTACGCTTAATTATGACCGCGTCGGCTGGTTGGGGCACCACATGGGGATCTTTTCCATCGGATTGGCATTCTTGGGGCTGCTGGCTTTGCAACGTCAACGGGTAAATTATTTTTTCGCATGTCTGGCCTTTGTCATTTTGGCCAAAAGCTATTTCGACCTGCCTATTATCAACTGGATCGGCCACCTTCCTTTTTTTAAGGACGTCCGGTTTCATTTACACACAATGCATTTGCTGGCATTTGCCATTGCCGTTCTCTCGGGGTTCGGAATCAGATTCGCCTTGGCATGCCGGAATAACGCAAAAAAAGCGTTGCCTTTTACGCTGTCGGTTCTCGTCTACGGCATTTATGTGCTCTCGGAACATCGCACAGCACATTATTTTTCCCATTCACTTCGTGCCGTTACGGTCGGATTTGCCGTCCTTGCCGTTTTTCAAATCCTCTTCGTCATCAAAGATAAAAAAATCTTAAATAATAAATTGTTTGCCGTGTTGCTGGTAACTTGTATCGGCATCGAGCTTTTTCTTTATATCCCCCGCGGCCGTGTCCAGCGATTCGATTCGTTTCCGAAAGTCCCTTATATGGAATACATCAACAGTTTTCCGCAACGCTTTCGGGCTTATGGAATTTTCTGGAGTCTGTATCCGAACACATCCTCGGGATATGCCATTGACGATTTTGGAATCGTTAACGGCCTTCTTCCCAAGCGCTATGTCCAATTCATTAACAATTTTGTTATCGAAAATTATTTCAAGAAAAATTTCACCCGCTCGGCCTTTTGGGTTGAACCGGCGATCTTTTTTATTCAGTCCCGGCCTTTCTTTGATTTGTTGAATGTAAAATATGTTATCGCCCATAAAGAAATTTCGCGGTTATTCCCCACCATTGATAAAATCAGTTTTTCGCCAGCGGCCTACTCGCAGGAGGCCAATGTGTATTTAAATCCCGCCGCGTTCCCTCGGGCCTTTATCGTTCATAAGGCTATTTTTGAAAATAATGAGCAAGCTTATATCGAGGCGGTCGGAAGAATCAAAAAGGAGTTTGCAACAACCGTTGCCATTTTGCATGAGGGCGTCGCCGAAATCCAATCCGCCCTGCTCGAAACTCCCGCTTCCGATTCCTCAACGGCAGATATCACAAAATACTCACCCAACGAGGTTATCGTTTCGACCAACATGGTCAGCCCCGGCTTTCTTGTTTTAGGCGACGCCTTTCACCCGGACTGGAAGGCTTGGGTAGACGGCAGGCCATCAAAAATATTTATTGCAAATTATTTGATACGGTCGGTCTTTTTAACGGAGGGAAAACATACGGTGCGGTTTAGTTTCGAACCCGCTTCCTATTATTGGGGGGCGGCATTAAGTCTTGTATCGTTTCTGGCCGCTATTTTTTTATTATTTCGAAGGCGCCTACACTTTTAGCCTACCAAAATCTTTTGGCCTTTATAACCTATCCACCCCTATAATCTCTGCCACGAGACGACTTTGGTGACCCAGCTGCCACTTTGGCCAATCAAGCCAGGAGGCAAGTGATTGATAACTTCAGGAATTTGAAAAATGGAAGGGACATTCGTCCCCATATCAAAGTAATTTGAAACAAAAGTTCCGACAACATCGGTTTGTTTTTGCGATGTGATCTGGGTTTGGGCATAAAAAACTCCCATGACATCAATATTGGCTTCATTAAAAGTAATCGTCCCGGGCGTCATGACGCCAATAATATTCGATGGGAAAGAATTGTTGCCGCTGGTAACCAAGTTGACGTTAATGCCCACGTTACCCGTTGACAAAACCGACCCGCTGCCCGTGTAAGTAATTGTTTTGTCGCTGCCATCGACATTTATATTGAGGCTGCCGCCATCAATATAAACAATGCCGGAAATTGTTAAATTTCCGCTTCCGTCCATGGCAATACTTCCTTTGGCATCCGAAAAACTAAAATTCGAATTAGGCGTCATATTCGCCAATGTGCTTAGATCAGCGGGGTTGGAAACAACTAGGGCATTGGCCTGAAGATACGCCTGATAACTCGCATAGCCTCCATAAGGATCGGAGAGGTTCGGAAAAACCACCGTATCCCCCAAATCATAACCATTGGACCATCCGTTATCGGAATAAACGTGGTTAATTCCTTCCGTGCCGCCGAAACCGTTCGTGACATATGCGGCATCAATCGTTTCTTTAACGGCGTTGCCGGCAACATTTGTTTCGCCGACCGATGAGCTGCCGCTCACACCGACAACCCCTTTTTTAACTCTCAATTTTGCATCCAACGTCGAAACCGTTTCGCCGCCAAAAACTGTCGTCGGCAAGGCCGGAACTTTGGCGGCCAAACCCGCAGCCAACCCCGAATAATTGTTGCCGACCAATTCTGCTGTCCCTCCTAAATCGACGGCAAAATCGGATGGATCAAGTCCGTTACCTAAGATGTGAACGGAGCCGCGGATATTAACGTTACCGTTAACGGCAGCCCCCGATGCCCCTGCCCCGGCAAAAATGGCATTAGCCCAGGGTGAAACGCTGACCATTTTAATATAGGCCTGCAGGGTCTGGTTAATCCCCCCAACGGTTCCCGTGGATTGAATCCACACCTGATCGTTTGACCCGGCGACATTTTTCAATTGAACCGAAAAGCTCCCAGCGCCAAGAGATGTGACAGATGATACGTAGGGAATAGTGTAAAAATTTGAGGTATCAGGCCCAATGGTAAAAGTGTTTATGGCGCCATCCGAGAAACTGGGGCCGGTAGAATCATTTAAGAAATCCTGACGAAGATCGTAAATCGCTCTTTCGATGCCCGCCTCGGCAATCGCAAAAGCCTGAGACATTTTTCTTTGCCTTTCGACGACACTGACCTCATTGGCGCTCATGATGGCAAAGGCCGCGCCAAAGGCGCTTAAGGCAACGATGACAAAATATGCGACAATCAATGCGCTGCCCTTTTTATCGCCTAATTTTCTAAGAATCAAAAACGATCGAAATAATATCATTTTAGTTTCTCATTTGAACAAAAAAATTAACGTTATCCGTTACTAACCGGTTTTTCGGTGTGTCTTTTTGGGCCTCTAACGACACTTCAATGAGGCTAGGAGAAACGGCTTGCCGCCTCACTTGGAATAGGCTTATGCTATTCCCAATAGTTGTTGTTGCTGATCCGACGGTTCTTTCCAATTGAGTTCCCGACAACGCATAGTGCGTTGTATCGCTTGGCCAGCTGATATTCCCCCCACTAACACCGTTGGTTTGTTTAAAGGTGATGGCTACATACCAGTTTCCGTTAGCCGGGACATCGGTAATCGTGGACACCCCTCCTTGCGATAAGTCACTTCTCATTCGACTCATCGCCGTGCGAAGCTCTTGCTGGAGTTGCAGCTGAACACTGCTCGTCTGCCAAGAATCAGAGCTGGACATAAAAATCATAATAATTGCGCCAAAAAGTAAGACAAAAATTCCTGCAGCAACTAACGCTTCAACTAACGTAAATCCCCTGGACAATTTCATACTCTTTAAAAATCTCCTCACAGACACACTCAAACACCACGCGCCCTATCGCCGGGCCAAATACGTCGTCAGCGTCACAGACGAATCAAGCTTGCCGTTGCTATTGACATCCTCACCGGAATCAATAACCCCGTCAAGATCGGCATCTTCTCCAATGACTCGGCCTTGCCGGTTACGCCAGCTGACCATAATTTCAATTTTTAATAAATTGGAGTTACTGGAATCAATATAAATCAGCCCTCTCCCTATCGGATTCGTCAGAGCAAACGTATGACCCGGCGACCCTCCGGAAGAATAATCGGCTACGATGGACGAGTAACTATGATTGCGGATCTCCTCCATTTTGTCTTGGGCCTCAATAATCACGACTGACAAATTTCGGGATAGATCCGTCAAAAATGCGTTGTGTGCAAAAAGTTGGACTATCCCGACAATCGAAACAGCCAAAATGGCGGCTGTCATAACGACTTCGACAATGGTAAAACTATTGCGTCGAAAGATCTTATTTTTACGTTTTAGACCAATCATTGATTCTCAATGTCCTTCGTGACATTTCCGTCTTGATCGTAATAAGTCTCGACCCTTAATTGGCCGTTGCGGTGATAGGCCTTACGAAAATGGAACTTGCTGTTTTTAGTAAAACTCCATTCATATTTTAAAACCCCGCTGGGAAAGTACAATTTTCCGACTCCAATTTCGGTTTGATCAAAAAAATCGCTGGCGTTTTCATAGTTAACCTCGAGACGAAGAACGCCGGTGTTATAGTACTCTTTGGAAAGAATTAATGTCCCATCACCAAACTTTTCTTCCGATTTCAACTGCCCATCGTAATAAAACGTTTTCACAATCCCGTGCTTACGATTATAGCGGTAATGTTCTTCCCCGTAGGTATTATTGAAATCGTCATAAAACTTCACCAATCCATCCGGGATACGGCCGCTCTGGGTGACTTTTCCGTCTTTTGCAACGGTCTGCCGCGCGATCTCCTGATGGCCCTTTAAAAAAACACTTTCAATAACATCGCTACCACGCTCAACATGCGTCCGGCGAGTCACTTCGCCTTTTTGTTCTTGCACTTCCTTTAAAACGTCTCCAGTCGCAGTTTGAGGCATTGAGGTCCGGTTCGAAACTTTGGAATCAAAGGCTGTTTGTGGTTTGGCGGTCACCCCGATTTTTGTTAACTCCTTTTGCGTTCCCCAAAAAACCAGCAAAGTCGAGGCAGCGCAAATCAAAAATGAAATGATGAAAAAAACAAAAGAACCTTGTCCCCCTGCCTTAACCATTCTAGACGTTCCCGGTTTCCAAATCCTTTCAGCGGTATTATAACGCAACGATTAGTAAATACAGCTTCAAAAATTGCCTTTCTTGTTAGTGCGGCACAAATGCATAACAGAGCTGCCCCGTTAAAATCCCCAAATAGGTTCCGAGAATATTGCCTAAAATGGCCAACAACAGTCCGACCGATGCCAACCCGGGCTGGTAAATCTCGGCAACGATCGGTGCGGAGGCGACCCCGCCGATATTCGCCTGGCTTGCCGTCGCCACCAAAAACATCGGGGCTTTAATAATCCGTGCCGTTATCAACAAAACCGCCATGTGAATCAGAACAATCAAAAATCCCGCCGCAATCAAAATCAGCGTCGATCCGGCATAAGCAAGATTGGCCCTGGCCCCAATCGAGGTGAGGACAAAATATAATAGAAAATAACCAATCTTCGTTGAGCCGAATTCATGACAATTTTTGATTCGGGTAAATGAAAGGCCCATTCCAAAAAAAGAAACCAAAATGATCGTCCAGGCATATTTTGAGATAATATTTTTCACTTCCGGCAAAAATCCCGCCAAAAAATCTGAAACCTGGCCGATGATAACAGCAAAGGCAACAATCAAAACAACTTTTCCCCAATGAATTTTTGCATTCGTCGCAGAAACATCAGATGATGCTCTTTGACCTAGTTCATCCAGGATGCGGCGATTCGATTGATTCCATCGGTCAAAAACCGGTTGAAGCTTGACGCAAGCCACCAGCGTCCCCATCCAGACATAGGGAACGATTGTGTCCATCACAACCATGGGAAGTAAAATCGCATCAGGAACGCCCATTGCCTCTTTAACGGCAATGAAATTTGCGCTCCCTCCTGTCCAGGACGCTGCCAGGCAGGCAAAACCCTGCCACATTCTTTCCCCGATTTGATTTTTCAGAAGGAAAAACACCAGCGGCGTTCCCAAAACAACACCCAAGCTTCCGGCAAAAAACATAATGAGTGCCGGTTTTCCCAATTTAAATATCGCTTTAATGTCAACAGGCAAAAGCAACAAAAAGATACTCACCGGCAAAACATACGTAGACAACGTTTGATAAAGCGGACTTTTAGAATCTAAAATGCCGAATGTCGACGCCAGCATCGGCAAAAAATAAATCCAGAATATCGACGGCAGGAACTGGAAGTATTTTTTAAAGCGAGGGTGGCCGGAGAGATAAAGAATTGAGCTCTCGAGCGCTAAGAGAAAAAGAATAATAAAGAAAGGCTGATTAATCATAAAATTCTGAGGAGGTCACAAGGTCACCAGGTCACAACGTCACAAGTCGAAAAGCTTCTACGTGCCCGCCCCGGCTCTTGTCGATAGGCGGGCCGGGGTGACTTTGTGACCTTGTGTCTTTGTGACCCATACGAAAATCTTTACATTTTTATACATCAATGCCGATCCCCGCCTTCACTTTCCTTAAATCATACACTCCCCGCCGGCTCAAATAAGGATTATCCTTCAATCCTTCTTTAATAAAAAATGGTGTATCTAAATCGACAAAATCAAAACAGCCTAAACCGGCGGCCAAATGAGCAGAGGCCGTCATTGCCAAAGAGCTTTCCATCATTCCGCCGATCATTAATTTTATTTTATTCGCTTTGGCTAGCAGCGCCACTTCCTGCGCCTGAAAAAAACCGAATTTCATAACCTTAACGTTGATGGCATGGACAGCTTTTTCACGGATGGCCCGGATACAATCGGAGAGCGTCGAAACACTTTCATCGGCACAGACGGGAATCTTGCTCAAGCGCGTAACTTTTTTTAGCCCCTCCCAATCTTTTTTCACAACGGGCTGTTCTATTAAAACCGGAGTAACGCCGGCACTTTTTAATTTTTTTAAAAACCGCAGCGTCTCTTCGGCCGAATAACCTTGATTGGCATCCAGAATAATCTGCGCGCTTCTAGCGAAGCGCTTGACGGCCAGAACCCTTTGAAAATCCAGATCCTCATCACGGCCGATTTTGACCTTGAAGGTGCGAAAACCCTGGCGAAAATACTTTTTAACGGATTCCTCAGTTTCCGCCAAATCCGCAATCACGATTGTGATATCGGTGACAAGCCGAGAAGGCTTGCCACCGAAATATTTCCAGAGCGGCATGCGAAAATGTTTGGTTAAACAGTCCAGCAAACTCATCTCAACAGCGGCAACGGCTGATTTATTACCGGCGAAAGTCTCCTGAGTATCGACTGCAACTTTTAGATAATCCATGAGACTTTTGCCGGTGATTTTATCGGCAATTTTTTTAAGATTTCGGCGTGTCGTTTCTACCGTTTCGCCCGTTATATGCGGGGCAACGGCGGCCTCACCATAACCTTTTGTCCCATCCGAAAGCTGCAACGTCAAAAGAAGATTCTCAAGGCTATCATGCTGGCCTAAGGCCGTACGAAATGGTTGATAAAGCGGGGCATTAAGATTTGAAACAAAGGCTTTGCGAATAAACGGTTTTTTAGACAATGGGACTTACCGGGAAATATTTTTGATAGCCAAAATACGTTTAAGAAGAGAGGTTTTTTTGGTATTTTCGCTTAACGACAAATCAGAAACAATAACACGGTTGATCGCGCGGACAGTGTCTTTGCCGTTGATTTTATCGGTATAGGCCCACGAGGCATGGATGACGTAAGGCTGCAAATCGAGAGCGCCAAGATAAAGTAGGATATGGCCTTTTAACGGCAACAAGGTTACACCCCCGATAGCATTTTTGACAATCGCCTCGCGCTTGTTACTGTCACTAATTTTATCGTCAAATTCTGCCATCACCTTTCCCACCTTAGCCTGGTCTTTGGAGTCGCGAGGAAGTGATATGCCAACGGTTGCAAAAATTTCCTGTAAAAAACGCGAACAATCCTGCTCGCCATACATCCCGCCCCATCCATAGGGCGCATTTAAAAGCTCGAAGGCTTGAGCGATAACATTGCGAGGCGTGTACGGCAGAAAGCCTTCGCTGACATCGCTCTCTTTAAGATAACCCTTCTGCATGGCCAACAATCCGTATTCATTTCGCGAAGGAATAACAACCTCAACAACGCCTTGTGATTTTTGGACCAAGGGAAACTTCACGCCCATTCGGACGTAATCGTAATGTTGCGTCAGTGCGGGATTCAGATAAATATCAACCTTCGATTTGATGACAACGGCGTAAGCGCCTTTTGATTGAAAATCTTTGATATCAGATGAATCACATAACGCCACACGTTGCGCTTCTACCCAACCGAAAGAGCCGGCCGATTGAACATAAAACCACTTTCCATTTTGACTTTGATGTAAAACAATAACAGGTTCCCCAATATCCAAATCGCTATTTTGCAATTCGTCGAAATTGACATCCAAGGGTTCTTCGGTCAAAATTTCTCGCGTTGGCAAAAACCGTTGATCAGCAAAGCGTACGATAAATCCGAATTGGGGTTTTTGGTCGTCCGACAAGGCGTCAAGATTCATATTGTCTTTGATAAGGTTAAAAAACGCCTGGCCGGATTTTTTCCCTTCTCTTGTGTAAAATCCCTTTTTTGAAATATCGCTTAAGGTATTTTCCAGGCTACTCTTGAGCTCTTTCGCGGAAAATTCCTGTGCAAATCGTAAAATATCTTTTGTTAATTTTAATTCGCTCTGGATTTGCGCGTTCAACGACTGAATTTCTTGAGAAGAAAGAACAATTTCATCGGGATTCGGATGCCGGCTGATCCAAAAGCCGGCGGTTTTCATTTCGCGGGTTGTATGAGGAATAAGAGTCGGCGCAGCGATATAAAGTTTTTCTTTGGCTAAAACAAAAGAAGCTCCTGATAAAAGGAAAGATAAAACCAAGGGAATAATAACGGGGGTTTTGTGCATTTCTAAGTTAGTCTATCACAACTTAAAGTTTTGGGATTCTCAAATTTAGAATTTCGATCCGGGGTTTCTTAAGAATGCCGTCTCTTCAGGTGTGGAAGTACGTTTGAGAATGACGTTTCGATGCGGGAAGCGGCCGAATTTTTCGATGATCGCCTGATGGCGTCTGGCAAATTCGAAGGAGTACTCATAATAGGAAATATTTTGGGGAGATTTTTTGCGGGATTCATGAACCAGGGCGTTAAAAAATTGCAATGAAAGCGTCTGAACGGCCCTGTCTTCTGCATGCATAAGCGGCATGTAAAGAAAGATCCTCTCAATCAACTGAAGCTGACTATCAAATTTTTCTTTAACGGAACGTAATGTCAAATCGAGCGCTAGAGAATCAGTGGCAAAGGCTTGCGGCGTATCACGATACATGTTTCGGGAAAATTGATCAAAAAGAACGATGAGAGCAAGACGAGTGCGCGCGGCGGCCTCCCAGGACTTGCATGAGCCGCCGCGCGCTTTTGCATAATCGCTTTCAAATTTCGCGCGGATTTCGGCGTCAAACGCTTTATCTTTGATAAACCATTTTTTAACAGCCCTAGAATTTTTATCGAGAAGCTTATCGTCGGCGAGACCTTCAAACCAAAAATTGAGGATTTCGTCGGCGCGGCTCATTCTTCGGAAGGTTCAGCGGTTTCCAATAAGTAATCCATCTTGATATTTTGCAAACTTCGGAAAATATTTTTAACAACATTCGGGTTGTCGTTTTCAAATGTTTTGAGCATCTTCTTAATCATCATCCGATGCGAAGTATCATCGTTGGCACATTTAGATTGCCCGCCGATCGATTCCAGTTCCAATTTCTCGGCCAAGATACGCATGTTCTCTTCCCGTTCGTAAGCTAACGGCCGAATAATCACGATTTTTCCGCCAAACAAAATTTGTTTCGGCCGCATCGCCCCGATTTCCCCTCGATAAAATTGATTCAAAAGAATCGTCTCCACAATATCATCCATGTGATGGCCAAAAGCGATTTTGGTGAAGCCTTCTTTGACCGCCAATTCAAAGAGCGCCTTGCGCCGGTTTCGTGACCACCAAAAACACTCGATATTTTCCCACTTCTCGCCTTTTAAGGAATCGACCTTTTCAACCAGATACGGAAAATCATGGCGCTCAAAATATTCAATCAGTTTCTTGGGGTTGAAATCGATAAATCCGAAATCGATGTGAACTGCCGTAAAATCAAATTTGATCGGCGCCACACTTTTGCGGTGCCGCAGGACATGCAAAAGCGAAATACTGTCTTTTCCCCCCGAGACGGCAACAGCAATTTTATCGCCTTCTTCAATCATTTTAAAATCACCGATCGCCTTCCCGGCCCGATGGGAAACAGCCAATAACTCCGGGAATTCTTTTTTAAGGTTAGATTTCAAACTCATTTAAGAATTCTCCCTGCCTCTGATGCCATTGGGATTCGGCAGCTGTCTCTTTTGCCAAACCAGCGATAGCGATTACGGGCAACAAATTTGTAAACAGCATCGCGCAACCCTGACGGCAAAATCAAGAAAATAGCCGCCAATTTTCCGATGCCGCCTAAGTTAGAAACAATTTTAAGCACGGCTGTTGAACGCGTTGAGATTCCCGTCTCGTCTTTGAGAATGATCGACCACTCCATCGGATCTTTCGCTTGCTCTCCTAAATCCTTTTTCGCTGTTTCACCTTGAATAGCAGCTAACTTATATACACCAGTCGTATCATCTTTTAAAACCCAATCCGCAAAACCGTTGCATAGCACGCAAACTCCGTCGAAGAAAATGATTCTTTCTTCTTGGGCAAGCTTGGCCGGCGCAAGCCAACGCGTTAAATCAAAGAATAGGATCAAAAGCAACAAGTTCTCGAGAAATAATATATGCATAAATAACAATATCGTAATATGAAACCCGGCAATAACAGTAATAAACGCGTACCGAAATCTCCTATAAAAGAGCGCCAGCGGAGCCAGTATTTCGAAGATGGTGCAAACAAAATAACCGATTTTCAATGCACAAGCTAAAACGGGGTACTGAAAAACCAGGCCCTCAAACTGCCAGCCATAGAGATTGACGCGGGAGGATGTCTGGATGATCCAATAGAGTAAGGTGTCAGAGGTAAACGTTTCCCATCCGCCGTGGACCAACCGGTGGCTGCCAATAAAGGTATAAAGAAAAGATATCGACAGGACAACGGCTACGAGAGGTGCCCCGTGGGGATACGGGCGATTTTTGGTCCAGCTATCGGCCAGTGAAAATAACGTTAAAAGATATGCGGCAAAAATGAGCCCAATCTCCGTATGATCCACCAGGCCAAAGCTTCGGAGCAAAGAAGAATAAACGGTTATTAAAATACAGCTTGCGGTTGCCGATATTTTGGGATAAAAATTAAAAATCACCGCACCCGAAAAATAAAGAAGAGAAATTTTCAAGATCCATAAAGAGGCGGCATTAAAAAGAAGCGGGAGAAATGACTGCGGCAGCAACCCCAAAATGCCGACGGGATCAACGGCAGAGATGGGTAAACCGGAAATCAAAGGAAACGGATCTTTTATAACGAAAAAAAACCATAACCCGAAAATCCAAACGGTGACAAAACGCCGCGTTTGATAGGTTGCGTCCTGATGCAAAATTGTCATCGTTCCCTTTCTAGTGCGGCGTGGAAAACTTTTTTGACCTGCGGGTCTTTAAAAAAGTCTGAAATGTCTTTTTTTGTTTGAATGACGTCGATCGCCTCAATAGGTCTATGGGGGAATTTGTGATTATACCCTTTTCCTATCGCAATCAGTAACTCCGCAAATTCCATTTCCTTCCGGCGAATATCCGCTTTTGGCTGCGGCAGTAACCACATCCGAAAATCAAAAACAATTCCCTTCAAACCTTCCGGTCTCTGGGGCATCAGACGTCCGGTGTCAGCCTCTTTTGAATGAAGCAGACTGTCGATTCTTTTTTCCAAAGCCAAGGCCATTCGGCCGTGCGCCAAAGAAGGAAAATAACTGACCGGGTTAAGGTTTATTATTTCGCCCTGACGTGTGATTCCGCGGTAACTATAAGAGTTAACCTCATTTGTTTTTTCTGCCCTTCCATACATCGTCCAACTGATAAAAGGAAATGTCCTGCGAGAAAGATCAATTAATTGCCCAATAACCATAAGGGAAAAAAATACTGCCAAGATGGTTTTATGCGGATGCGGAAGGTTTAAAAAAAACTGTTGAAATATTTTGCGGGAGACGACAAAAAAAGCGACGGCCAAACACAGCAAACCCTCAAAGATATCATCAACACTATCGACCCATAAAATGCGGTCAATCAAAATAACAACAATGAGGATTGATAGAAAAAAAGCAAGGGCACCAAAAAGAAAATTTCGGGAAGAGTGTTCGGATGGCTCGCCTTGAGAATGGCTTGTTAAAATCATACCGCAAATCTAACCTTTACATTAGGATTCGGAACGTACAAGTTTCTTGCGCTCAAATTTAACCATCAGGCTGTAAACGCAAGGAACAACGACGAGGGTAAAGGCCGTTGAAACAATCATGCCGCCGATAACCGCCGTTGCCATCGGACGCAAAACCTCCCCGCCCGGGCCCCAGGCTAAGGCCAGCGGTAAGGCCGCGGCAATCGTCGCCAAAGACGTCATTAAAATCGGGCGTAACCGAATCGGGCACGCCTCCAGAAGCGATTCCTGGACACCCTTTCCCTGTAGCCGCAATTGATTTGTAAAATCAACCAAGAGAATGGAATTCTTTTTAACAATCCCCATTAAGAGGATAATCCCGATAAAGCTGTAAATGTTCAATGATTGCCCGGTAACCCATAACGCAATTAAAGCTCCTGTCACGCTAAAAGGAAGCGCCAGCAAAACCGTAAAAGGATCGATGTAACTGTTAAATTGCGACGCCAAAACCATGTAAGCAACGATAATCCCCAACCACAAAACGAACGTCAGGCTGCTAAACGATTCCTGAAAGGTTTGCGTGTTACCGGTAAATACAGCCTTGTAATTATCCGGTAAAACTTCTTTGGCAATTTTTTGCGCGGCCGCAATCGCATCGGCTTGGGATTTTCCCGGCGCAACATTTGCCGATAGGCTGATGGCGCGCTCGCGATTGGTCCGTTTAATGGTGAGAGGTGTTTTTTCTTCCACAATGTTAATAACGTCTTTGAGTTGTACCAACTCCCCACGATCGTTCCAAACCCGTAGCTCTTTAATATCATCCGCTTGGGCCCGCTGGGTGGAAACAAGGCGGATACGCACATCATAACGCCTTCCGCCCTGGGTATACTTTGCGATTCTTTCACCGGCAATGAGCGCATTAATCGTCTGGCCGATCGATTCGATACTAACCGCCCGTTCGCTCGCCTTTTGCCGGTCGGGAACGACCCGTACCTCGGAGACTGTTTCATCGTAATCATTATCGACATCCGCCATCAAATCGCTTTCCGACATCTTCTGTTCGATGGCCTTGCTTAATTCCGCCAGTTTATCCCAGTCACGGCCTAAAATCGTCAATTCAATCGGAAACCCGCGGCGGGCCGAAAGGCCGCCCGTTGACAAATCCTGAATGATGATCCTCATTTCCGGGATTTTGTTTAATTCTTTACGAAAATAATTGATGATTTCCGTTTGGGTCGGACGTTTTTTAAATGGGGCGGCAACGGGCCGTTCGCGCGGTGTTTTAAGCATGACAAAAATATTCCCCGCATTCACCTCGCCTCCGCCAAAACCGCCGATCGCCGCGAAATAACGGTTGACCTCGGGCCGGCTCATGACCAATTTTTCGACTTCTTTAAATTTCTGGTCGGTAAATTCAATGGAAGAACCGACCGTTGTCTCAACGCGGCAAAGAAACATGCTTTGGTCCTGGGAAGGGACAAATTCTTTTTTCAAGGCATTGAAAAGCGTAAGCGAAGCAATAAACGCGAGCGTAGCGCCGATAGCGACAAATTTTCGGCGGTGCAACACCCACGCGAGTGTGCGTTTATAGGCAACCGCTGTTATCTGAAATAATTTTTCGATTCCCCTGCCCAAGAACGTCTTACGCTCCCCGATTTGCAAGAATTGCGAACAACGCATCGGCGTAAACGTCACCGCCTCCAGAAGTGAAATCGCAACCGCAATCGAAATTGTGACACCAAATTGATAAAAGAATTTTCCGACAACACCGGTCATGAGGGCCACAGGAATGAAAATTGCGATAATGGCAATGGATGTGGCGGTCGCTGCAAAAAGGATTTGGTTGGCTCCTCGATGCGCGGCCTCGACTTTATTCATCCCTTTTTCCCGATAACGAACGATATTTTCCAGGACCATAATCGCATCGTCGACCACAATCCCAATCGCCAAGGAAAGCCCTAAAAGCGTAAAGGTATTGAGGGTAAAACCCAACGCATGAATAAAGATGAAAGTTCCCAAAATGGAAACAGGAATGGCCAGAAGTATATTAAACGTCGCCGACCAGGAACCCAAAAACAACCAACACACCAAGGACGTCGCCAAAGCCGAAAGAATCAACGTAAATACCAGCTCGTTAATCGCATCTTCGCTGAATTTTGTGCGATTCACCGTCATTTTAACTTCAATCCCTTGGGGAAGTTCTTTTTGGACTTCTTCCAAGCGCGCGATAATCCTCCGTCCCACCTCGACTTCATTGACGCCGCGCTGCTTGCGCATTCCCAAGCCGACAGCCTGTTTACCATTCGTACGCGAGAGCCGGCGCACATCCGCCAGTCCGTCTTCAATTACGGCCACATCCTTTAAATAAATCGGGCGGAAAATCGGCTGCCCGCCCCGGCGGGAAATGACGATGTTGGCAAATTCTTCCGTGTTCAGGGCCTCTCCCATGGAGCGAACGTTAAATTCCTGACTCGAAGTTTCAATGCGTCCGGCCGGAGTTTCAAAATGGCCTTCGGCGACCGCGTTGATAACATCCTGAACCGTTAATTGGTTTTCTTCGAGTTTTTTGGCATCCACCCAAATACGTAAATTGCGCTCCAAAAATCCTCCCAAGAAAACTTCTCCGACTCCGCTAACTGTCGTAAAACGATATTCCAGCTGATTTTGGACATAATCCATGAGCGCGCGCAGAGGTATCTCCCCTGTTGCCGTCACCCACATGATTGGCTGGTCCTCGGGATTCGTTTTGGTGACAACCGGCGGATCAATATCGAGCGGCAACTGGCGTTGGGCCTGCGAAAGGCGAGTTTGGACTTCCTGAACAGCGACATCGATATCGCGGTTAAGTTCCAGTTCAACGGTAATATTGGCCTGCCCTTGGCGGACCGTCGAATTAATTTCCTTGATGCCCTGGACGGACATCACAGCTTCTTCAATGACGTCAACGACATCAGATTCCATAACACCGGGAGCGGCCCCTTCCCAGTTAACGCGGATATTGACAACCGGATAATCCACATCCGGAAGACGGCTGACACCCATTTTCTGAAAACTTAAAAACCCGAAAATAATGAGCGCGGACATCGCCATCCAGGCAAAAACCGGCCTACGAATTGACAGATCAGGAAGCGTCATAGGGCGTCTCTGCGATTGTGACTTTAAAATTTGAAAATGCGCGCTTCATGTCGTATTTGGCAATAATAAAATCCCGCCGAGCCTCCTGCAAATCTTCCAGGGCCTGAAGAACGACAAGATTATTAACAAGGTTTAAAGCGTAATCGCTTAACTGGAGTTGATAATTCTTCTCGGCGGCATCCAATGCCCTCTGTAAAAATTGAGTCCGGCGGCGGGCCGCCTGCAGTCTCGTATAGGCGTTTTTAATTTCCAAAACTGCGTTTCGCTCGGTCTGGCTTAACTGCAATTGCGCCTGCTGTCTTTGCGCGTCGGCCTGTTTCACCGCTCCGGCCGTCGACACCCCTTGGGAAATCGGCATTGTGACCGTCAGTGTCGCATCCCAATCAACGTTCGCAGAATTACCGACTCTTTTCGTGTAATAATTTCCGTCGGCTTTAACCGTCGGCCAATATCCGGCACGGGCAACCGTCATTTGTTTTTCTGCGGCGGCCACGGCTTGTTTGGCCGCTAAAATATCCGGCCGATTTTCAGATTTTTCAAAATACTCTTCCATCGGCGTTAGTTCACCAGCGGTATCTAATGAATCATCCAGGGCTTGAATTGGCTGGCCGGTTAAGAATTCCAAAAGCTGCCGCGCCACTTCCCAATCGCTCGTGATCAAATCCAGTTCAGCCTCGATTCGGCTTAGCTGCGCCTCGGCCCCGGCGACTTCGCTTTGGCGGGAACGGCCCAGCTCTTCGCGTTTTTTCAATTCCGTTACACGCTCGGCCAGGGCGTTGCGGATTTCCTGTAAAGTAGCCGTGTTTTCCTGATAGGTGATATAAAAATAAAAGGCGTCAGAGACGTCGATAAAAAGAAGCTGCTCAGCGCGCCTTTTTTCGTGCTGACGCTGTTTCTCTTCAATTTTACTGGCTTTAATGGCGGCAATTTCTTTAAACCCCGAAAATATCGGCTGGCTGAAAACAAATTTTCTTTCGGGAATTTCCCGAAGAGTAAAGCTGGTGTTGCCCGGCCCATTCTGCCATTTGTCGCTGGATTCAAAACTGACCTGCGGAAAGATATTGCCGATATATTGCAGAAATCGCCCCTCGGCTTCTCTGATTAACTGTTGCTGAATCGCAATGGTTTCACTTTGCTTGAGGGCAAAAAAATAACAATCTTTTAAGGAAAGAGGCTTGGATTCTTCGGCGAAAAGGCTGGAAGGAAAATAAATAGAAAGGATAACGACAAAGGTTATTAAGGTGTTCCGTGGCGTCGAGTACGGCATGGGTTAAAGACCTTTATTTATCAAAAATAACGCCGGCCGCTTTTGCAAAGGAGGTTTTTCCTGGGGCCAGTTTTTAATCTTTAAGGTTTTAACGTATTGACCGGAATTTGTCAAGTCAATTGCCAGGCAAAGAAGTGTCTCGGGCCGGCATGAAGAGCAAATATCTTCAAAAAGATTTTGATTGCGATACGGTGTTTCCATAAATATTTGAGTTTGACCTTCTGCGTAGGCGCGTTTTTCTAAATCTTTAAGTTTTTGTATACGCAACTTCTGTTCTTTGGGCAAATAACCGTTAAAGGCAAAGTTTTGCCCGTTCAAACCCGAGGCCATCAGCGCCAAAACAACCGATGACGGCCCAACTAAAGGTATGACACCTATTCCGTTATTATGCGCAAGCAAAACCAACTCCGCACCCGGATCGGCAACACATGGACAACCCGCCTCGGAAATAATGGCGCAATCTTTACCACCGATTTCTTTAAAAATATTTTCAATGTCCTTCGCCGGCGTTTGTTCATTCAAAAGAAAAAACCGGCATCCCTCAAAAGGAAAATCCGGTTTTAACTTTTTCAATAACCGCCGCGCCGATTTCTCTTCCTCAACAACAAAAAAACGTAAACCGCTGACCATGTCCGCCGCGTGAGAAGCTATTTGCGGATCAACATCATCACTTAACGTATTGGGAACGAGAAACACCTTCGCTGTCATTTATTCTTCTGCTTTTCGTATTCAGCTTTTTTCTTTTCGATGAACTTCAGTGACGCCGAATTGATGCAAAAGCGTTCGCCGGTCGGTTGCGGACCGTCGTCAAAGACATGCCCCAAATGCGCCCCACAGCGCGGGCAAACCGCTTCCATACGCTGCATCCCGAGACTCTGATCCGATTCAGTCTGCACATTTTCTTTGGCAACCGGCTTCCAAAAACTCGGCCAGCCGGACCCGGAATCGTATTTGGCTTCCGAACTAAAAAGATCCAACCCGCAAACAACGCACTTATAAACCCCTTCCTTCTTATTATCCAAATAGCTGCCGGTAAAAGGCCTTTCCGTTGCCTGTTCACAAGTCACCTGAAATTGTTCGGGTGTTAAGATTTTTTTCAGTTCTTCTTCCGTTTTTGTGACCTTTTCGACGTCTTCCATTTGGCCGGTTGTTGCATTGTAAATCGTGATTTTGTCTTGAGATTTAGTCATATCCTCCCCCGCTGAAATTTGTGGAAACAATAATAGAAAAACGACCACAAAAAGAACTACCATCGAAAACACTCCTTTTATTGTTAATACTGGCCTGGACTCACTTTCAAATCATTTCTTCTTTTCGAAACAAAATACGTTAAATGAGCCCCAGACTTACGGACGAATGAAATGAGGAACGTAAGTCTGACGGGCGAATTTATTTCAATGAGGTCCGCACTTATGGAATGAAAATGACATAAGTGCATGACCGAATTGATTCCTGATACTATTTTCTTGTTCTTTTATTAATAAAATTAAGCCGTCTGCGCAATACGATGAATAACTTCAGAAATATAACTTTGATAAGGAATTCGACGCTTTTGAGCCATTTTCTTAATCCGGTTAATATCATTCCGGTTCACCCGGATCGTCAAGGTCATATCTTTTTTTCTAGCAGCAATCGCATCAGCCACACGCCTTAAATCAGCGCCGGTTACTGGAACAAATTCATCCCGTTCGATAGCTTCCATTATTGCTTTTTCTTCCTGGTCAAGATGTTGCTTTTTCATGACTTACCTCCTAAGTATTTCCTAGTGTGTTTACGACTAGGAAACGCAGTTTTTAAGAAGAGATAATTTTTACCCTCAACGTACGGAACAACCCAAACATACTTCTTGTATTCAAACAGCATTAGTTTTTGATGCAACTTCCTGGAATGAGCCTCAATACCGATAAAGCGCGAACTGATTAATTCCTCAAATGTCACCTTGCGCAGCTGCTTTAACTGCGCATTCTTCTCTGCACTCCAATAGACCTTATCCACAATTAAATTATATCATTTACAAATGTAAATACAATAATAAATATAAAAACCCTCTGCAATTTATTTGATTACAGGGGGGTTAATGATCTGGGGACCCGATACTATTATTTCAATGAGGTCCGCACTTACGAAATGAAAATGACATAAATGCGCGACCGAATTGATTCCGCGTCCCGCCAAAAGCGGGATGCGGAACCTCCGTCTGCCCGTTTTTTGGCGGCTCGGGATCAATAGCAAATTACTTCTTTTCGAAGCAGAATACGTTCAACTTATTCCCGTCCAAATCGCGAAAGTAAGCGGCATAAAATCCGCTATCTCCCCTTGGCCCCGGCTTGCCTTCGTCTTTTGCGCCGAGTGAAATCGCCTTTTTATAAAAGGAATCAACTTTAAGAGGGCTGTCAACATTCAGTGCCACCATTGTGCCATTGCCAACTGTCGCCGGTTTACCGTCAAATGGCTTAGTAATTCCAATGCCAGGTTTGCCGTCCGGCGTTGAATAAGCCGTGAACTGCTCGGTTTCCATAAAACGTTTGGCACCAAGCTCCTTCAAAAGTTCATCGTAAAACTTTTCTGCTTTTGCTTTGTTGTTTGTTCCCAGCGTTACATATCCGATCATATCCCCCCCTCATCTTTAATTTTCAAACAAATTATCCATTGAGATGATGATTAATGACATCATCATTTGTGCTATTTCTGTAATTTTTCGATTAAGGCGTTGATGCGATCAATCAATTCCTGCAGATAGTCCCCCTGGCGAACGACGATCCTGGTTTTCTTGTTTTTTTGTAGAACATCGTCGATTTCTTTGATCACGCGAGGAATGGATCCAACCATTTTATTGGCGCGCCGGTAGGCAAGAAATCCGATAAACAAAAAATAATAAATCAGCGCAATAATGCCAAGAATAATGAGGCTTTCAGAACTTTTGTTGACCACTATGCTGTGGGGAGAGGCGGGGTCGGTAATGATGCTGTAGAGCCAATACAAGCTTCCGATACTGACACCCAACGGTACGCAGGCAAAAAGGAAAAAAGCGTTAATAATTTCTTTTTCATATTTTCCAACGGAAAACAACTGCCTTTTTTTGCTGGGGTTATCGTAAGCCATTGGTTTCAGGTTTCCACCCTTTGTGTACGGAAAAGGAAAAAGACAAAAACAATAATGCCGCCCGCTATGACGAGCTTTTCCGTTTTATCCTTTACTAAAGCTTTGTTCACCTGGGCAACATCAAGCATGGTAATTTTTTGACGGGCATCGCTTGTCTGGGTCGACAATTTTTCGTAATAAACCTGATTTTGATACGCTTTGATCAGTTGAGTGGAAATAATCACAGACACGGGGATCGCTAAAAGAAAGGCAACAACGGAAAGAAATACGATCGTACCTTTTAAGTCTTTCATAATGGTAGAAACAACCAGTCTTTTTTGTAAACGTTACACGATTCGCTATCGCTCATCAGAATTAAGATATTTGACCTTTCCTAAACAAGTGGTAGGTCAAATATCCACCAATTTTTTTCAAAGGCTTTTAAAAAAATTGGTGGAGGTGGCGGGAATCGAACCCGCGTCCTTAAGCAACGCCCTAAAAGCCTCTACATGCGTAGTTTGTTTTTTAATCTCGCCCTATTTTACTTCAACAAACAGAATTAAAATTGGGCCAGCTTTTTTAGTCTCATCCCGCCAACAAAAGCTATCGGCGGGACCAGCCTGCATCCGTCCTCTTTATCTGCCCGCAGGCAAGTCAGACAAGAGGGCCTCGTGAATTAGACGAGGGCTGGTGCTTCGGCTAAAATCGCCTCAGCTTCCGCAACTGGATTGTAGTTTGCGTTTGTGTTTGCTTGGATTGTTAAGGGGGCCGACCAAGCTTCCCCCGCATGCCACTCTTAGGAGGTATACATAAGTCGAGACCTGTTCACCCCCTAAATTTATAAAAGAACGATCGTTAATGAACGCTTCCTAGGCGCAATTATAACCGAATAATTCTTTCTGTGCAAATTTTTACGTCGACTAGCGGCCTTTTTGGTGGGACGCTTTAGTGCGTTTTATTTCGCGATCAAGGTCGCGTTTTTTGATATCGTCGCGTTTATCGTAAAGCTTTTTGGGTTTGCCAAGGGCGATTTCGACTTTAGCGAAGCCACGTTTGTTAAAATAGATTTTGGTGGGAATAAGTGTCAGGCCTTTCTGGGTGACCTGCCCGATGATTTTTCCGATTTCTCTTTTATGCAAGAGTAACTTGCGGGCCCGATCGGATTCGGGCTGGTTTGAACCCGCCTGGCTATAAGGATTGATAAAGAGATTGTAAAGAAAGATTTCCTCGCCGTCCATCCGGGCAAAGCTGTCTTTGAAGTTGACTCCGCCGCCACGAAGCGATTTAACCTCACTTCCCGTTAACGCGATTCCGCATTCCCAGTGTTCCAACAAGTGATAATCCCGGAAGGCTTTTTTATTGGAGGCAAGGAGTTTGAATTCCATTTAAAAAAGCCCCAGCTGCATATAGAGGGTTAGAAAAACGGGCAAGGTAAAAATACTGAAGAGGTTGGTAAACAGGACGCCCTGATTTAGGAATTTGTCTTCGATTTGATGGCGGCGGGAAATGACCGATAGTGAATTGGCGCTGGGGACCGCCGCTTGCATCATAATGAGAAACCCTACGGGGCCGCGGATACCAAACGCCAAAATCACCAAAAGTGCCAGAAGCGGCAAAAAAACAAGTTTAGAAAAAACCGCCAAGGCAATTTCCTTTTTATTGACGGCAAAAATATCGATCAACGCCAGGTTTCCCCCAACGGTCATCACAGCCAGGGGAAGCGCGCAATCGCCGAACATTTTAATGGGCTTCATGACAGCTTGCGGAATAAAACGGTCAATCCCCAGGGCAACTAAAATAAGCGAAATAACAATCGCCGTAAAAGGCGATAAAAACAGATTTTTTAAATCAAATTTATTCACTTTGTGCCGCGTTAAAAACCAGACTCCAAACGACCAGAGCACCAGGTCAAAGCCGATTAAAAAAAGAAAAATGTAAATATATAGTTCTTGCGCCATTGGCCCGGAAAACATCGTTGCCGCCAGCATGAGAGGAATAAAACCGGAATTCTGAAAACCAACCACGGCGGTAAAATCTTTTTTATAGGTAATTCCTTTAAAAAGCTTGATCATAAATCCACCCACTAAAAACCCGCCTAACGTTATCCCGAGACTCACCAACGGAAAGATCCACCAATTTGGATAAACTGAAAAATGAAAATTTGTAATGAGTTGATAGAAAGAAAACACCGGAAAGAAAAGGCTAATGACAAGTTTGCTTAACATGACCAGCCCCTTGTCATCGATAATTTTCCGCCGGACGAGTAAATACCCGACCGTCCCCATCACAAAGATCTGGGCGACAGCGGTAAAGGTTGTTTGGAATGTTGTCAGAAAATTCATGGGGGTATTATAACATAAAGGCGTTTAATGTCGAAAGTCTGTCGAAGAGTTTGACAGGAAAATCGTTTGCCGATATACTGATACCGCATTTGAAAATAAAACATCGCGTCCCGCCTGAGACACGGCGGGACGCTCAAGCTTTTTCTAAACAGTTATTAAGGTAAGCTTTCGCGGAAGTGGCGGAATTGGTATACGCGTACGTCTCAGAAGCGTATGGGGAAACCCGTGAGAGTTCAAGTCTCTCCTTCCGCACTTGTTTTCTTTCCTTAAAGTTGTTTAGAAAAAGAAAACAGATGTCCCGAGCGACAAGCTTTGTTCTTCCGGTCGCGAGGGATCTTACAAAGAGTTTCCCTCGTCACCAACGAATAAGATTAAAGTGACTCGGGACTCGCCCCGCTTCCGACTTTGCCGGAGGTGGGGCTCGCAAGTCTCTCCTTCCGCACTTGTTTTCTTTCCTTAAAGTTGTTTAGAAAAAAACAGATGTCCCGAGCGACAAGCTTTGTTCTTCCGGTCGCGAGGGATCTTACA
>CAZEUO010000002.1:63142-66081 GCA_964515035.1 uncultured Planctomycetales bacterium
CTCGCCCCGCTTCCGACTTTGCCGGAGGTGGGGCTCGCAAGTCTCTCCTTCCGCATTGATTTCCTTAATTTTGTCTAGAAAAATCAATGCGGACTCTAGCTTCCACAAAATCATTTATTTGAAAAGCTAGAGTCTTAATACTGTTTGTTGGAAATCGTAATCGGAACAGTCGGAATCCCACCAAACTTCCCTTTAACAAAATCTACGGTCCCAACCGCTTTAACCAATCCAAAGCCTCTTGATGGCCGGGTTGCAAAGTTAAAACTTTCTCCCAGGCTATGCGCGCATTTTGATAATCATGTAACTGCCAATAGGCCACGCCCAGATTAAAATGAGCCGAAACATCTGCAGGATAAAGTTCGGCAAGTTTTTCAAGGCATTCGCCGGCAGATGAAAAATCTTTGCTCATGAAACGAGTGAGGCAAAGATTAAAGCGAATATCTCTGTTTTTGGGATCACGTTCCAGCACGTAGGAAAATTCCTGCGCGGCTTTATCAAACGCCCCATTTAAATAATAAATGTATCCCGATTGTCCGTAACTCTCCAAATCCGCGGGGTCACACTCCTTTGCCAGCTGGTATTCGGCCAAAGCCTGCTGATATTTCCCACCCTGTAGATAGTAACTTCCTAAGCCCTTATGGATCCATGCCTTGTGCGGATAATATTTTTCCAGGTCTAAGAAAAACACATCGTTATTCTTCCACGCCATTGTCCTTAAGACCGAAACGGCACAATAGACCAGAATCAGGCCCGCGCTTAAGAGAACCGCGGCCCTTTTCATAAATCCCTGCCGAACGCCTTGAACTTTAAAATCCGCTAAACGCCCATAAAAAAATGCCGCCAGCAAAGAGAATCCAACCATAGGAAAATAGAGATAGCGGCCGGCCATAATATTTTGGATGGGGATAATGTTGGCAATCGGTAAGAGCGCGACAAAAAACCAAATGATAAAATAAGATGCCGCCTGAAAACGGTTTCTGGCCCGGAAGGCATAATAAAGCGATAAAACGATAACGATTAAAGAACCTAGAACTTTTAAAGAAAACAATGAAAATTCCGCCAGCGATGCGTCGGGAACGGTTGCGTGAATTCCGACGGGAAAAAAGAGCCAAAATAGATAAATCCCGAATACCTTGGCCATTGTCAAAAAATTGGTAAAGGCCGTTTGGCCCTGAAATGTTAAAAGCTCGTTTTGGGATGGAAACACCGCGGCCCACACCCACAAATAAAATAATCCCGCCCCTCCATAACCCAGATAACTGGATTTTAGGCGCTGCCAAAAACCTCCGGGGATATGATCGAAATAAAAATCAAACAACACCAGTAAAAGCGGCAAAACAATTGCGCTTTCTTTTGAAAAAACAGCCAGGAGGAAGGCAAAAACAGACGTGCCGTAAAAAATCATTCTCCTGGGCCCCGGCATTTCCTTTGAGCGCAGATACAGTATCATCGCCGCCAGAGAAAACAGGCATGCCAATAAATCCTCCCTAAAGGAAATGTTATCGATAGCCTCCGTTTGGATAGGGTGTAAAGAGAAGACAAGTGCGGCCAAAAAAGATAAATTCTGGTTACGTAAAACAATCGTTGCAAAGGCATACAGCAAAAGTACGCAGATCACATGCAAAATGAGATTGGTCAAATGATAGCCAAAGGGATTGAGCTTCCATAAAGAATAGTCCGCAAAATAACTGGCCGTCACGACAGGCCGGTAACTGGCCTCTCCCGAACCGACAAATCCTTTTTTTAAATTTTGAATATCCGCCGGTGACGACAAATAATCCCGTGAAAAGATAAGCGGAAAGTTATCCCATGATTTTACAAAATCGTTATAAACAATCACCGCGTAGTCATCCCAGACAAAGGAATTGCTTAAGGAGAATGCGTGAATCATCAAGGTGATGACGACTAATAAAAGCCGGTGACGGGAAAAAAAATGAGACATTCCGGAAAGAAAACCTATTCGTTTATTCAAGTCCTAAGCCTCATTTCGTCAGGAAAGACCCTAAAGAGGTCAGCTTCCATTTACCGTAACCCCTTTAGTCTTTCCTGAAACTTCCGATCCTCGGGAAATAAACCGGATGCCTCCTGCAGAATCTTTCTGGCGGCATCGTCATTCCCGCCCTTCTCATAAACATTGGCAAGGTTCAAGTAAGCATCAGAAAAGCGGGGAAAAAGAGTCATAACCTCCTGAAGACATGTTTTGGATTCGACAAACTTCCCCTGCATCCCTAATAAACAACAGTATGTGTTGTAAACCTCTTCATCGTAACGGGGATCGAAATGAATAACGATTTTGAGTTTTTCGGCAGCCTCCTTTAGCCGGCCCTCCTTCAAATCAAGGATACTTAAATCATTTAATATTCTCATATCGGAAGGATTAAGGATTCTTGCCAACTCCAGTTCATGTCTCGCTTCTGGAAAGAAACCTCCCCTGTACAGCGCCCCACCCAAATCTCTATGCGCATCACTTACGCGGGGATAATATTTTACAAACTCTCCCCTAAAGCTAATTTCATTGTTCCACCGGGTATTGTGCTGCCAAATCAAAAAAATATAACACATGAGAATTCCAGACAAAATTATTTTTAAAAACTCCGAGACTACAACACCGGCCCGCTTTGCCGCCAACTCATATATCACGGCCACCAAAAGGCAAAATCCCGCCGCCGGAAGATAAAGGTATCGGGCGGCAAAAATGTTTTGAATGGGGACAATATTCACAACCGGCAATAACGTTATAAAAAACCAAAAGATAGAAAATGATGCGGCCTTTAAGGTCCGAAACATTTTTGCCGCCAGGGCCCCCGTCATCAAAACCAGCAAAACACAAATCCAGGCTTCTTCACTTAAAATCGTATGGATTAAAAACTGAAAGTCTGGTAACGTCGGATGAATATTCAGAGGAAATAACAGCCATACCAAATCATTTGCCAGGACCT
>CAZEUO010000002.1:66091-66807 GCA_964515035.1 uncultured Planctomycetales bacterium
CCCGTTGTCAGGGCACCCAGTAGAAAACTTTCCGGCGGATATACTGCGCGGTATTCTGCTGACCGCCCCATGGCAAAAAACAATACCCACAAATAAAAAATTCCGATGGCAATAAAACCTCCGTATCGCCGCAATGCCCCGCTCAGGAATTTCTTTTTGTTGCCATCAAAAATAAAATAAAAATCATACAGCATGAGGATCACCGGCAACGTTATCGCTATTTCTTTTGAAAAAATGGCAAAAAAATAAGATACCACCGAGGCCCGGTACAATAATTTCTGAGTACCCTTGTAAGCCCATTGGACATAAAGCAACAGCGCTGACATAAAAAATAAAAACGCCTGCAGGTCTTCGCGAAAAGAGATTCCCAGTACAGCTTCCGTTTGAACAGGATGCAGCGCGAAGATTAATCCCGCAATGATCCCCGCTCGCCGGCTCTGTAATAGCAAAAACGCCAGGCCATAGACGAGCAGGACGTTGAAAACATGCAAAATCAGGTTGTGAAGGTGATAACCGAAGGCATTGAGTTGCCAAAGAGAAAAATCAAAAAAATAAGACGCCGTTACAACCGGCCGGTACGTTGCCTCCCCCGAACCAATGTCCCTTTTGCGAAGATCTTTTAAATCGGAAGGACCCGTAAGATAATTTTTTGTAAAAATGTGCGGAAAGTTTTGCCAGGATTTGATAAACCTATTTTCCACTATAAGTTGGCCATC
>CAZEUO010000002.1:66817-68214 GCA_964515035.1 uncultured Planctomycetales bacterium
CATCATCCCAAACAAAACCATTGAAAAGCGAGGGGCTATAAACACAGGCCGTCACTAAAGCCAAGAATACGAGTGCTAAAAGGTGCCCGCGATTTTTACTCAACGTCTCAACCTGATTTTTAAAACCGTTAGGAAGACATTCAGGAGTTCTTTGGCACCCAGTTTCGATTTTCCCGCAACACGATCTTTAAAGATGATGGGAATCTCATGAATACGATAACCGCGCTTTCGGCAGGCAAAAAGAATTTCTTCAAGCAAAGATGGGCCCGTTGACATCATGCCTCCGAGACCGATAGACTCTAAAACGTTTCTTTTGTAACAGCGATAACCCGAAGTGCAATCCCGGACCTTCAAGCCAAGAACAAAGCGAATATAGACATTGGCAATGGCCGTGATGATATTGCGCCCGGCACCCCGGCCCACAATCCCTCCACCGTTGATAAGCCGCGAACCGATAACAACATCATTCTTGGCAGTAGCCTGCAAGAAATCGGGGATATATTCGGGCGAATGAGAAAAATCGGCATCCATTTGGAAAATATAGTCAAATCCTTCTTTCAGGGCATACTGCATGCCCATAATATCCGCGGCAGCCCTTCCGTTACGAAGAGTTGTCTTTTCAATCAAATGGGCTCTTTTTTCGTTTGGGAGAAGGCCTTTGACAACATCCGCTGTCCCATCCGTAGACTGGTCATCAACTACAACCACGTGAATACCGGAATCGGCTTTTAGAATAGCCCGAATGAGCGCCTCAATATTGCCCCCTTCATTGTAAGTCGGTATGACAGCAATCGCCTTCATTGTGGCTTATTATAACAGCGATTAAAACCAAGTTTCAACTAGAAACCCTGATATATCCGTAGTATTCATTTCAATGACCAAGACCCTTCGACTCGTCCCTCGCTATTGCTCGGGACTCGCTCAGGGTGGTTCGTCGCGCCATCCAGTGGTGAGCAAGCCCCGCGTCTTGCTGTTGCAAGACAGTAGCGGGGGCGCGTCGAACCACAAAATAAAGGTAAATTTTTCCTGAAAATTTTAAATTCTCCTTGCGCACATCCCCATTCCATAATACAATAACCGCAGTTTTGGTCCTTTATCTTCAAAATGCCAACTGAAAATTCCGCAAAGGGAGAATACATGAGCGATGCTGTTGAAAAGAACATGCACGAGCTGGATGATATTGAAATAAAGGAATGGCTGGGCTCTTTGGATTATGTCCTGCAGACCAAGAGCCCCCAGGAAGTCCAATACCTCCTCCAACAGCTAAAAATCCGCGCCCAGCAGGCCGGAATTCAAGTCCCTTTCGGCGTTAGTACACCATATATTAATACAATCCCCGCAGACAAACAGCCAGCTTTCCCCGGAAACCGGGACATCGAACGGCGCATTAAGAGCCT
>CAZEUO010000002.1:68224-69372 GCA_964515035.1 uncultured Planctomycetales bacterium
AGCCTGGTCCGCTGGAACGCCATGGCCATGGTCGTGCGCGCCAATCGTATGGAAACCGGTATTGGCGGGCATATCTCAACCTACGCTTCGGCGGCTACCCTTGTTGAAATCGGTTTTAACCATTTTTTCCGGGCCGGCAACGAAAACCAGGAGGGTGACATTGTCTTTTTTCAAGGCCACGCCTCCCCCGGTGTTTACGCTCGAGCCTTCTTAGAAGGACGGCTTTCGGCTGAGCGGTTAGAAAATTTTCGTCGCGAGTTAAAAGAAGGCGGCGGGTTATCCTCATATCCCCATCCCTGGCTCATGCCAAATTTTTGGAATTACCCATCCGTGTCCATGGGCCTTGCTCCGATCATGAGTATTTACCAGGCGCGCTTCATCCGCTACTTAGAAGACCGGGGCTTAAAACAAAGATCAGACAGCAAAGTTTGGGTTTTCATGGGTGACGGCGAATCGGACGAGCCGGAGTCGTTGGGTGCCCTCACCATGGCTTCACGCGAAAAATTGGATAACCTCATTTTTGTCGTCAATTGCAACTTACAACGGCTTGATGGCCCCGTGCGCGGCAACGGAAAAATCATCCAGGAACTCGAAGCAGCCTTTCGCGGTGCCGGCTGGAATGTCATTAAAGTTATTTGGGGCAGCGATTGGGACTCCCTCTTGGCAAAAGACAGCGAAGGCCTTTTGGTCAAAAGAATGGGTGAGGTTGTCGACGGCCAATATCAAAAGTATACTGTTGAATCCGGTAAATATATTCGTGACCATTTCTTTGGCGCCAATCCTAAACTTTTGGAAATGGCCAAACACCTCTCCGATGAACAAATCCGCAAAATGAAACGCGGCGGGCATGACCCCGAAAAAGTTTTTGCCGCCTTTAAAGCCGCCGTTGCTCATAAAGGCTCACCGACCGTAATTATCGCCAAGACAATTAAGGGTTACGGTTTGGGGGAAGCCGGCGAAGGGAAAAACATCACTCATCAGCAAAAGAAAATGAATGAAGACGAACTTCGTGAATTTCGCGCCCGTTTTTCCATTCCCATCTCTGACGAAGAAATCGCCCAGGCACCGTTTTATAAGCCCGCAGACGATTCTCCGGAGATGAAATATTTGCATGAATGCCGAAAAAGTTTAGGAGGCTATCTTCCCCA
>CAZEUO010000002.1:69382-73174 GCA_964515035.1 uncultured Planctomycetales bacterium
AAACTCGGCGGGTATCTTCCCGCGCGACGCGAAAAAAGTACGCCGCTCTCAACACCACCCGAAGAATTCTTTGAAGAATTTTATAAAGGAACGGAAGGCCGCGAGGTTTCGACAACTATGGTTTATGTCCGCATCCTCTCAAAGCTCTTACGCGATGAAAAAATCGGAAAACTCATTGTCCCTATTGTTCCCGATGAGGCGCGCACCTTCGGAATGGAATCGCTCTTTCGCCAATGCGGAATCTACTCCCATTTGGGTCAGCTTTATGAACCCGTCGATGCCGACAGCCTTATTTATTATAAAGAAGCTAAAGACGGACAGATTTTGGAAGAAGGCATTACCGAAGCCGGTTCGATGTCGTCGTTTATCGCCGCCGGGACTGCTTATTCAACGCACGGCATTAACACAATTCCGTTTTATATTTACTATTCGATGTTCGGCTATCAACGTGTCGGTGATTTGGTATGGGCGGCCGCAGATTCGCGTTGCCGGGGCTTTATGGTCGGGGCAACAGCCGGGCGAACAACCTTAGCCGGCGAAGGCCTCCAGCATCAAGACGGCCATAGCCATGTTTTAACCTCCGGTGTGCCGAATTTAATCAGCTACGACCCGGCCTTTGCCCACGAACTTGCCATCATTATCCGCGACGGCATTTATCGCATGTATGAAAAACAGGAAAGTGTTTTTTATTACCTGACCGTCGGGAACGAAAATTACCCTATGCCGGCCATGCCCGCAGGAAAGGACATCAAGGAAGGCGTTCTTAAAGGGATGTATAAATTTAAAGCTTCGACGAAAAAGAAAGCGAAATTGCGTGTTCATCTTTTTGGAAGCGGCGCAATCTTAAATGAAGTCATCAAAGCCCAAAAAACTCTGGAAGAAAAATACGATTGTTGCGCGGATATTTGGAGCATCACAAGTTATACCGAACTGCATCGTGACGCACTTCACTGCGAACGCTGGAACATGCTCCACCCGACCGAAAAACCCAGGATGCCTTATATCCATCAATGCCTGGCTAAGGAAAACGGTGTTTTTATTGCCGCTTCTGATTATTTAAAAATACTCCCGGATTCTTTAGCGCGCTGGATTCCCGGAAAATTGATTTCGCTTGGGACCGACGGTTTCGGACGCAGCGAAGGCCGCAAGTCATTACGCGATTTCTTCGAAGTTGACGAACGTTATGTTGTTTTGGCTACACTCACAGGCCTGGCTCGCGAAGAAAAAATCAAACCCGAAACGGTTAAGAAAGCTATCAAAGATTTTGGGATCAATCCTGAAAAATTGAACCCCATGATTTCATAAAGGAAAGGACCGCGCGTGCTTACCGAATTTAAACTTCCCGGCCTCGGCGAAAACATTAAGTCCGGTGTTGTCACTAAAATTATGATAAAACCCGGCGATAAGGTTTCTAACGGACAGCCTATCCTCGAACTCGAAACCGACAAGGCCGTATTGGAAGTTCCCTCCTCTATCAGCGGTGTCGTAAAAGAAATTCTCATCAAGCTCAGTACCGAAGTCAAGGTCGGGCAAGTCATCATGAAAGTTGAAGCCGGCGCAGCAGGCGCCGCCTCCATAAGTGAATCGCCGGCGGCGCCCCCTATGAAATCCGAACCGGCAAAACCACAGGTTCAAATTTCGCAAGCACCCGCACACATTGAATCACCAAGAATCGAACAACCTGCCTTTCAGGATTTTCAACCACCTGGCCAATCAACCATTGAAGTTCGTACCGATGTCGCGGCCGCGCCGTCGGTGCGCCGTTTTGCCCGCGAGATTGGAATCGATGTTCATCGCGTCCCCGGATCCGGGCCCAAGGGAAGAATTTCCATTGAAGACGTTAAGGCGTATGCCAAGGCATTAAATACCGGCGCCATTCGCGGTCCCGCCGGCACAGCCATAACTGCCGTGACTCTCCCCGATTTCTCAAAGTGGGGTTCAATCGAAAAACAACCGATGAGTCCATTGCGCAAAAAGGCCGCTGAACATTTAAGCTATGCCTGGGCCACTATCCCGCACGTGACTCAATTCGATAAAGCCGATATTACGGATTTGGAAATCCTGCGGAAAAAATTTGCAAAAAAAGTCGAAGCCAAGGGCGGCAAATTGACCATTACGCCTTTTTTAATGAAGGTGATTGCCTCGGCCTTGAAGAATTTTCCGCAATTTAACGCCACAATCGATATGGTCCGAAATGAGGTCATTTACAAGAAATATTACAACATTGGCATTGCCGTTGATACCGACCGCGGTTTGATCGTGCCTGTCGTTAAAGACGTGGACAAAAAAGGCATTGTCGAACTTGCGGTTGAGCTAGTCCAGCTTTCCGAAAAAGCCCGCAATAAAAAAACCACGCTTGAAGAAATGCAGGGCGGGACTTTCACGATCACTAATTTAGGCTCCATCGGCGGTACGGCCTTTACCCCGATTGTCAATTCCCCTGAAGTGGCTATCTTGGGTGTTTCGCACAGTTCCATGGAACCGCTTTACAACGGTAATTTCTGCTCTCCAAAGCTCATGCTTCCTCTTTGTTTATCCTACGACCATCGCGTTATTGATGGTGCCGACGGGGCGCGTTTTTTACGCTGGATCATCGAGGCCGTCGAACAACCCTTCCTTATGGAACTTGAAGGTTAATCTCTTATGAGCACGGCAAAAACGACACAACTGGTTGTCATTGGCGGCGGGCCCGGCGGGTACGTTGCCGCTTTTTTAGCCGCTGACATGGGGCTTGCGACCACCCTTGTCGATGTCGAGGTCAACCCCGGTGGAATCTGTCTTTACCGCGGCTGCATTCCTTCCAAGGCGTTGCTCCATGTCGCCAAAGTATTAGCCGAAACGAAAGAGGCTAAAAACTGGGGCATTGAATTTGCCGAACCGAAAATTGATATCAACAAGATGCGCGCCTGGAAAGACGGCGTTGTTACGAAAATGACGGGGAACCTGGGGCAATTGTGCAAGCAGCGCAAAATTACCTATTTGCAAGGCCGTGCCGGTTTTACAAACGCCCATACGTTAACCATTCAAAAAGATAACGGATCGCAAGAAGAGCTTTCATTCCAGCATGCCATCATCGCGACAGGGTCCCGCCCCATTACGTTACCGGATTTACCCAATGACCCACGCATTTTAAATTCCACCGGCGCCTTAGAATTAAAAGATATCCCCAAAACACTTTTAGTTGTCGGCGGCGGATATATCGGGTTGGAATTGGGGACGGTCTATGAGGCCCTCGGCTCCGAGGTGTCGGTTGTGGAAATGACGTCCGGCCTCTTGCCGGGCGGCGACAGGGATATGACGCGAATTTTGCAGAAAAATATTGAGAAAAAATTTGACGCCGTCATGCTCAATACCAAAGTCACGAAAATGACAGCGGAAAAAAACGGCATTCGCGTCACTTTTGAAGGCGCTGACATTAAGGAAAAAGAAAAGATATTTGATAAAGTATTGATCGCTGTTGGCCGTAAACCCAATTCGACCGGGCTTGGATTAGAAAACACAAAAGTGGAATTGGATCAAAAAGGTTTTGTGAAAGTTAATGCCCAACGCCAGACAAAAGAACCCAATATTTATGCGATCGGCGACATCGCCGGAGAACCCATGCTCGCGCACAAGGCCTCCCACGAAGGGCGAGTCGCCGTTGAAGCTATCCTCGGCCACAAAGTCGCCTTCGAACCCAAAGCCATTCCCGCCGTTGTTTTTACTGACCCCGAAATGGCCTGGTGCGGCTTAACCGAAACCCAAGCCGAAAGAGAAAAACGTCAGATCAAGATCGCTAAATTCCCCTGGGGC
>CAZEUO010000002.1:73184-73691 GCA_964515035.1 uncultured Planctomycetales bacterium
GGGCGCCTCAGGGCGAGCCACAACACTCGACCGTAACGACGGATTGACAAAATTAATTTTAGACCCCGAAACCGAACGCGTTTTAGGTGTCGGCATCGTCGGTGTCGGTGCCGGCGAGCTAATTGCCGAAGGCGTGTTAGCCGTTGAAATGGGCGCCGTCGTTTCGGATATCAAACTGAGTATCCATCCTCACCCCACTCTTTCCGAAACGTTTATGGAATCAGCCGAGGCGTTTTTTGGTTTGAGTTCCCACATCTACCGTCCCAATAAATGAGGTCTGGACTTACGGAACGTTAGCGACGTAAGTTTATGACCGAATTTATCCCGAGTGAACGACCTGCCTGCCGCAGGCAAGAGTGAGCGAGGGAATACCTCTAAAAACAAAATAGCCGCGCCTTTTTAGCGCAGCAATTTTTCCGTCCCTGCCAAAACGTTAAACCTCTTTATTTAAAACATCCCTAATCACCCTTTTAACATCTTCAATTTCAAAAGGTTTTTTAAGGCAAG
>CAZEUO010000002.1:73701-82736 GCA_964515035.1 uncultured Planctomycetales bacterium
GGCAAGCAGCGGCCCCCAGTTTTTGGGCCTCCTTCTTTCTCTCGTCCATCGCATAGCCGGTCATCATGACAACCGGAAGCCTTGGCGCAATCGCTTTCATTTCTTTTAAGGTATCAATGCCGTCTGTTTGCGGCATCACAATATCAACAAAGGCGATGTCAAACGTTTCCTCCTGGATTGCACTCAGAGCCGCGCGGGCGTTGTCGACAACCTTAATCTGATGACCGCTAAACCCGAGAGTAAAATCAAAGAGTTCCCCGATGATTTTCTGATCGTCGACTACCAGGATGCTCAATTCCTCAGCCATCTATTCCTTTTGGTTATTTTGTTTCCTGCGCACTTGCCGCAGATTGTGCAATCACGGAGGCGCAGGGAAATTTTAAAACGAAAATCGCCCCGATTCCTTCTTTGCTTTCGATTTTAATTTCTCCTTGATGTTCCGCCAAAAGATCTTTACTAAGCGCCAAACCAATTCCGGATCCTTTTGTTTTGGTCGAAAAAAACGGTTCAAAAATTTGTTTTTCAATATCCGGCGTTATCCCCGGCCCCGTGTCTTCAAAAATGACGACAACCTTTTGATTGGATTCATCAAGACATGTCGTCACTTTAATGTAGCGCGTGGATCCTTTGGGTAAAGCGACCAACGCCTCCATGGCATTCACCATGATATTCATAAAAATCTGCTGCAAATGGACGCTATCGGCGTAAACCTTAGGGAGATGTTGTGCCAAATCCAAATCCCAGTTGATTCGCCTGATTCTTAACTCATCGGTTAACAAATTCGTTGCCCTTTTGATGCAGAAATTGATATCGACATTTTCTTTTCTTACTTCCCGGTGGCGGATCAATTCCATCAAATCTTCCAGCATATCTTTTAAATAAACCGATTGTTCCTCCATCAGCGCGATGGCCTTATAAAAGCGATCAGTTTCACTCATTTCTTTTTTGATAAACCGGACAAATCCATGAATGGCGGTAATCGGCTGGCTGATCTGGTGAAGAATCCCCGCGCTCAAGCTTGCCAGGGCGGAAACTTTTCCAGTCTCCAAAAGTTTTAGCTGTGTCGCTCTTAATTCTCCGATAATGTGGTTAATCTCGGAGGTCTTCTTTTCGACGTCTTTCTCCAACTCCTGGGAATAGCGCATCACCATCAAATTATGGTATTTAATGACGGAGTAGGTCAGGATCAGAATAAAACACAAAACGGCCAAGTAACCGAAAGGGTAAATACCGATTCCGTAACTGGCAAGGATGTCGACATAGCTCAACGTTGCAAAAATAAAGGCGATCGTCAAATGCTTGGTTCGCTTCTTTTCATTCAAGTCTTTCGAGTTGCGGTAATAATTGATTAAATTTTGCAACCCCAACCCGGAAAAAAACAGAATCAAAAAAAGAAATACGGATTTAAGCCACCCAGCGTCGGGATAATACCCGAAAAAACACTCCCGCATCCCGGAAAAAGAATTGCTTTGCCAAGTCAAAATCATGAAAACCAAAGCGGCCCCGTACGCAGAAATAACAAACGGCTTTTCCTGTAAATAACGGTTTGTATAGGTAACGGTAATGTGAAAAACGGTGACGGGAATAAGGATGAGGCCCATATAAAGGAACCGGGCCCAAAAACCGGCCGCGATTTCGGATCGCGACAATAAAACGAGGACGTTGCCAAAAAGCCATACGGCAGCGCTAAGGCACAGATAGAGGAATGAGCGGTTAAAACTGGATTTCTTTTCCAGGCTATAAATAAAAAATCCAACGACTATCACCAAAAAGGCAACAATTGTTGGGGGAATAAAATAAGGATTCAAATGATACGATTCAACGTTAAAGACGCCGGGCATACTCTCCATCAGCATTTATTCTAACACCAATTGCCTTCCACTACCAGAGTCACGCGCCTGATTTCCGCATTCAGCGGCTTGCCATTATGGATAAAACGTAAAACCGGCTTTGGAACCGATTTCAATCCCCATTGCTTTTGCATGCCCCGCATTGACCTCTAAAACAAAACGGGATTCCTGTTTTGGGCCGTACGTTGGGCAGGGATCCAAAACACACACAGGCACATGCGTCTCAATAAAAATAACGTTTTTCTGCCCGTTGAGCCAGATCATATCCAAGGGGATGAGGGTATCCTTCATCCAAAACCGGTGCAAGGAGTCATCCGGAAAAACAAAAAGCATTCCGCTGTCCTGCGCTAACGCTTTTCGATATTGCAGCCCACGCATCAGCTTCTCTCCCTCCTTGACCACTTCAACATTGACACAATTGGAAGAAAAACAAACCCGGTCTTGCTGTCTTTGGGCTGAATATACGCAAGCCGAAATCGCAACTAAAAAAATAATAGCGCTTAAACAAATGTTTAAACGTTGCGTCATTTTAGCGATCCTCACCAATGAGATTTAAATAATCTTTAAATTCGAGGCTCCCCGTGACTTCCTGGTTGGCAGCCGAAATGCGCTGGGAAATGTAAGGGTGGGTCCGCCAGTAATTAAATTGCTTGGGTGATTCTTTTTCTTGAAGTTCGCCGAGTTTTTTTAGGAAACCAGCCATCCCTTCCGGATTGTATCCGGCTTTTCTAGCATACTTGATGCCAAGTTTATCGGCTAAGAATTCATCTTCCCTTGAATAGGCTAGAAAAACCGAACCAAAGGCCAAATCAACGCCTCTGGAAAAATCGGCATTGGTCGTTTGAACCGAAAGAACTTTTAGGAAGGTATAACCATAAAGCGATTGCAATTTCTTAACAGCGTGTTTAGCCGTAATATGTCCCACCTCATGAGCGATGACACAGGCTAGCTCGTCGTCACTTTTGACTTTATCAATCAAGCCTTTGTAGATGTAAATGTATCCTCCCGGTAAGCTCACGGCATTCACAAGGTCTTCATCCACCACCTTGATTTTATAAACTAATTCTTTGCGGTCGCACACCTCAACGATTTCGTCTAAAATATTCGAGACACGCTCGTTGACGTCGATGTCCTGGACAAGCTTGGCTTCTTTCTCAAAGGCCTCGGCGGTGGCCTCCCCCAGCTTGACTTCTTTTTCAGTCCCGATCAAAAGCGTTTCTTCCTGTTGAGTCGCCAGGTTGTATTCGGTCACACAGCCGTTGGAGGCTATCATGAAAAATAACATGAGAATTGAAATACCGAATTTTTTTAGCATCTGCGCGAGTTTGGCAACCGGCAAACCCACAACGTTAAAATAACACCCTTCCATGCGACGGATCAAAAGGCTGCCCTTGCCTTGGACATCAAATCCGCCGGCTTTGTCAGTGGGAGAAATAAATTGATAATATCGGTCGATTTCACGATCGCTCATCGGATACATCCACAATTTTGTCTTTTCATAACTGACCAGAGTTTTTTGTGATTGCGGATCAATAACGGCCAAACCCGTATAAACCCACGAACAACGATGGGATAATATTTTTAAGAGTCTCTTGGCTTGTTTGAGGTTCTTTGGTTTGCCGACAATTTCCTTTCCCCCTAAATAAACCAACGTGTCGGCCCCGATCACGATACCGTTTTTGGTTTTCTTGGCGATATCTTTGGCTTTTAACAACGCGTTTTTCTTAACCAAATCGGCGCATGTTGTCGTGATGCGGGTCAATTCTTTGACACGACTCGGTTTTACGGTAAAAGAAATTTTTAAAAGCTTGAGAAGCTTTTGCCGATGAGGCGATGCCGAGGCTAAAACAATTTTTCGCATAGAAGGCGGCTATTTAGGAAAATCGGAAGAACTAAAAATAGAAATGAGTTCGCAATGGCGTTGGGCCAGGGCCTCTTTGGCCCCTTCCCCGCGATCAACAACACACACAGCCTTGCGCACTTCAATGCCAAGCTGTTTTAAAACGTCTATTGATTGAAGAAATGATTGACCTGTCGTTGCCACATCATCGATCAGCACAATGCTGGCACCGGATTTTAAGAGGGGTCCTTCAATTTGCTGTTGCTTTCCATAGGGCTTGGGGGCTTTACGAACAATAAATGTATTCACCGGTTGTCCTTGTTCAAAACTAATGGCAGCAATAGCGCCAACTAAAGGATCCGCGCCCATTGTGGGGCCGCCGATGGCGTCGACCTTTCCAGTTTTAAGGATATCCAAAATAATTTTGGCACAAAGATTTGCCCCTTCAGGGCTTAATGTCACACGCCGGGCATCAATATAAAAATCGCTTTCCTTGCCGGACGATAATCTGACCTTTTCTTTTAAAAAGGCATCGGTCAGCAAAATCTTAAGCAATCTTTTCTTAAGCAGCTGGCTTCCGGAGTCTTTCATAACAATCCTTTCTTTCGTTCCCTTGTAAAATTCAGCTTCCTCTTTTATGATGCCCTATGAAACAACCTGCCCAACTTTTTGATGGTTGGCAATTAAAATTAAATTACGGGCATAGACAAAAAGACCTACGACCTGTCCGACGATGAAAACCGGGTCCTGCCGGTAAATTGCGTATACCAACAGCACAAGCCCGCCGGCAATACTGAAATACCAGAATGCGAGAGGGATGCAGCTTTGCTTTTTCTTCTCCGAACAAATCCACTGTACCACAAACCGCAGGCTAAACAACAATTGCCCCAAAAACCCAAAAATGACCCACAGATTCATATGCCACCTCAATTGAATTGTACCCTAAAAAAGTCAGTCATAACCCGAAAAATTCTTTTATGGCCGTATTTTGAAAAGCCATATTGACGGACGCGATGATTGGAAACAATCTCACTAACTTTAAACCCCTTTTTTGACAATATGAGTGGAATAAACCGGTGCTGCCCTTCCCATTCCAACGACAATTGTTTGGCGCATTCACGTTTGTAAGCCCGCAGCGTGCAAGAAATATCGTGAATTGTCATTCCGGTAAAAATGCGCTGAAGGACATTGCCAAATTTTGACAATGCCATTTTTAAGGGAGTATCATGCCGGGATTTGCGCCACCCGCAAACCAGATCATAGCCTTCGGAGATCTTGGCCAAAAGCTTAGGAATATCAGCCGGGTCATTTTGCAAATCGGCATCAAGCGTAATGATAATCCGCCCGATTGCCTGTCCAATGCCGACTTTAAGCGCATAGGTCTGCCCTTGCCGCTGGGGAAGATGAATAACGCGCACTCGTTCAGGAAATTCCTTCTGAAACTCCCGGAGTTTTTGTAAAGATCCATCCGTAGAGCCGTCATTGACAAAAATAACTTCATAAGGACTGTGCAGCGCGTCCAACTGACTTTTCAGCTGCGCAAAGAGCGGGCTTAAAGACTCGGTTTCATTATAAACCGGCGTAACGACGGAATACTCAAACATCAGATCTCCAAAAAATGATCCCTCGGCGCGTTCGCCCTGCGGGCTGACTTGCTCCCCGGCCCGCCGTTTCCGCTTGCCGGGGCGAGATGGTCGACATCACAACTCGTGGTGAGCAAGCCTCCACGTCTTGCTATCGCAAGACAGCAGTGGGGGCGCGTCGAACCACTAAAATAATTTTTTCCATAAAGTACCGCTGAACAGTCAGGCGGTCGAATTCTAAAAATGCCTGAAAAAGCTTTTTGTCAGGATAAATCCTGCGCCGAAAAATTAAGTTTTCTTTGAGCACCTGCAGCGTCAGCCCGGAATCTTTTAAAAAAGTACGGTAACCATCTTCCGTAAAAAGGCAATAGACCGTCCGTGGACTTTGAAAAAGCTCTTTGAGCTTTTCACGGGTTTCTGCCGGAATACTGGTGGCCGCCTTTAAAACCGGATCGTTAAAGTAAATTTGCAGTTCCTTTTCGTGAATATCATGACTACCCACTGCAAAAATTTCCCCCGGTTTGATTTGCCGATTTACCGTCGCCGTAATTTCCTGCAAGCTGGAAAGCGAAACCAGCCCTGCCTTTGAGAGAAGCGTTGAATGCGAAAGGACAAGGAGGGCAACCCCGGCCAAAGCTAACGGCACAACAAAATAATCCCTGGTTTTAGAAATCCATAAAACAAGAACAGTAAAAATAAGCAAAAACGCCCATACCCACCACACCGACCCGCCTAATAAAATAACCCGGATAAACATTAAACCCAAAAATCCCAGGCCTGCTAAAACAACAACAATCGTTTTGGTGAAAATCCCTACGGCCGTCGCCGCCTGAGAGGATCGTTCAAAAATGATGAGGAAGAAACCGCTTAAAAGAAGCGCGAAAGGAGTCGTAATGGCCAAAATCAAGTGATTAATTCTAGAAGCAATAAGCGAGAAAAACAAAAATCCGACCAAAAACCATACCAAAAGAAAAAGGAACGATTCATTTTTTTCTTTTTTTCTAATAACCGCATTCACCGCAAAAGGAATCGCGCCAACGAGAAACAGGCACCATGGGGCAAAGTAGGAAAAAATCGTACGAATATAAAATGCAGCATTGGTAAAAAATATTTTAATAATTTTAAAAACAGGGCTGCCTTCTTGGGACGTCGATACCGCCCGCTCCAGAGTTTCTGCATGAAGAACGTAATACAGGTAGCCACCGCCATGTTTTGCAACCATAAATAAAAACCACGGCAAAACGATGACTGCCAAAATTAAAAGTCCAAAGGGAAAATTGATTTTCCTTAAAACTTCGCCCCTTCGTTGAATTCCTGACAAAATCAAACACGAAACACACGGAATCACGACGGCTGCAAAACCTTTGATCATAAAACCCAACCCGCAGGATATAAAAAATAAGTTGCCATAAATCCGCCGAGACGGGTCCTGAAAAAATTTCAACAGACAGTAAAGCGCCCCGACAATAAAGAAATTGAGTGCCATATCGGGGACGGCATTTTTGGCGTGACGGAAAAATAAAGGCACGCTGGCCAATATCAGACAACTTAATGTTGCCGTCTTTTTATCAAAGAGTTCCCGGCCGATGGCCCATGTCACGGCCATCGTTAGCCCGGCAAAGACAACAGAAACAAACCTGGCGGCAAACCATCCTTGTCCGAAAATTTGATAAGACAGAATAATGAGCCAATAGAAAAAAATTGGTTTTTGAAAGCGGTTTTCGCCAAAATACGTCGGTGAGAGATAATTGCCCTGCGCAACCATCTCGCTTGTGCTGCGGTAATAGAAAATTTCATCGTCCCGGTATTCGATCCCGTGGATATCTAAACCCTGCATAAAAAAAATGATACTGCCAATGAACAAAAGCCACGGGATAATTTTTTCCGGGATATGAAAACCGAAAGACAACTTTTGCAATGATATGGCCGGATTCCTGGACATATTAATTTGCCGGCCCCCGGGCGGACGCAGATACTCCGTTTTCGAAAACACTGCCAACAGCAATAAAGTCGTGAAGCCCCGCCTTTTCGACAATCATTTGCTGACACCGCTGGTTTAAATTCTTTCGTCCATTTGAGTTGTCGGAAAAATCTTTAACTTCGATCTTGTCATGAACCGTCACAGTCACATCGATGCGGTTAAATTGCAAAAGATTCCAAAGGTGATTAAAAAATCCGACCTGGCCGTACCAAACGATATCCCCCCGATTCGCCGCGGTTATTTCCGCGCCATCAATTTTCAAATATGAAATCGTCACCGGAAGAATGCTGGCCCCAGCCTCAATGGGGGCCTTAAAAAAAACTGATTGAAAGGGCTTAACAACCGCTCCATTCGTTGAGGTGCCCTCGGGAAAAACAACAACCGTAACTTTGCTTTTCAAAAGTTCCGTCATCTGGTCGAGATAGGAAAAGTCCTTGTTGTTCATGCGGTCAACAAAAATCGTTCCGGAGATAGCGACGACTTGCCCGAATAGAGGCCATTTTTTGACATCCTTTTTTGAAACCAAAACAGCCGGAGTCAACCCGCCGAGTATTAATCCATCGGTATAACTGACATGCCGGCTGATGATGAGATTTCCGTGTTCTTTGAGATATGCCACATTTCCCTCTACCTTGATTCGAAAACCTAAAATCTTCAAAAGTTCCCCCATCAAAATATAAGTCAAACGGCTCATCAGATGCCAGCGTCTTGATGGAAAAAGAAACGCAACCGTCTGCCCGATAGCTGATACCAAAAGAAAGAGACAAAAACTTAAGACAATCAGGGCCCATTTAAAATGTTGCTTCATAACGTTAACTTTTTTCCGATGAGGGTTCATTCAAATAATCGCCCAAAAACCGCCGTTTATAGGATTTATTCATATCGGCCATATCCAGTAAAACGAAAAAGATGGCTGATCCGAAATTTCCCTCAACAGGACAACTGCAAACTTTTAACCCTAAGCTCATGTATCCTTTAAAAAGCACCGGTAATTTAAGAAAAATTTTCTTTGGGTTTTCGACAGCAATAGTTTCATCTAAAGCAATCGCACGGGTTTTATCGGCCGGTTCAATGCCCATCTGTTTCACCAGCCCCAACGCCTTCAACATGCAGTAATATTCGCTAATCTGCCGGGGATCGGCCGTCATGATACTCGCGCATCCGAAGATATAACGCACCTGGCGTTCTTTACAGTAATGGGCAATTCCCTGCCAAAGAAGATTAAGAACCTTGCCGCGGCGGTAATCCTTCTGAATACAAGCCCGGCCGACTTCCAGCATTCCGCCTTTGAGCCGCTTAACCGGATCCAGATGAAACTTTGTTTCCGAATAGAATCCGTTATTCTCAGCCGCAACACTCCCCAAAAGCAGGCGGTATGTTCCCACAATCGCATCCTTGTCCTCGTCAATGATGATAATATGATCGCAAATATCATCAAATCGGTCATGGTCAATACTCGCATGTGCCTCTGCCGCACCCGACTGCATCTCAATATTAAAAATTTCGTGGCGCAACCGTTGGGCCTTGACCAACTCTTCGGGGGTACAACCGATTTTAATCTTCAAATGATTCAATTTATCTATCCCCATTCCTTTCAAAGGATAAACAGTAAAATTCGGGTGAGGTAAAAAAGTTTTTCGGCCAAAATTTGAGGTATTATACCCCTTATCCTTATCGCTGACAAGGCGTTTATGGTTCGACGCGCTCGCCCTTCGGGCTCGCTACACTCCCCTTTTCTTTCTTTTAATCTTGGCAGGCGCTGTCGCATTCTCCATCTTCCG
>CAZEUO010000002.1:82746-87477 GCA_964515035.1 uncultured Planctomycetales bacterium
GAAGTGAGCGCGTCGAGGGATTTACCGCAATTGACGCTCAAAGACACGCGTGATAACATAGCGGCTATGCTTCGCCGTGTTTTCCAGGATATCTGCACTCTGTTATACCCCGCCTCTTGTGCAGTTTGCAAAACCAGAATCAAAACATCACAGAACTCCCAGTGCCTTTGCGCCGCTTGTCAGGAAACCGTCGAGTTAAACCGTCCGCCGTTTTGCCGGATTTGCTCCCGACACACAACCAATTCTTCATCTTCGCCTGTTTTATGCCATGAGTGCCGGCAAACGGATTATTTCTTTGACCATGCCTGGTCTGCAACCATCTACAATAAAACCATGAAGCAACTGATTCATTGCTTTAAATACCAGCAAAAGACCTACCTCAGGACATATTTTTCGCATTTGATGATTGAATTCCTAAATTGCTATGCCGTTGATCTTTCTGGCTTTGAGGCCGCCGTGCCGGTTCCGCTTCATTGTGTGCGCGCCCGGGAACGCGGATACAACCAGTCTCAACTGCTCTTAGAAGGCCTGGGGACAACGTTAAAAATTCCTACCATCAAAAATAACCTCTTCCGCATGAAGAATACTTCCAATCAAGCCCTATTGGGTAAAAAAGACCGCTGGACAAACATCCACGGAGCCTTTAGAATAAAAGACCCTTTAGCATTTAAAAATAAATCCGTACTGGTCATCGACGATTTATTGACGACGGGCGCAACCGTTTCGGAAGCGGCGCGCCTTTTAAAAGAATCCGGCGCAAAAAAAGTTGGCGTTCTCACATTAGCCATTGGATCGTAACACATGAGAATCCTCAGGAACTATATCCTCAAAGAGTGCGTCTTACCATTTTCCTTATCGTTGGGCGTCTTAACATGTGTTTTTCTTTTGGGTAACCTCATCCGTCTGACGGATCTTGTCATCAACAAGGGTGTCAGCCTCGAATCAGTCGGAAAAATATTTTTGCTGTATGTCCCGCTTCTTTTGGGTTATACCCTACCGATTGCCTGCCTGACAACCGTTATTCTCACCTTTAGCCGATTCTCCGCTGATAATGAAATCCTGGCGATGCGCGCCAGCGGTATCCACCTGCAAAAACTGCTTTTGCCATTATTTGTTTTAGGGATCACGCTCAGCCTATTCTCTGTGATCCTCAACGAACGCATCATCCCCTACGCCCACCACGAGCAAAGAAAAATCCTCAAAGACATCGGGGCTAAAAACCCCGCCGCCGCGCTTGAAGCCGGGTCTTTTATCAGCGCTTTTAAGAATCAAATCCTGTTTATTTATCACATTGACGGCAATAAACTCTACAACGTTCGCATTTACCAGCCCCAGCCTGACGGAAAACCAACCCGCACCATCATTGCCAAAGAAGGCGAGTTTACTCCCGTTCCGGGAGAAAGCAAAATCAAGCTCAAGCTTCTTAACGGCACATCCGATGAACCTAATTTTGAGAATCCCCAGAGTTTCTATAAGCTCAACTTCAAAACTTATTTTATGACGCTCGACATGGCTACCAACGATGAAAAAACGCTCGAAAAAAAACCAAAAAGCATGACCTTAAGCGAGCTTAGGGAAAAGATTCAAAGCTACAAACAGATGTCGGTCGATTTCTCGCCGTTGGTTGCCGAATACCACCGAAAGATTACCTGGTCATTTTCGAGCCTCATATTTATTTTACTCGGCTTTCCGATTGCCGTCATCACCCACCGCCGGGAACGAACTGCCAATGTCGTACTTGCGATTTTTTGTGCCGCCGTTTATTACCTGATTTCACTCGGGTGCGAAGCCTTAAGCGTGCAAAATATTTCTCCGCCGGCGTTGACCATGTGGGCCCCGAATATCTTAGGGGCAGCCGTCGCCCTAATCTTAAATTATCGGCTATGCGCATCCTAGACCGCTACATCACAAGATCCATTGTTACCTCGTTCTTTTCAACCATCCTTATTTTTTCATTTCTTTATATCCTGATCGACATCGCCAGCAACTTAAACGAACTGATCGACCGCAAGGTCCCGGTTGAAATCCTACTAAACTACTATTTGTCCTTTTTCCCCATTATCATTGTCCAGACCGCTTCGATCGCTTGCTTAATTTCCGTCCTCTTGACCTTCAGCCACCTCAACCAAAACAATGAAATTATTGTTTTACGTTCCAGCGGTTTAAGCTTTTGGAAAATCGTCAGGCCGGCTATCACTTTTAGTATTATTGTTTCAGCCTTCATTTTCTGGGTCAACGAACGTTACGTCCCCCAGGCGTCCTTCTCCTCCAATGAAATCCGCAATGAAAACATTATTTTGAGGGCCGATACCGAGGAAAAGAAGCGCGATAAAATCCAGAACCTCACCTTTTATGGACTGAAAAACCGGCTTTACTTTATCGATTCTTTTGATCCTAATAATTACGATCTCGAGGGAATCACCATCCTTGGGCAGGATGACCGGCAAAATCTTCAGGAAAAAATCATCGCCCTCAAAGGCAAATGGACCGGAATCGCCTGGAAATTTATCCAGTGCCACATGACGGCCTACGACCCGGCCAACCCGACCGCCGAAGAAGTAGTTACTTTTCACGAAGAAAAGCTAATGGATATCAGGGAAACGCCAAAGGATTTTTTAAGACAACGGCTTGATGTCAATTCCATGAATATCCGCCAGCTCTATGATTATATCGACCGTTTTTCCAATAGCGGCGCGGCCAAGGCTCTCAACAATCTGCGCGTTGATTTTCACCAAAAGATTGCCTTCCCTTTTAGCAATATTGTCATTATCCTTGTTGGGCTTCCGTTGTCGCTCATGACCGGGCGCCGCAAGGCTATGACATTCAGCTCATTGGGAATTGCCATTGCCATTGGGTTTCTCTTTTATGTGTTTAATGCCGTTGGCATTGCTTTAGGAAAATCAGAGGCATTGGACCCGATGGTCGCCGCATGGATCGCCCCCGCGGCGTTTTTTTCGATCGCGATTTTCTTGATCAAAACAAAATTTAATTAGAGTTTGCTGCGGATTTAGGTTTGATAAATACGCGGAAGGCGACCACCTAAACTACAAGTGATTTGATCGCTCGGGTTTATCAAGACTACCTCTCCCGAGCGATCATCCCGCAACCTGAAGGGTTGCGGGATGCAGACCGAAGGGCTGCAAGATCTAATAATAAATCCGAGGAACATGACTGCCTAAACTACATGTAATTTCATAATTAATGGTTCCGATATTTTTGGCAAGTTCGTCGGCAGAAATGCACTCCTTGTTCTGGCTTCCCAACAACACAACATCCATCCCCACCTTCGGCAATTTCACTTTTGAAACATCAATAACAATCTGATCCATTGTCACTCGCCCAATGACCGAACAGCGAACGCCCTCAACGAGTACATCCGCGTTACTTGAAAAACTACGAAAGTACCCGTCACCGTAGCCGATGGGAACAGTCGCGACTGTCATGGGTTTCTTGGCGGTGAAGGTGCGCCCGTAGCTAATCGTGCGGCCCTTTTCAATCTGCTTAAGAAACATAATACGGGATTTGACGCAAAGAGCGGGTGTCAGTTTAATTTTGGATTTAAAACTTTCGTGCGGATACATTCCGTAAAGCATGAGTCCCGGCCGTACCAAGTTAAACTCCTTGACCTTAAACCCGATAAGGCCGGCGCTATTGGCGGCATGGATATAGGGAATGACAACACCGATTTTTTTAATTTGGGCGACGAGCTTGAGAAAATCTTTGATTTGTCTTTGTGTAAATTTCCTATCCGTATCCGCCGATGGAAAATGTGTGTAAATCCCTTCAATCACTAATTGCCGGAATTGATTCATCGCCGCAACAAAATCCAACGCCTCTTTATGCCAAACGCCCATCCGTCCCATGCCGGTATCGACTTTAATATGAACCGGAATTTTTTGATTGGTGCTTTCGCCGTAGCGGTTTAAGGCCGCGGCCAATTCCAACGTACAAATGGTTGCCGTCAGCTGGTAATCGACAATCTCCTGAACATATTTCGTGTGGACATTTTCAAAAACAAGAATCGGCCGTTTGATGTTGGCCTGCCGCAGCATCATCCCTTCGTCAATGCCGGCGACCCCGAAAAAATCTGTCCCTTCATTATTCAATAGTAAGGCCGTTTCCAGTATCCCATGGCCATAGGCATCGGCTTTGACAACCGAAAGGATTTTAACATTCTGGCCGGCACGGTTTTTAAGCGCGTGAAAATTATGCTGGATAGCGGATAAATTCACTTCCGCCCAACAAGAATGAAAAGATTTTATCACTCCGGGATTTTTATAGCTCATGGTTTACCCACTTGGCAATCATCGGGATACAAATACAAAGGGATCAGCGTATCAATATTGTCGAACTTCTTTTCCTGGAAGCGTTTTATTGTCAGGCGGGCCAGTACTCCGGCGCGCGGACACCAATGACGTTCACTCGAAAACATATAATCAGCCGAAATGTTTTTCATACGCTTCGTAATATCACTCCTAAATAATTCTATGCCATCGCCGGTAAAGATGGTTGGTTTTCTTATCTTTTTTAAAAGTTCGCCCACTGGACATAAAAGATAATCTGCCGTTTTTTGCAGCAAGCCGTTTTTTGTTCCATAAAGGCCGCCATAAACCATACTGCGCTTGGCATCGGTTAAAACACAGACGTGATCAAATTTCGTATTGAAAGCACCCGCCGCTAAAACATCCAGGCTTGAAATTCCGACAACCGGTTTTCGGGTGGCAAAGGCCA
>CAZEUO010000002.1:87487-105978 GCA_964515035.1 uncultured Planctomycetales bacterium
CAGCCCTTTGACAGTCGAAAGCCCGATGCGAAGGCTCGTAAATGACCCTGGGCCAAGCCCAATGGCAAAGCCATCCAAAGCATTTAACGAAACCTTTGCTTTCTTAAGAATCTTTTCAATCGAGGGAACAATCGAATCCGAAAGCAGCTTCTTAAGAAGTACGCTTTGCTGCGCAGCCAGTTTTCCGTTTTTTAAAACGGCCAAACTGTAACGACGGGTCGATGTGTCCATGGCTAGGATGTTCACAATTTCAGGTCCTTTAAGATGGCCTCAGAGCGTTTGCCTTTGGCCGAAAACCGGATCTTCCGTTCGTTTTCATTAACGTTGGTAAATTGCACTTTCAAATAATTTTGCGGCAAAAGCCTTCCCAATTTTTCCGCCCATTCGATTACGCTCACCCCTTCACCGTAAAAAAATTCTTCGTATCCGAGATTCAGGATTTCCTTGATTTGATCCAGGCGGTATAGGTCAAAATGAAACAACAATAGCTTTCCTTCGTAAACGTTCAAAAGCGTAAACGTGGGGCTATGAACCGATTCTTTTTTAATCTTCAATCCAAGAGCAATGCCTTTGGTAAAAGTCGTTTTTCCCGAACCCAATTCTCCGAAAAGCCCGATGATATCGCCGCCTGTTAGGTGATTTGCTAACCTCTCACCCAGCAGAATTGTTTCTTCGCGATCTTTTGAGAAAAACGCTATAGTCTTCATAAATTAGAAATGCGAAAAGCTTTTTGGATTCAGTTTCAATCCACGGCCGTCCTTTTTGATAATCGAAAAGCCGTCTTTTGCGCCAAGAATATCACCGATGTAATAAAAGGAACGCGGTTTGATCTTGCGTGAAATTAATTTCCGCCCTAAAGCTGGCGACAACGTAAAAAGAAGCTCAAAATCTTCTCCTTCAAAAAGGACGTTTTGAATATTGGCGCCAGAAGTTTTGGGAATCAGTTTTTCATAAATGACCGCCCCGACTCGGCTTTCCTTTAAAATATGCCCCAAATCCCCCGCCAGCCCATCGGATAGATCAATCATGGAAGTTGGAGGAAAATTTTTCGTAAGAAATTGTGATTTGGCCAGACAGGGCGAAAAAATTAAATGTTTTTGAGTGTGAAATGACCGCCCTAAAGCGCCTGTTAAAAAAATCATATCACCCTGTTTCGCGCCTGAACGATAAACAACATTATCTTTCTTCGCCGTGCCTAGCAACGCAACGTTAATGACAATGCTGCGATTGGCTATCGTGTCACCGCCGACAATGGAAAAACGAAAGCGGCGCGCCAATTGTTCCATCCCTTGATAAAGTTCTTTGGCAAAGGCGATTTTGGTGTCGGGCGGCATGCCGATCGAGATGACAGCGGCGAGCGGCATGCCGCCCATCGCCGCAATATCACTGATGCTGCAGGCCATCGCTTTATGCCCGATTAAGCGCGCGTACATATTTTTTGTAAAATGCACGCCTTCGGCAAGCATATCCGTTGTCAAAAGCAAAAGATTATTCCCCTGCGAGGCAATCACGGCGGTATCGTCGCCGATTCCTTTTATAACACCCCGATGGATTTTGGTGAGCTTGGTAATAAGATCAATGAAACCAAATTCGCCGATACTTTTTAATGTTTGATCTGAGGACGGCATTTTGCAAAAACTCTTTTAATATTCTGTCGAAATGGCGGGTCAATAATACCATGTTCGGTGATGATCGCGGTGATAAGTTTATTGTCTGTAACATCAAAGGCGGGATTGTATATTTTGATACCTTTGGGTGCGGTACGCACGCCGGCAAAATTGGCCACTTCATCGGCAGAACGCTGTTCGATGGGGATTTGTTTGCCCGTTTTTATTTTTAAATCAAAGGTCGAATATGGTGCGACAACATAAAAAGGAATCCCGTGATGTTTAGCCAAAACAGCAAGGCTATACGTACCGATTTTATTGGCTGTATCGCCGTTTGAGGCAATCCGATCCGCTCCAGTAAATATCGCATCAACCTTTCCCTGCCCCATAAGCGTCGCGGCCATGTTATCACAAATTAAGGTCGTGTCTATTCCTTCACGTAACAATTCCCAGGTTGTCAATCGTGCCCCCTGTAAAAGCGGACGTGTCTCGCAACTAAAAACTTTAAACTTTTTTCCTCTATCTTTTGCGCTGTACATAACACCTAAAGCCGTACCGTAATCGACGGTTGCCAATGCCCCAGCATTGCAAACCGTCATTATTTGCGAATTATTTTTAATCAGCTGTGCGCCAAAACGCCCCATGGCACGGCAGGTTTTGCGGTCTTCTTCGTAAATGGCCAATGCTTCTTTTTGAAGGCGAGATTTGATTTCGGCGACGGAAAGACGGGTGTTTTGGCGCGCCGTCTGTTTCATCCGTTCAAGCGCGTTAAACAAATTGACCGCTGTCGGCCGTGACGTCCCGATGTAATCGCAAAGTTTTTTAAGATAAGTATCGAATTTCCGGCGGCTTTCGCCGCGAAAATTTTTAGTCCCCAACAAGACAGCGAAAGCCGCCGCCACCCCCAATGCCGGTGCCCCGCGCACCGCTAGAACTTTAATCGCCTTCCAAAGCGTTTTGACATCTTTGCAGGTGATAAATTGCAATTTTCCAGGCAACTTACGTTGGTCAATAATCTTTACAAAACCATTTTTCCATTCAATCGTTGGGATAGCCATTGCACGCTTTCACTTTGTTGAGTTGATGATAGCCAATTATGGCGTAGGTTATTTATATCCAAAAATCATCGCATAGATGATACAGACAGTTAACGTCAATCCGATAACGAGCGCCATCCAGGCGAAAATCTTAATCATTCTCACCGTTTTTGGCGGCATCGGATCAGCCAGATATTTTTTAAGCTCTCCGCTGGCCACCAGCGCCTCGTACTCTGTTGGTCGTTCGTGCTTTAACTCTTCAATCGACATGCGACCGGTAAAAATAACGGTATCCATCGGAAATTTTTCCGGCCGGAAATGCGTATTAAAGAAATGAATCGTGAAAATAAATCCCGCCGCCAGTAAGGCCTCATCGCTATGAATAATGGTCGCAACGTTAATAACCCACCCCGGCAAAATATGGGTCAGCGCCTCGGGAAACCACAACATCAAACCTGATGAACCGATAATCGTAATCCCCCAAAAAACAGCGAAGTAATCAAATTTCTCCCAATATGTCCACCGTCCGTACTGGGGACGCTCTCCTTTGCCCATATACCATTTCATGGTGGCGATAAATTCTTTAACGTCTCTTTTAGTAAAAAGGATAGTGTTGGAACCAAGCAACATTTCCTTCCAGCTTCCGAATTCTTTTTTCTTTCGCCTAAGCAAATCCCCGATATGGGCAAAAAAGATTCCGAATAATAATACAGCGGCAACACGATGCAGGAATCCCGATACCTCGAAGCCCCCCATCAAAGACGAGATAAGAATAGCCCATTTTGAATAAGAAAATTTTAACGTCATCCCGGTGATCGTCAGCATCAAGAAACTGACAATCATAATCGCGTGGAGGATCCGGTAAAATAACGGAAAACGAATGTATTGCTTCTGTGCCGGATCAGGCTGCTTAGGCGGATGCAACCGTCTCATTTCCAGAGATTTCGGCAGCCACATAAGCGTATGGGCAATGCTCGCCGTAAAGGTACCAACCAACAGCGCGGTCATAAACCAAAACGTCCAGAAGATCCATGGATATTTTTTTGGGTCATGATGCGTGGCGTGAGTCAGATAACCAGCAAAACGCCTGGTTGCGCCGGGATGACACTGCTGGCAGGTTCCAACGATATTTTCACGGCTTAAAGTAGAATGGGGATTTGTAACCGGCAAAATCTCGTGGGATCCGTGACAATCGTGACACTTGGCAGTTTTGGTAAATCCCAGCTTTGTAACTTTTCCGTGAAATGTTTCAAAATACGTACTGGCTATATCCTCATGGCATTTACCGCACAAATTCATAATTTCGAACTTGAACTTGTCCATGTCCGTTCGTTTGATCGTGTGCGCACTGTGGCAGTCATTACAAACGGGTAATTTTCCGGAACTTTTACTTTTTCCGAGGGCATGAATACTGCGCATATATTTTTCATAAACACCCTTATGGCATTGGGCGCAAGTCATGGCAATGTTATTACGATTGACACTGGATTCGGGATCGCTGGCGGGAAGCTCTTTGTGAGCCGTGTGGCAATTCGTGCACATGGCGGTTACAACCAACCCGCTTTTCAGAAGCCCTTTGCCGTGGATACTCTCGGTATAATGGTCCGTAATCTCATGCTCGGAGCCCTGATAACGGACGGCCGCTTTTTCGTTTTCCCGGTGACAGCGGGCACAAAGCGCGGGGACATTGGTCGGATACGTGGGAGATGTTAAATCATTCTTTGAAAGCATCCGGTGCGCCCCATGACATTCTGTACAAGTGGGCGCGTTGGGATTGTCTTCCAGAAATAATTTTCCGTGAATCCCCTGCTGATACGTTTCAACTTGCTGGTTATGGCAAATAGCACAATTGACTTTTGTGGTAATTGTTTCGCACGGCCGCACCTTCGAAGCGGTCGCCTGTGCGTGACACTGCGCACAGGAGACTTTTGCATGAATCGAATCTTTCAATTCCTGATGCGCAACAAAAAGAGGCCGGCCGTCTTTTGAGGAAACGACATCCGGCTTTCCATGACAGGTCAAACAATCATTGTCGGCAACACCCTGGTCATAAAAAACCCGGCGGACTTTATGCGGCTGATGGCAATCAACGCAGATGGGAATGCTCTCCGGGTTTTTCTCCCATAATTCTCCTTTAATGACTTTCCGGTGAACTTCTTCGATCTGGCTATGGCATTCAAGACAAACGTTGGCGATATTTTCGTGCGCGATGGAAGAGCGAGGGTCGGTATGCGGTAAAATATCATGAGCCCGGTGACAGGACGCGCAGGTTGCGCTGACGCTTAAGCCCTTTTTCAAAAGCCCTTCCCCGTGAATACTTTCCGAATAATTTTCTAAGATGTGGTCCTGATGGATTTCGCGCTGGACCGAAGCAGGCTTTCCTTCGCTATGACACGATCCGCATACAAAGGGAATCCGAAGCGGCGCTACTTGAGAATCTTTATCCGCGACAGAAATAATATCATGAGAGCCGTGGCAGTTTTGGCAGCGGGGGGCCAGCTTGTCACCCCTGGCTAACGCTTTACCGTGAAGGCTTTCTGTAAATTGATATTGTTCTTCGGTATGACAGGTTCCACAATTAACGGGAGCTAACGGTGAATCATGAGGAAAATCACTTCCGATGAGATCGATATGGCAGCTGGTACAAAGATTTCCACCGTGAATTGAGGATTTGTATTTTTCAGAATCAACAAAGGGCGGACTTTCGGGGTCACCGTGGCAGGCAAAACAGGTGTCGTTGTCTATTGTTTCGGGCGCTTGGGCGGCCGGAGTATTTTCAGCGCAGGCCGCCCCTGAAACCGCAATGCAAAAAAACAGGTTAAAGGAGAAAACAACCCAAAGCCGGCAATACGCATTGATGCAATGTTTGAAGGGCATGAAAAGAATAATTCCGTTTTCCGATTACCTGCGAATAGAGTTATTATACTCCCCTACGGAATTATTACAAATCCAAGCCGCGTGAATTTATTTCTGACTTTTCCGCCCGGAAACGATATGCCAGAGAAGGATAAAGGGCAAAAGACATCCAGCCGCGCTATGGACGCCACTGACCCAGGAACGTAATTGATCGTCCCCGCAATAGTAAAGGCCGTAACCGCTTAAAATCATAACAACACAAAGCCCGATCAAAATAGAGGCGGCAAAAAGATTGCGCCTTTGCTTCCATCCGCGCTGCATATGTGCCGGAATCAAAACCCCTAAAATCACCAGCGCCCCCATGGCCGTCGCACCGTGAATCTTCATTAACATCGGCTGCCATGCCGCCGATGGCGAATCAAACTCGATTTGACCGTTATAAAAATAATGAATCACGAGCCAAAGGATGCCGGAAAAAAAGAGCGCACTGAAAATACAATAAAACCAGATCTTTGTCTCTTGGTCTAAACGAATATCGTCTTTCTTCACGCCAAACTCCCTTCAAAAGACAAAATGCGTTTATCCGAATAAACGATAAAAGTATCCGCACCAAAACCGGAAAGCAATTTAAAGGAGCGCCGGCCCAAAACCAAAACAGCCTTTGTCAGGGCATCCGCCGTCATGCACGATGATGCCCGCACCGACACGCTGAAATGACGTACTGCTGTTTTGCGTGTCCGCCCGTCAAAATGAGTGCACTTTAAACCAAAATTTGACGATGTCGCCAAGGCTTTATTTTTTAATTCTGTTAACGGCAATAACCGCTTGAACATCTTCGGGTGCCTCACCCATACCGGCTGCGTTGACGGGCCAAAACATTTCATATCTCCGCCCGCATTAACCAGTCCATGTTTTATTCCGTTATTTTTAAGGCTTTTAACGGCCTGATCGACGGCAAATCCCTTAGCGATTCCGCCGAGATCAATGGAAAGCGGCTGCCGAAATCTGACCTCCCGGCCAGGCAAAAGCATTATATCGCCTGCCGTTGCGCCGGGCTGTCTTTTCAGTAAAAAAATATGGGCCGGCAAATTCCCCTTTTTCACTAATTCATCGGCCACCGTAATGTTGAAAATCCCCTCTGTGGCTTCAGAAAGTTTTTTAGCGAAAGCCAGGACTTGAAAAGTCTCGAAACTCACCCGTATGTTTTTTTTGAAGGCCAATCGGTTAAGCCGCGAGACCTCGCTTTCCGGATCGTGAAAACTCATCAGTCCCTGCACACGCTCAATAGACCAGAAAGCAGCATCGATAGCCGCAGATGACCGCACAGCATCATTATGCCAAACCGCGACTTCCACAAACGTCCCTAAAAGCGGACGGCAGCGGCGCGTTTCCTTTAATTTATTTTTTAAGCACGATTTCATAGAGACTCAAAATACGCTTAACGCCTTCCGTAATATGGCGGCAAGACAGCGTTGCTCCGCTGATATTTTTAATGTCTTTGTTAAGAGAAAGCGGTGCCGCGCTTGTCTTGCCGATAAATTGCCGTCGCCATTTTTTCTGCCGAACTTCATCACCGTAGGCTTCCCGATAATTCATGATTTCAACTTGCCGTACACTGCCGTCGGAATTAATGCCAACGGCATAAGTAATAAATTCATGCTTTCCGATAACCTCATCAACGATGAAATGTCCGCCGCCTGCGGCACGCCAGATCTTAAACCGGTTTTGTTTCGCAAGGACACCGGAATTATTTCGAATGAGCCGCCTTTGGTCCTCCGATAAGGTTAATTCAACCGGTTCAAAACTTTCTCCCGGAAAGATTTGCTCTTGTGCCTCTTTAACCGTTAAATAAACGGCCGCATACCCGGGAGTCGCAACAACCGCAACAATTCCCGGAACAGACATCAAATGAAAGGCGGCGCTCCGCCAACGTGCTGCAACAACCATACGTTTGTCTCCTAGAAACCGATCGCCATCGAGGTGAGAAATCCGTTATTATCACCACGCTCCAACACTTCATTATTGGCATGATTCCACTGATATTCAAATTTAAAAACAAAATTATCCACCGGACGATAACTTAAGCCCAACGTCCAGCGGTCTTCTTCGTTGTCTCCTGATTGCGTATCGCTATCGTCAGAAATCAAGGCCCAGTCATAACGACTGACCAATATCAGCCGCGGATCTTGGAATCCCCTTCCCAAAAATGAATTATCCAAAAATTTCGGCCAAAAACGATAATTCAACTGGCTATACGCACCCTGAAAAAAGTTAGCCACATCGACATTATCCGATTCTTCAACCCCGAAATAGGCATATTCATTGATCCATTCAAACGGCCCGAAGGTCAAAAGTGAATCGAAGCCAATGCCGGCAATGTCGTTGTTGATGGTATCGTAATCACCCCAATAACCGCTGATGCCGAATTCCTGATTTAATGCCGGACTCGCGCTCAATCGTCCAACCACAGATTTGTCGTCGTTGTTGTCCGTCTTAAGCCCCGGGCGGCCACTGCCTAATCCCGTATCTGAAAATCCGGCGTCAAGGCCATTGACAACGTACAATTCATAATTCAAATCCAGATCTTCATAGCTTCCCAAAACCGGATTGAATTTACCGAAAATACCCGCCCCCGCTTCCGTCCAAGTTGTCGGAATAACATCCTTGGCCATAATCGGCCGGTCCGTTAAATTTTGTAAATCGGAATCATGATAGAGATTATACCGCCCAAAAGGGACAAGGAGAGCGCCGGCCCTTAAATTAATCGCGTCAGAGATAAGATAGTCCATGTAGGCCTGCTCCACTTTGACTTCCCCATCGGCATTAGGCGTATTAGGGCCGCCATATTCAATTTCTAATTCAGAATTAAAGCGCAAACGTTCGTGCGGAAAAGCTCCGATATTGATAACCCATCGGTGTTGGGTAAAACTCGATGTAGAGTTTTCAAAATCCCCGTATTCCAAATCCGCATAACCGCCCAATGAGACATTTCCGAAACCAAACGGATTTTTAACAACCAATCCGCCCTTGCCCACAGGGGCATTACCCCTGCCGACATATTCGACGTCCAACGTCTTACTTTCAATCGTCTCTTCTATCTTAGCCACCTGAGCGTCATGATTCACCGACATGGCATCAATTTTAGCCTCCAACGCCGTAATGCGGGCTTCGTAATCCGCCTTCATTTGCTGCATCATAGTCTTTATGTCATCAAGTGTTTCCGCCCCGGCCGGCCGCGTTAAAAATAAAATGACCCAAAGAGCTGCAAAAATAAACCTTACCTTCTTCATTATTCCTTCTCCTTTTGGTAATAGTTCGGTTATCTAAAAAATAAAAAAACCCATATTGCATTTGCTCATATGGGCTCCGGATTTATTATCTCTGGCCGCTAAAACGCTTACATACCAGTTGATTACTTATTTAAGTTTGAAAAATTTTTCGTTGGTTTTGACCTCCTTTCTAAAAATCGTTTGGCTTTTTTCATCCAGACACTGGATACAATCGGACAACATATGCTCATAAGTCACCAGACAAATTTGTTTACTTCGCGGACACTTCAACTCGTAACCACTTTTTGTTTTAACGAAAAGAAGTTTTCCGGCCTCAGATCTGACTTCAACCGCTTGCTCACCATTACGTTCTATAATTTTTTCTTTCATAAAAAGCTTCAAAAATAAAAGCCCTGTTTCTTCTTAGAAAAGGGCTCTGGATGTTTGATCGCGCGCCTCTGATAACGACACATCTAATACGTTATTTCTTACCTTATTTTATTGAAATCATCAAATTTGTCAAGAAAATATTTTGATCGAAGAAATAACAAAAAATTTTGTTTAAATCGAAAGTTTAAAACAAAAAGGGCGGCTCGTGAAACGAGCCGCCCTTTTACTGCAATACTTTTCCTCTAATTAAGCGCGAGCTTTCTTTCTTGCGATAAAGCCCACTAAACCGCTTCCCAACAATAAAAGGCTTGTCGGCTCAGGAACAACATTATCTCCAGGATTACCGGTAAAATTACCTCTCAAACCCATGATGCCGTTAATTTCGTCATCACCGTCATCGATAAGCGCTCCGGGACCGCCGTGAATAATGGAGGCATAGCGAAATGTGCTGGATGTTCCCGTCCCAACAGCATAGACAAAACCATCCCAGAGAATACCCAAATTCGATTGGAACCCTTCCAGCCAAACTCTTTCCACAACAGCCTGCGTCCAATTGATCTTGTCATTGGACAAGTAAACCGTTGACTCAATAGCTTCTTGGGGAAGTGGACCGTGGTCAATCGAATTAAAAACAGCTGCTTTGGTTGCGTCAAACCCTAAATCAAATACCGTCTGGCCAACAACGCCATCGGTTTGAAACCACAAATTATCAATGTTATTCGCATATGTCGCAACGCTGCCACCACCGCAACCATAACTATAACTTCCGGTACCCGTCAAATCAAATGAGGTACCAAGACAACCGCCGCCTCCAGAAATAAGAGTTCCCGAAATAAATCCGGTCGGATCAAAAATTCCGTCATCCAACAGCTGATTATCAATAACAAGCTGTCTGGTTGTTGAATTATTCGCTCCGAAAAAAAGTTGGGCAAATGTTCCAACAGTTGCCCCTTGCCAGACTCTTCCATCGTTCGGATCGGTCAACAACACGGCCTCGGCTTTACCCAAAAGACTGACAACACAAAGCAACGCAAAAACTAAAACAAAAACTTTCTTCATGATGCTTCCTCCCATTAATGGTTAACAAGGTTACGGGTTAAACGGTTTTCGATCCTCTCACAAAACGGTGTAAGGATAACAAAAGAGTATTTTTTTGTCAACAGGACATACTAGGACAAACTAGGACGCTGAAAAATGCGAAAAAATCATTAAACGATCTTTAATAGTCGCCCTGATTTTTTTTTAAGAGCGGCGCGGTAAATTAGGCTGGCAACGGCAACGTCCTGGATGGCGAGGCCGGTTGAATCAAAAACGGTTATTTCGTGGGGACTTTTACGGCCACGCTTTTTGCCGGCGACAATCGCACCTAAAGTAGCGTGGATATCTTTAAGCTTGAAAATACCTTTTGATACGGGGACATTAATTTCACCGCTATGACTGGCTTGTTCGAAATCGTCAACAATGACTTTGGCGCGCTTTAAGATTTTAGGATCAAGTTCTTCTTTACCCGGAGCATCGGCTCCGATGGCGTTAATATGCGTGCCGGGCGTAATCCATTCGGATTGGACGATCGGTTTTCGGGAAGGAGTCGTTGTCACGAGAATATCGCAGCCGCCCGCGCAGCTTTTAATGTCGGCGGCTGCGAGCATTTTTTCTCCGGGTTTTTTCATGTCACGGATAAATCGCGTAATTAAATTTTTTTCGTGGCCCCAAACACGCACTTCCTTTATTTTGAAAACTTCACGCAATGCCATAAGCTGAGTCCGCGCTTGCGCGCCGCAACCAACAAGGCCTATCACTCGGGAGTTGCGGCGCGCCAAATATTTTGCTGCTACCGCCCCACCTGCGCCGGTTCGCAGCGATGTCGCAAGCGTTCCATCCATGATACATAAAGGAAAGCCTGTTTTGGGATCTGAAATGATGATAACCGCCATCACCGCAGGCAAACCAAATTTTGGATTCAGCGGATGGGCATTAACCCATTTGAGGGTGGCCATTTTGAATTTTGGCACATACGCCGGCATGGCACGAAAATCGCCCCGAAATTCTTTTAAATCCAAATAAATCTTCGCCGGCATTCGTGCGCGCCCTAAACCGTATTCCCGAAATGCCGTCTCAACGACGTCAATAGCCGTCTTGATATCAATAAGCTTCTCGATAGTGTTGCGTCCAAGAATTAATGTATTGTGTGGGATCATTTTATGGTTGGTTAAAATCTAAAGTGAACGAAGATTCGGCCGAAATTTTTGTCGTCTTTTTCAACGCGGTGGTAAAGCGCTCGAATGTGATTCTGATCGAGAAAGCGTAAGACATGCTTTTTTAACTGGCCGCTGCCTTTTCCGGGGATAATCTCAATAGTCTTAATTCTCTTTTCAACCGCGTCACGGATAATATCATTGAGGCTGCTATCGATATCCTGGCTTTTATTAAAAATATCATGCAAATCGAGCGTTAGTTTAGCCATGCGTCATTTAATCGTTGATCCCGACAAAAGCTCCCGTACACCGAGGCGATCTTGAATAAATACTTCGGGAGGGAATTCAATCGAATTTGGAATTTGAGCTTCCATAACTTTCCTAAGTCTCTCCTGCTGCACCGCATCTTTTGCATCAAACAACGGCTGCTGGCTTAAATCATTTAAGAATAATATCACCGGCCCGCGTGCAAACTGAAAATCCTCAAGAAGGCGCTTGATGAGAAGGTCTAAAAAGACAGGCTTATCACCAAAAACTTCAATCGAACTTTTTAAAGTAATCTTTCCCCAATTTTCAGCAACAAGTTTTTGTAAGATTCCAAAAACCGACGAGTATCTGACCAAGCGCTTTGCGCCAGGCTTAAGCAGAACGGCATTCTTTACGATCACTGTTGATAATTCGTTGAGTTTAAACGTTTTGACTTCATTGTGGATATCGATTGTGAGGAGATCAAAGGTATAAATCCCCGGCACGCTCAAGGCCGATTGCGCAACCGCCCGCTTAACCATATCTTCAAGCGCATCCCAAATGACGACCTCGTCTTTGCGGATAACATCCAAGGTTAAAAGCTGGCAGGCCTGAGCTTCCCGCATGGCCTTGTACTTTCGCACCATGCCGTCAATTCCGCCTTCGTAATAAATTTCGTCAAAAAGAGGCAGGTGAATGAAAAGATTCGAGTGCTGAATGCCGCCGTCAATCAGATTAACCATGCGCCTAATAAACTTCCTTAATAAAATGCTGCGACTTGATCGGTGGGCGTTTGTATCCCGTATCTTTCTGTCTTTGGGGAAGTTTTAAAGGCTTGAGCATTAAATTCTTAAAGGAAATCATGGACAATAGGTGATGAATGCAATTTAAGCGCGCTCTTTTTTTATCGTCGGCATTCACAACAAACCACGGCGCCTCCTTGATGTCAGTATATTTGAACATCTCGTCTTTGGCCTTTGAATATTCGACCCATTTGGCCCGCGAAGTTAAATCCATGGGCGAAAGTTTCCAGCGTCGGATAGGATCGGTATTTCTCTGCTGAAACCGCCGCTCCTGTTCCTCATCACTAACCGAAAACCAATACTTAATCAAAATGATCCCGGAGCGGATAATCAATCGTTCAAACTCTGGACAAGAACGCAAGAATTCAAGATATTCATCCTTCGTGCAAAATTTCATGACGTGCTCAACGCCGGCGCGGTTATACCAGCTACGGTCAAAGAGAACCATTTCCCCAACCGCGGGAAGCTGGGCCACATAACGCTGAAAATACCAGTGGGTTTTTTCCTTGTCCGTTGGAACGCCGAGAGCAACGACACGGCAGATGCGCGGATTTAACTCTTGGGTAATGCGCTTGATGACACCGCCTTTCCCGGCTGCATCCCGCCCTTCAAAAATAACAACAATCCGAAGACCCTTATCCTTAACCCATTCCTGGAGCTTGACCAATTCCAGTTGCAATTTTGCCAGTTCTTTTTCATAAAATTTGTTTTTCAGCTTGCCTTTTTTATTCAAAGTATTTTTTCTCATCTGATCAGCCCTCACGTTAGGAAATTTGCCTTAAATTTTTAAAAACCAAAACAAAAATAACAATAACAAACAAATAACGATCCCCAAGATCTCGACTCTTGACCCTTTAATATTGGACAAAATTCCTAAAACAAATTCTTGGGAAGCCATGTTTCCTTGCGTCATGACTTTAACTTTCGATACCGACCAGCCTTGAATCGTTTGCCACCTTATATAGACCAGCTCAAAAATAATCGTCGTTATGAAAATCAATAAACTTATTAAACCTGCTAACGGAAAACCGGCTAGGGGCATTATGACAATGAAGGAAAATAACGTATACATGATCGGCGTAAGAATAAAAGCCGTAATCAAAGCCCATTTTTTTAATCTTAAAACTCCTAGACCGGTTAAAATCAAAATGAGCGGAGCGAGCGTCAAAAGAGTCGTGAGAGTACTCCTCGCAGATGGCTGAATGTATCCTTGCCGCAGCTGTTGAATGAAATAAACCCATACACAAACCAATATGACTCCCATCAGGATGTGCGAAGTCGCAACAATCGTCAGGCCATTAGGCCTTTGATGTCCCGAGATAGGTCGCATGGCCATCCAAATCGACAAAACAAAAATAACGATGATCAACAAAGCAGGCATAATCATAATGTGCTTTTAACCATCACTTTCGAAAACGCCCGGGATGCGATTTATGACCATGGCTTGGTTTGTGGCCATGGTGCGGATGTTTAAATCCACTGCCGCTACCGGGACGACGGCGCTTAAAACTCGAACTGGACTGCGACCGGTCAAATTCCTGCGACTCAATCTCCGGGTGCTTGATGACAGGCAATTGCTTGCGAATTAATTGCTCAATATTTTTGACATCCATACTTTGGTCAGGAGTCGCAAACGAAATGGCCCGCCCCATACGTCCGGCCCGCGCCGTGCGTCCGATGCGATGAACATAATTGTCAATTTCATCAGGTAAATCAAAATTAATAACAACCTCGATTCCCGTCACATCGATTCCGCGTGAGGCGATGTCGGTGGCAACAAGAATCCGGTAACGGCCCGATTTAAAACCTTCCAAGGCCTCCCGTCTTTGGCCCATAGATTTATCGGAATGAATTTCGGCAACCCGGTGGCGCATGTCACGGATAGTCTTTGCAATTTTATGGGCACCTCGCTTGGTCCGGGAAAACAAAAGAACTGAACCGTGGTACTGCGCGAGAATTTTTCCCAAAAGTTTAGTTTTCGCCTCATGTTTGACGATATAAAGTTCCTGGGTCACGCCCTGAACGGTTGTTCCCGATGGGGCAATCTCAACATGAGCCGGAAGTTTCATGTGGGACGTGACAATCTTCATAATCTCGGGAGGCATTGTCGCCGAAAAAAGAATGGTTTGACGGTTTTTCGGCATAAATTTTAAAATCTGCTCGACTTGAGGGGCAAACCCCATATCCAGCATGCGGTCGGCCTCATCGATAACCACCATACTGACCTGCTGGGGAACAATATTCCAGCGACTCATGTGGTCCAACAAACGCCCGGGGGTGGCAATGACAATACGGGGATTTTGGCGCAATGTTTTTACCTGTCCTTCAATCGGCACGCCGCCGATGAGGCAGGCCGTTTTGATGCCAAAGGGATGCGCGATGGTACGTACGGCCTCATCGATCTGAACGGCCAGTTCGCGCGTGGGCGCCAAGACAATCGCGACGCCTTCTTTTTGCGCCAACTGCTGGACCATCGGGATGGCAAAGGCATGAGTTTTGCCGGTTCCGGTCTGGGCAATGCCAATTAAATCTTTGCCTTCAATGGCGATTGGAATTGCTTTTTGCTGAATCGGCGTCGGTGTTTTAAATTTAATCCGGTCTAGGATTTCTAAAATTTTTGGGGCAATCCCCAGGCCAAAGAACCCTTGTCCAGAGTCAGGGGTTGAGGAAACTGCAGGTGATACTTTTTGCTGCACTTGATTTGGTTTCATTTTTTCACTTTCTATGTTATTGGTATTCATTAGTTATTCTCCGCCCGTGCGTCGATTTCATATCCAAATTCAGAAACCCGGACACACACAATAATGGGTCGGCAACAAATTTCGCAATCGACAACAACTTCCAGATGACTACGCTGCCCCACGTCTTCGCCAAACTGGTTGCGACTACCACAATAAGGGCAGGTAAATTCTTTCACTATTTTTTGTCCACCTCGAGTCTTGGAAAGAGCGCCTCGTGCGTTTTCAGCTGGATGCCTGACTTAAGCCCGCCCCATTTGGCGTCTACATCGCGAACGCCCAAAATATCAAGAACAACCTCACATTTTGACGGCATGATGGGAGACAAAAGAATCGCGGCAATACGCAATGCTTCCGTCGCGGTATAAAGAATCGTTCCGGCGCGCGGTAAATCGGTTTTGGCGACTTTCCAGGGCGCCTGGCCCTCGAGGTATTTATTGGCCAGGCGCACCAGGTTGATCGTCTCGGAAACAGCCTCCTGAATTTTAAATTCCGTAACCAAGGCTTCGGTCTTTTGGGGAAGCGCTTGGGCTGCTTGTTTTATTTCATCGTCGGCAGCTTCGGACTTTTTAACCTCCGGAACTTTTCCTTCAAAAAGTTTGTTGATAAGCCCACTGACACGATTCAGCAAATTTCCAAAATCATTGGCCAAATCGGAATTAAAACATTTAATAAAAGAATCCAGCGTAAAGTTGGCATCCGAGCCCAACACCATTTCCTTCATCAAATAATAACGCACGGCATCCGTTCCGTATTGGTCAACTAAGTCCAACGGGTTAACGACATTTCCCAACGATTTACTCATTTTGGTTTCGCCGATCAGCCACCAGCCATGGGCAAAAATGGTTTTCGGCAAAGGGATTCCAAGAGAAAATAGCATCGTCGTCCAATACACCGAATGAGTCGTCAAAATGTCTTTGCCGATCAAATGCACATCCGCCGGCCACCATTTCTTGAACTTCTTTTCGTCACTACCGAAACCAATAATCGAAATATAATTGACCAGCGCATCAAACCATACATAGGTGACATAATCCTTGGCGAAAGGGATTTCGATCCCCCAACTAAGCCGCGACTTTGGCCTCGAAATACATAAATCCCCCAGCGGTTGTTTTAAAAATCCCAGAACTTCGTTACGCCGATGGACAGGTTTAATAAAATCGGGATTGTCATTGAGGTAATCAATGAGTTTTCCCTGGTATTGCCCCATCTTAAAAAACCAATTTTTCTCTTTAATCGTCTTAACGTCGCGAAATTGCCCGGAATCTTTTTCGGTCTGAGTAATAAAACGCTCTTCCGCAACCGAATACCATCCTTCATATTCGCCTTCGTAAACGTCGCCTTTGTCATGAATCTTTTGCAGGACGTCCTGGACAACTTTTTTATGCCGGCTTTCCGTTGTGCGCACAAAATCGTTATTTTCAATTTCGAGTTTTTTCCAGAGTTCGGTAAAACGCGGCGCCAAATCATCACAATGAGTCTGCGGCGTCATGTTGCGCTTGCGAGCCGCCGTTTCCACTTTTTCCCCGTGCTCATCGAGGCCGGTTAAGAAAAAGACTTCGCGACCGGCAGTTTTGTGATAGCGCGAAAGGACATCCGCAAGGATCGTCGTATAGGCATGACCGATGTGAGGCTTATCGTTGACGTAGTAGATGGGGGTCGTGACGTAGAATTTATTCAACAATTTCCTCGTCTTCAAATTTCTCCGCGGTGACAGCTTTAATGGAAAATTTCTCACCGGGCCTACCCGGCTCTAAAGGCCCAAACGTCACTTTGGTAAATTTTCCTTCCCCCAAATCAACGCTGGCAAAACGCTTGAGGATGTTGATGTCGATAACCTTGCCTTTGCCTTGCGGGGTCGTGATTTTGTCTCCTGCTCTGGGCAAGTCTCTGGCGTACTCGCGGTAAACCTGGTATTCGTAAGCCATACAGCACTTGATGCGCCCGCAAACACCAGAAATCCTCGAAGGATTTAAAGGCAAACCTTGCTCCTTGGACATCTTAATGGATAAGGGATGAAACCCTTTCATATAGGAAGAGCAACATAATTCCCGACCGCAGATACCGATACCGCCAACAATTTTAGCTTTGTCGCGCACGCCGATTTGCTTGAGTTCAATTCTGACGCGAAAGACGCGCGCCAAATCCTTAACGAGCTCGCGAAAATCCACCCGGCCTTCGGAAGTAAAAAAGAAAATAACCTTACTGCCGTCGAGTGTATATTCACACTGGATGACCTGCATATCCAGCTTACGTTCTTCGATTTTTTTCATGCAGGACGCCATTGCCTCTTTGGCCTTCTTTTTATTTTCTTCGATTTTCTTGGCATCTTCGACAACCAAAAGCCGGATAACTTTTCCCTGAGACGGCTCGGCCTTGGTCTTACAGACAACCTTCACATCTGAAACAACGATGCCGTATTCAAACCCCCGTTCGATTTCAAGAACGACCGGGTCATTACGATTACACGTGATATCATCAGGAAGGTCGTATGAAAAAACCCCCCGGTATTCTCCGAGCTTCACCTGGATTATCTGCGCCATAACTTCTCCTTCATGAGCGTTAATGCGATTTTCAGGTTCATATTGTCTTGTAAGAGACGGTTTGTGTTGGAGATTTCATTCAGTGAATCACTCAATTCTTCAAAGGAATATTTCCCTTCCAGGCGTTTTAAATCGTTGACCCGGTCGGCATGGATCAGTTTTAAATCCGCGATTCCGGATTTCAAAAGCAGCAAATCCCGAAACCAGCTGTAAAGAATATTTAAAGCCTCTTTGGTTTTATCCTTATCCGCTAAAAGCTCCTTGAAATACGGTTCGCTGTCAGGGAATGAAATAAAATAATCAATCACGTCATTTTTACGGCGAAAAACATCATTTTGGTCAAAGTGAAGTGCTTTTCCCAAGCACCCTTCTGAAAAATTCGCCAGAAAATGGGCCGCTGATTTTTCCATTTTAAAATTTTTGACCAGACGCCCTTCTAAGGCATCACTGCTCTCCGCAAAAAACGGCATCATGTGGCAGCGCGACTTCACCGTATCGAGAATATTGTCCAAAAAGGCCGTTGTTAAAATCAAAAGACTGCTGGCTGTCGGCTCTTCTAAGGTTTTTAAAAGAGCGTTGGATGCTTCAAGCGTTAAATCTTCGACATTTCGAATAATAAAGACTTTTCTTGATGATTCAAAGGGTTTCAGCTGTGCTTCATAAACCATTTGGCGGACTTGCTCAATTTTAATCGTCGTTTCCTCATCCAGCCTCTTTAGAATATGCACGTCTGGATGACTGCCTTTGTCGATGCGCAGGCACGCGGAACATGCGCCGCAAAAAAACGCCTGAGCGTTTTTTTGCGGC
>CAZEUO010000002.1:105988-119784 GCA_964515035.1 uncultured Planctomycetales bacterium
TTGCCAAGCCCAAGGCAGTTTGAGTCTTTCCGGAGGAAACCGGCCCGGAAAATAAATAGGCATGGGCCAGCCGGTTTTCGGCCGATGCGCCGGCAAAAAATTTTAATACATGTTCATTGATGGCAATTGTATCTTTCATAAGATTTTTAACAGGTGGTTGACATGGTTTTTGACAATTTTCTGAATGACTTCTTTTGATACACTCCCATCAATCACCTTGATACGCGCAGGTTCTTTTCTAGCCAGATCCAAATAACCATTTCTGACGCGATTATGGTAGGTCAGCGCGCGACGCTCGATACGGTCGCGGATTTTTCCCCGGCGCGCTAACCCTTCTTTGATGGAAATGTCAAAAATCAGCGTTAAATCCGGAGAAATATTTTGCGTCGCAAACCGGCCGACGGTTTTGATGAAATCCCTGTTGACCCCGTTGCCGTAACCTTGATAAGCCATCGTCGAATCTAAAAACCGGTCGCACAAAACAACGACTCCCTTTTTTAAGGCCGGGACAATAACATCGTGAACCAATTGTGCGCGAGCGGCCATATACAATAGCGTTTCACAAATCTCATTCATGCCGGTATTTTTCACATCCAAAAGGATCTGGCGGATTTTTTCGCTAATCACAACCCCGCCGGGCTCGCGAATCATTAATACTTTCTTCCTCTTTGCGCGCAAATACCGACAAAGAAGCTTCACCTGCGTACTTTTTCCCGACCCTTCCGAGCCTTCGAACGTAATAAATGCTCCCCTCACATCCACCGCCATGCTTGACCATCCTTAGTATCTTCGACAACAACCCCGCGCTCACGCAACAGATCGCGAATCTGATCCGATTTTTTGAAATCTTTATTCTTTCGCGCGTCTTCGCGTTCTTTGATCAAACGCTCTTCCTCCTGGCCTAATTCGGTCGGCATCTCTTCGGCAAAAAGCCCGAAAATGCCAGTCATGCAGCCTTCAATTGTGTCGATCGCCGCGCAAATGATATCGGCATAATGTTTATCTTTGGTGTTTTGATCAATAAATTTGTTGATGTCGCTGACCAAATCAAAAATCGCGCTCAAGGCTTTGGGCGTGTTGAAATCATCGTCCATTGCTTCAAGAAAAATGTTTTGTGCCTTTTCCAAAAATGCGGGCTTTGCAATTTCCTTTGTTGTTGCCTTCTTTACGATCTCAGAGGCCTTCCAGAAAAGAACGTCAATGCGGTCAAGAGCCTTGTGCGCGTCTTCCATCTTTTCATCTGAATAATCAACGGGGCTGGCGTAATGCGAAAAAAGAAAAAACATTTTTAGATCATCGGCGCTGAATTTTAAAAGCAAGTCTGAGATTGTAATGAAATTCCCCAAAGACTTGGCCATTTTTTGGCCATTGATGGTTAAAAGCCCATGGTGAATCCAATATTTGGCGAAAAGCTTTTCCGTTAATCCTTCGGATTGGGCAATTTCATTCTCATGATGAGGAAAAATCAAATCTCGCCCGCCAGCGTGAATATCCAATGTTTGGCATTTTAAATGTTTCATGCTCATGGCCGAGCATTCAATATGCCACCCCGGGCGGCCTTTGCCCCAAGGGCTCTCCCAGGCCGGTTCGTTGTCTTTGGATTTCTTCCAAAGGGCAAAGTCGAGCGGATCTTTTTTCTTTTCGTCCTTCTCGATGCGTACGGCCTCTTGCATTTTTTCAATGCTTTGACCGGAGAGTTTGCCGTATCCTTCAAATTTACGCACACTGAAATACACATCGCCATCGACCGTATAGGCCAAATCTTTTTTTATCAGCCCATCGATGTGTTTAACCATATCCGGGATATTATCGGTGGCCTTAGGCTCCTTGTCAGCGGTTGCGATATGAAGCCTTTTTAAGTCTTTGTTATAGGAATCGATATTAACCTTGGCAACGGCTTCACTTGTTTTTTTCAATTCATTGGCTTTATGGATGATCTTGTCATCGACGTCGGTAATATTGCGCACAAAATGGACTTTGTAACCGCGAAAAATCAAGTACCGGCGAATGACGTCAAAAATATATAGGCTTCGCGCGTGCCCGATGTGGCATTCATCGTAAACCGTAACGCCGCAAGTATATATATTGACGGTCTTGCCGTTTAAAGGAACGAATTCCTCTTTCTTTTTGGTAAGAGAATTGTAGATTCGAAGGGACATGGTGCGTGGTAGGGATTATTTTCCTTTTAATTTTTCCTCTAAATTGGCAATCTTTCTATTCAACTCATCAATCTGCTGCATCACAGGATCCAAAACGTGGACGTGATCCATGGCCGTATCGATTTTCTTGCCATCCTGTTTGGTAATTCTTCCGGGAACGCCGACAACGGTTGAATTGGGTGGCACATCTTTGACAACAACCGCATTGGCACCGATATAAGAATTGTCTCCAATTGTGATATTTCCCAAAACCTTGGCCCCTGTTCCAACGACAATATTGTTTCCTAGGGTTGGATGGCGTTTGCCGGTTTCTTTGCCAGTGCCACCGAGCGTTACGCCTTGAAAAAGTGTTACGTTCTCGCCAATAATCGTCGTTTCGCCGACCACAACCCCCATCCCGTGATCGATAAAAAGCCCTTTGGCAATGGACGCTCCGGGATGAATTTCGATTCCCGTTAAAAATTTAGCGAACTGCGAAATAGCGCGCGGCAACAGAGGAACCTTCATTTGCCAAATCGCATGAGAAATGCGGTAGGCAACAATCGCATGAAACCCGGAATATAAAAGAATGACTTCCACCGGGTTTTTGGCGGCCGGATCACGGTCGCGGGCCGCCTGCACTTCATCACGAAAAATCACGGCAATAACAAAAACAAATGCCGCTAAATATCCGAAAAAAACAATTAACGAATTAATGATTTCCATCTGAACAACCTCCTTCAATGAGCGTACAACTTATGCCTGCCGGCAGGCAGGGAGTCCACGGGACGACATAAGTCTAGACTTCATTTGATTATCGCCGTCGCATACGCAGCGATAGCATCTTTCGTTGAACCGAAACCAACGCCTTCTTGTGTCGTAGCTTTGATATTAACACAATCAATTTTGAGCCCGAGCGTTTCGGCGATTTTTGCTTTCATTTTAGGTTTCAACAATTTTAAATTCGGTTCTTCGGCAATTACAACGCAATCGATATTTCCGATTGTCTGTTTGTTTTTTTTAAGCAACGCGGCAACCTCCTTCAATAAAACAACACTCGAAATCCCTTTGTATTTTGCATCGGTATTGGGAAAATGTTCGCCGATATCGCCCAGACCGGCAGCGCCTAAAAGTGCGTCACAGACCGCATGCAACAAGACATCCGCATCGGAATGCCCATTGAGCCCTTTGGCAAAAGGAACTTCAACGCCGCCTAAAAATAGTTTCCGCCCCGCAACCAAACGGTGAATATCGTACCCAATACCAACGCGCTGACTCATTGATGTTTCCTTACAGATCGCAAAATCGCTTTCCCTAAAATCAGATCTTCGGGTGTTGTGATTTTGATATTACGATAATCGCCCGCAATAATTTTCACCGGATAACCCAATCTCTCAACCAACAGCGCATCGTCGCTGGGGTCTTTGTCTTTTACTGTTTTATGCGCTTTCAAAATAACGTCTTTCTTAAAAACCTGAGGTGTCTGGATTTCCCAGAGTGTTTTTCGTTCGAGTGTCTTTTTTACCGTCAAAGTTTTTGGATCTACGGATTTGACCGTCGATTTAACCGGCACGGCAACAACAGCCGCAGGATACCGGTGGGCTACCGCAATCGACTTCGCCAAAATGGCCCCCGTGAGAAAAGGTCGGGCGGCATCATGGACGACCACCATCTGCGTATCTTGATCAAGTACGCGAAGACCGTTGGCAACTGATCTCCGCCGGGTTTTTCCACCGGCAACAATTTTCACAACCTTTTGCAAACAGTAGTGCCTGGTTATTTTTCTAAACTGCGCCAGCAATTCTTTTGGTGCGGCAATAATAACGCTGTCGATCAAAGAGCAGTGTTCAAAAACACCCAACGTGTGAACAATGAGCGGCTTTCCATTCAAAAAGACAAGCGGCTTGGCCTTTTTTTGTTTAAACCTGATCCCCCGGCCTGCCGCGGGAATAACGGCTTGGGTTTTCATCACCTGACAATTTTAGCAAAAATCATTTTTCCGGCCTGGGTCTGCAGGACAGAAGTCACTTCCGCTTTAATCTTTTGCCCAATAGATCGCCGGCCGTCGGCTACGACAATCATCGTACCATCATCCAAATAGGCAACCGCCTGATCAGACTCTTTCCCCTCCTTAATGAGTTTCACCTCCATGACCTCACCGGGAAAGACTACAGATTTCACTGCGTTCGCCAGCTCATTGACATTTAAAATCTTGACACCTTGAATACCCGCAATCCGGTTTAAATTGAAATCCGTTGTGCAAATCTTCGCATCAAGCATCTTGGCCAGCCGGACAAGTTTTGTGTCAACATCCGGAGCTTCTGTGACATCGTCCTCGTGAATCCTCAAATCGATCGCCGAGTCCTTCTGCATGGTCCGGACAATATCCATCCCCCGGCGTCCGCGCTGGCGCTTTAAAGAGTCATCGGAATCAGCGACCCGCTGCAGTTCATGCAAAACAAAACGCGGGATGATCATCCGGGCCTCAAAAAATTTTGTTTTATGAATATCGGCAATGCGCCCGTCGATTATCGCGCTGGTATCCAAAATCACAATATCCTCCTGTACATCCTGGCGACGAAACCGTACGTAGGGAATAATCAGGTTAAATTCGTCTTTACCTCGCAGTGCCATAACCGCCCCAAGGTAAGAAAAAACAAGCGTAAGAACAACTTTCAAAATCGAATGAACAAAATCTCCGAGCGGCAAAAGGGATATAATATCGGTAATCAGTTTAGCCATCATCATGCCGAGAATAAGCCCGAAAACCATACTGGACAACCCATGCACGGAAACCCGGCGCATATTGGCTTCCAAAAAAATTAGCAAAAGTCCCGCCAGGCATCCAAACCCGATTCCCATAATGTACTGCTCATAAATCGAACCGATTTGATACCCGACAACCCCGCTAATGATTAAAAAGAATGCCCGAATAAAGATTAATGTCATTGTACTTTTCCTCCGTTATAAAAGTTTATAAGTCCGACACAATAAAAGAATGAATTCATAGCTGGTCCAATGCCTGCTTGACAGTTTCAACACCAATAATTTCGATTTTGTCCGACTTGGGCGCATTTTTGGCCTTGAGATTATTTTTTGGAACAATGCACTTTTTAAAGCCGAGTTTTTGCGCTTCATTGACACGCACGGCCATTTGACTAACGCTCCTGACCTCGGCGGAAAGCCCCACTTCTCCTAAAACAACGACGTCGGACGGAATTTTTTTATCCAACAAAGCGGAAGCAATGGCCAGACATGCGGCTAAATCCGCTGCCGGATCCATGACGCGTACACCTCCGACGACGTTTAAAAAGATATCCTTGTCTTGCAAATTCAAACCCAGTCTTTTTTCCAGGACGGCCGCAAGCAATGCCAAGCGATTGGTGTCAAATCCTTGCGTTTTTTGCCGCACCATCCCAAAACTGGCGCGGCTCACCAGCCCCTGGATTTCAACCAAAAACGGCCTCGTTCCCTCTAAAATCGGCACCACGACCGACCCCGACGAATCCTTGAGGCGTTCGGATAGAAAGATCTCTGACGGGTTTGTGACCTGGGCCAGGCCGCTTGAAGTCATTTCAAAGACACCAATTTCGTTTGTGGAACCAAAACGATTTTTGGTTGTTCTTAAAATACGGTATGTTGAGTAACGTTCTCCTTCAAAATAAAGAACCGTATCAACAATGTGTTCCAAAACCCGCGGGCCGGCGATCGTCCCTTCTTTGGTCACATGGCCAATAATAAAAATTGCGATTCCCTGGGATTTCGCCAAATGCGTCAAAATCCCGGCACATTCCCGCACCTGGCTGACGCTTCCCGGGCTCGAAGAAATTTCCGGCTGGTAAACAACCTGGATAGAATCAATGACAACGACCTCCGGCTTCATTGTGTTAATGTATTCGATAATCACGTTTAAATCAATTTGATTGACGATAAACAAACGGTCTTTGGCCTTTGTCGTTAGCCGATCGGCACGCATTTTCGTCTGTTTGACAGATTCTTCACCGCTGACATACAAAACCGTGTGGCCCGATGCGCTTAAAGCGCAGGCCACTTGCAAAGACAACGTTGATTTTCCGATACCCGGATCGCCACCGATTAAGGTCACCGATGAAGGAACAACCCCTCCTCCTAAGACGCGGTCAAATTCTTCAATGGCCGTCACAAAGCGGCCTTCTTCGAGAGTGGACACCTGAGTTAATAAAACCGGATCCTCTTTTAACACCACGTTAATGCGGGAGGCCACGGGTTCATTGGTCGTATTTTCCTCGACCAATGAATTCCAGCTTTCACAGCTGGAACATTTACCCATCCATGCCGAGAATTGGGCGCCACAGTTTTGACAGACAAATAAAGTTTTGGTTTTCATTGTTTAAAATTTAATACTGCGCTCGATACTAAACATATCTGAATCTTCTTGAGCCGGTATGTCAAGTTCCTTTTTTTGTAAGCGATACTTCAATTCCGTTGCGCTTGATTTCGTATCCTGCTGGCGCTTGATTGTCCATTCACGCCGCAGGCTGCTTTCGTCAATCAAAGGCGACATTTTCAAAGTCGTTAGACCACCTAAAAGATTGCAGTGATTTCTTAAATCCATCATTCCTTCGATCGAAAAACTCAGGCCGCTTTCTTCCGTGACCATGGTATCCGTAATCTGAATATTCGGATATAATCCTTCAAAATTGGCAATGATTTGCTCGTAGGCCAAATCACGGACCGCCCCGTTAAATGAAGCAATCCTTCCTCTGATCATCAGGCGATCCCAAAATCCTGACAATGTTATCCTTCCCGACACGGCTCCAGAAATCTGCGAAGATTCAGGGCAACCAGAAATCGTGGAAATTACCGACAATTCTTCGCTGTCGATCTCGTTTAACTGAATAGTCAATGCAATATCAAAAGGTGGCAGGAACCCGACATACCCGTCAAAAACAAGACTGCCGACAAGAAAGCTTTTCAAGTACAACCTGCCATCACGAACTTCAAAATTCCCGCGAAACTCCCTAACCGGCTTGAAGTTGACGAGGGAATATTTACTCTCAATTGTTCCGCGTAAAAACGACTTCACGGAGTTTTGGTCGTTGATCAGCTCGATCGCGCTTTGCACCTGGGACGAGATATCAAAAATGAGCGCCTTGACGTGATCGATTTTTCCTTGAAGAAGAAAACTCGTGGGCGACTGCGGCGCAACTTCGGCAATAATCGAACTGTTGTCCTGGAAGACCAGCCGGAAGCTGACCCTCTTACTGATAAAATCGGCGTTCCCATCAAAATTTGCAAGCTCGGCCGCATAAGAGCGATGAAAACCCAGAAGGCAAAAGACGACGGCAAGAATGAATATCCTTCGCGTCATTATTTATTCGAGGCTTAATTGGTCGTTCTTGCGCTTGATCTGGACAACGCTTCCTTCCTTAAATTTCCCGGCAATAATCTCCTCGGACAATGGATCTTCTAAAAAGCGCTGGATCGTGCGTTTTAACGGCCTGGCCCCAAATACGGGATCAAAGCCTTTTTCGATTAAGAATTCGACGGCTTCGGGCGAAATCTCGATTTTGATACCCTGCTCTTTTAATCGGCCGGCCACTTCTTTAATTTCGATATCGATGATTTTTACAAGACTTTCTTTTGTCAACGGTTTAAAGACAATGATATCGTCGATACGGTTTAAGAATTCCGGCTTAAAGGTTTTTTTGACTTCTTCCATCAGACGGTCTTTCATGTCGCCAAAAGTCACTTCCTCCTTTTGGGCCATGAATCCGAGTGACCCACGTTTGCGCAACATCTCGGCGCCAACGTTTGAGGTCATAATGATGATACAGTTTCTAAAGTCGACCTTCCGCCCAAGGCTATCAGTCAGGCGCCCGTCTTCCAAGACCTGCAACAGAATGTTAAAGACATCCGGATGTGCCTTTTCAATTTCATCTAACAAAATAACCGAGTACGGCCGGCGCCTCACCTTTTCGGTCAGCTGCCCGCCTTCTTCGTATCCGACGTAGCCCGGTGGTGCGCCAATAAGGCGGGAAACATTAAATTTATCCATATATTCGGACATATCAATTTGAATAAGAGCGTTTTCATCGCCAAACATAAATTCTGATAAGGCGCGCGCCAATAGAGTTTTTCCGACGCCGGTCGGGCCTAAGAAGATGAACGAACCGATGGGGCGGCGCGGGTTTTTGATTCCGGCGCGCGAACGACGTACGGCGCGTGCAATAGCCGAAATCGGTTCTTCCTGACCCACCACCGCTTTTCGAACATTCTCTTCCATTTTAAGGAGCTTTTCCGATTCTTTCTGCTCCAAACGAAATAAAGGAATTTTTGTCCACTGGGAAATAACTTTAGCGATTTCTTCTTCGCCTAAGGTCGGCGTAATGTTGTCTCGTTTCTTTGTCCACTCCTCGCGGGCTTTCTCTAATTTTTCCCGCGCCGTTCTTTCCTGATCGCGCATCTTTGCGGCACGTTCAAAATCCTGGCTTTTAATAAAGGCCTCTTTTTCTTTTTTTAAGTGTTCCACATCAACTTCGAGAACTTTAACCTCCTCGGGAATAACCATGGCCTGCAGCCTGGCCCGCGAACCGGCCTCATCCAAAATATCAACGGCCTTATCCGGAAGAAAACGGCCGGTAATAAACCTGTCAGATAATTTGGCGGCCGATTCGAGCGCCTCATCCGTATACTTTACTCGATGATGGGCTTCGTATTTGTCGCGCAAGCCTTTAAGGATTTGGATGGTTTCGTCAATCGACGGAGGCTCGACCATAATGGTTTGAAAACGGCGCTCTAAGGCCGCATCTTTTTCAATGTGTTTGCGGTATTCGTCCATGGTCGTTGCGCCGATACACTGGATTTCGCCTCGTGCCAGAGCCGGTTTTAAAATATTAGCGGCGTCAATGGCTCCTTCGGCCGCACCTGCCCCAACCAGCGTATGAAGTTCGTCGATAAAAAGAACAATCTTTCCCGAGCGTTTGATTTCATCCATAATGGCTTTGATTCTTTCCTCAAATTGGCCGCGGTATTTCGTCCCGGCAATCATCAGCGCTAAGTCGAGGACAATAATATTTTTTTCGCGTAACAGTTCGGGAACGTCTCCTCGAACGATCAGCTGGGCTAATCCTTCAACAATAGCTGTTTTTCCGACACCGGCCTCACCTAAAAGAACGGGATTGTTTTTGGTTCGGCGGCTTAAAATTTGAACGATTCTTTCAATTTCATTCTGGCGCCCAATAACAGGATCAAGTTTTCCATCGCGGGCCAATTTATTTAAATTGCGTCCGTAGGCGTCAATGGCCGGCGTCCGTCCGCCTTTGACGGGCTCCTGATTTCCGAATCCGGGGATTCCGGAACCCAAAAGCGCCATGACTTCATTTCTGACTTTTCCCAAATCCAACCCTAAGTTTAATAATACGCGGTAGGCCATACCTTCGCCTTCTTTGATTAACCCCAAAAGAAGGTGCTCCGTGCCGATATAGTTATGTCCCAACGCGCGGGCCTCCTCGGCGGACAGTTCTAATGCTTTTTTCGATCGCGGAGTAAAAGGAATGTCACCTAACACTTGAGTTTGCGGCCCCGGCTGGACCAGCTTTTCCACCTCGATACGAATGGTTTCCAAATCCAGGCCAAGTTTCTGCAAGACCGCCGCAGCGACACCTTCCCCCTCGCGGATTAACCCCAACAAAAGATGCTCGGTGCCGATATAATCGTGATTAAAACGCCTCGCCTCTTCTTTGGCAAGGACGATAACTTTTCTGGCGCGTTCCGTAAATCGATTAAACATTACTGCTCCCTCCCTTAATGTGATCCGAGTTTACTTCGAATTAACTGTGCCCTTTTTTCATCGCGTTCCGATGAAGATAACTTTTTCCCGTCCATTTTCTGCAAATGCGCGGGTTGAATCATAATAAATAATTCGTTAATAGTCGCACGATCCGTATCTTTGATAAGCCCTACATCAATACCGAGTCTGACCATCGAAAGAAGCTCGGCGGTTTCCTGACTGGAAATAATATGAGCGTTTCTTAAAAGCCCGTAGGAACGGCAGATTTTATCTTCGAGCATCGGGCGATTCTGCAGCATGAGAGCCTGGCGCGCCTGTTCTTCCTGCTCGATAACCTGGCGAATCAGGCCGTTAATATTTTGAATAATTTCATCTTCGCTGTGCCCCAAAGACACCTGGTTCGAAATTTGAAAGAAATTACCGCTGGCCTGCGTCCCTTCTCCGTAAAATCCCCGTGAGGTAAAACTCAATTTTGAAATTGCTGCCAGCACTTTATTAATCTGTTTGGTCATCACCAACGCCGGCAAATGCAGCATCACTGATCCCCGCATGCCGGTCCCTGTATTCGTCGGGCAAGCCGTCAAATACCCCCAGTCGGAAACATACGCATACAACAATTGCTCAGCCAAAGCGTCATCGATGGTATTTATTATTTTCCAGGTCTCAGTTAAATTAAATCCGCTCTGCAGGACTTGAATACGCAGATGGTCTTCTTCATTAACCATAATCGACAAAACTTCTTCTTTGGAAACAACCAATCCTTTGCCGTCCGGATGAGTCGCGTGCTCATGGCTCATCAAGTGTCTTTCGACTAAAAATTGCCGGTCGATATTATCAAGATCAGTGATTTTAAAAAGAATGGAGTCTTTAAAGAAATTAATATTGTCCATCGCCGTCTGCACGGCCGTCAAAACATCCTGGAGGCCCTTCTTGTTAGCTTTATTAGGAAACGGAACTTTGGCAAAATTGCGGGCCAAACGGATACGGGATGACATAACAATATTGGAGTGAGGGCCCGACCCTTTCAGCCATTCCCCGGTATGAGAAATTAAATCATCCAACCTCATGAAGTTATTCCTTTCGCTCCATTTCGTGAATCTTATCGCGTAGGCGCGCCGCCTCTTCAAAATTCTCCGCAGAAATAGCCCTTTGCAGCTGATTGCGCAAGTCTTGAATCGTTTCCGTTTTGCTCTTATCCGCCTTCGGCAGCCTAATGGGAGATTTTCCCAAGTGTTGATTAGAGCCATGAATCTTTTTTAAAAGCGCTCCCAAATATTCCCGAAATGATTCATAACATTCGCTACATCCTAAACGCCCGAGCTTACGAAAATCATCATAGGTAAGTCCACAGTTATTGCATTTGACTTTAACCTTCTCGACGTCTTTGGCTTGCTTGGAGAAGTCTGTTAAGCCGGCCAACAAATCCGCGAGCCCAAACTGCTGTTCCATTTGTACGCTTTTCTCCCGCGCACAGTCTTCGCACAAATGCAGCTCGGAGATTTGCTCGTCGATAATCTCGGTTAAATGAACCGTCGCTTTTTTTGTCCCGCAGATGTCACATTGCATAGAGCGTCTTCTTTAGTACTTAATCCCGTCGGTTTTTGTCAGCTCATGAAAGAGCTTAATCAGTTTTAGCGTCATCAATCCGGGTTTGCCGGTTGCGATGGCGCGCCCGTCCACTTTCACGACCGGAATAATTTCGGCCGCCGTACCGGTTAAAAAACATTCATCGGCGTTAAACACTTCGTGACGGGTAATCAGACATTCCTTGGCGTGGATTTTATTTTTTGCTGCCAATTCCAAAACAGCCTGGCGCGTAATCCCTCGCAACCGCCCCTGCCAAGGCGTCAATAGCTTGCCATCCTTAATAATAAAAATATTGTCGCCCGTGCACTCGGCCACATAACCTTGGTAGTCAAGCATAATGGCTTCTTCGTAACCGGAGTTGGTTGCTTCGATCTTGGCCAGAATATTGTTGAGGTAATTCAACGACTTGAGTTGCGGATTCAATGCCTCCGGCAGGTTACGCGGAGTCGGTACCGTGATAATTTCTAAACCTTTTTGATAAAGCTCATCGGCATAAAGTGTAATTTTATCGGCGATGATAATCACATTGCCATTACCTTTACATTTTCTCGGATCAAGACCCAAATCGCCTTCGCCGCGGGTCACAACCACTCGAATATAGGCATCGGAGAGTTGATTTTGTTTGAGTGTTGCGATGATGGCCCTCGTCATCTGCTCTTTGGTTAGAGGGATTTTTAGCATAAGTGTATGCGCCGTTTCATAGAGACGGTCGATATGTTCTTTGAGTTTAAAGACCAGCCTGTGATACGAGCGGATCCCTTCAAAGGCTCCGTCACCATAAAGAAGGCCGTGGTCAAACACCGACACCTTCGCGTCTTTTTTATCCACAAACTTACCGTTTAAAAAGATTTTCATATGCGCATCCTTTGTCGAAGAGTTAATTTTGCAGCTTTCCGTCTCGAATCGGAACAACCCGTTTTGAAATCTTAGCAACTTCCTGGTCATGTGTGACAATGACAAGCGTCTGCTGATTGTCACGGTTCAATCGCGTTAAGAGTCCGATCACTTCTTTGCCGCTTTCGGAATCTAGATTTCCCGTCGGCTCATCGCAGAAAATGATTTCCGGATCATTCATTAAAGAGCGCGCCACCGCAACACGCTGCTGTTCACCGCCGGAGAGCTGGTTCGGCTTGTGGTCAACCCGGGCTTTTAATCCGACCCTTTCTAAAAGGACTGCGGCCTTTGATTCAAGCGCGTCTTTTTGAGCCATATCCGCTTTAATAAGCCCCGGTAACATCACATTTTCTAAAGCTGAAAATTCCGGCAGCAAGTGATAAAACTGAAAGACAAATCCGATTCTTTGATTACGGATACCGGCACGCTCACGATCGGCTAAACTGTAAAGATCCTGGCCGTTAAAAATAACTTTTCCCTCGGAGGGCTTATCGAGCCCGCCTAAGATATGCAAAAGCGTCGATTTTCCCGCGCCCGAAGGCCCGATAACCGAAAGAAAATCCCCTTTTTGAATCTTTAAATGAATTCCCTGTAAAACATGCAACGCCTTGGCGGCATGGTTATAGGTCTTGCAAATATTAATAGCTTCAAGCATTTCTCACTCATAACGCAGGGCTTCCACCGGCTCAAGGCTCGCCGCCTTCGCCGCCGGATAAATGGTCGCCAGATAACTGATCAGTAAGGCCGCGAATACGATAGCCAGGATATCGCTCAATTGCAACACAACCGGCAATCGGTCCACGTAATAAATCTCTTGAGGAAGCTGGATAAACTGATATTTTTTTAAAAGCAAACTTAAGCCCACTCCCCCCAGCAATCCCCAAAACGTCCCGATCAGCCCTAAAGCAATTCCTTCGAGTGTAAAAATGCGTCGAATCGAGCTTTTAGGAACGCCAATGGATTTTAAAATCCCGATATCCTTCACTTTGCTTGTAACCGTCACAATCAACGTACTAACAATGTTAAACGAGGCCACCAGCACAATCAGAGTTAAGATAACAAACATCGCAAATTTTTCGAGCTGAAGCGCGGCAAAAAAATTCCGGTTCGCCTCAACCCAGGTCCTGACAAGAAATCCGTAACCTAAAACATCGTAAATTTTACTTTTCACGCTTCCGGCGGCATAAATATCATTCAGCTTTATGCCGATTCCTGTCGCAGTGCCGGATGGTAAGTTAAATATTTCCTGGGCTTTGGTCAAATTCACTAAAACTAAATTCATGTCGTAATCGTACATTCCGGAGGTAAAGATACCGACAATTTTTAGCTTGTAACGCCAGGCCTCCCCGGCGATTCCCGATGCCGGAGCAATCAAGGTCAACTCATCACCGAGGCCAAAGCCATAA
>CAZEUO010000002.1:119794-124779 GCA_964515035.1 uncultured Planctomycetales bacterium
CGGCCTTCAACAACATAATCTTTGACCTTGGTAACATCTTTTTCGGTTGCGGGCTGGATCCCGCGAATCCCGACCGAAACAGCCTGGCCGTCATGGTCAACAAAGATACTGCCGTGAATATACGGTGTTGTCCCGACAATCCCCGCAACATCCTTGATTTTATTCCTGACCGCATCGACATCGCTGATGCCGTTTTCTTTTTCGATCACAATGTGCGAGGTCGTACCGATAATTTTATCGCGCAAATCAACATCAAAACCCGTCATAACGCCGATCACGACAATCAGTGCGGCAACGCCGATGGCGATCCCGCAAATGGCCACAAAATTTATAACGGAAACAAATCTGTCTTTTTTGGCGGTTAAATATTTGAAACTAATCCAGTTCTCGTAGTTCATTGCTCTGGGTCACAAAGACACCAGGTCACCCCGGCCCGCCAGTTGACAAGAGCCGGGGCGGGCAAGTCACAAGCTGTGTAATTTCTACTTGTGACTTTGTGACATTGTGACATTGTGACTAATTCCCCTTTTCCTGAGGTTTAAGTAACGGAAATAAAATGACGTCCCGAATTGACGGGGCATCGGTTAATAGCATGACCAACCGGTCAACGCCGATTCCTAATCCTCCGGCGGGCGGCATGCCGTATTCCAGGGCATGGATAAAATCTTCATCAACGGCACGATTTCCGGTTTCGGTATCGTCCTCTAAATCTTCGGTCAGCCGGCGCCTCTGTTCTTCGGGATCGTTTAACTCAGAGTAGGCATTGCCCACTTCCAAGCCCGCAATAAAAAGTTCAAAGCGCTCGGCGATCAAGGGATTATCTTGTTTTGTTTTCGCAAGCGGTGAAAGAAACGCAAAGTAATCGGTCACAAAGACCGGGTGAGTCGTTTCTTCTTCTTCAAAAATATCTTCGATAATTTTCATAACGCTCGAACGCGTTAATTTATCGACGGCGGCGACTTTTCTTTTGGCCTTCGCCTTGGCCAACATTGTTTTGGCGTCGTCCTGCGGCTCGATTCCGAATTGCTCTTTGACAATTTTTGCAAAAGAACGCCTCTCCCAGGGCGGGGTCAAATCAATTGCCTTTCCCTGATAAGTGATTTTCATCGACCCGGTTGTCTCCTTAGCCGTTGTACTGATCAACTCTTCGGTCAAGGTCATCATCCCTTCGCAGTCCGAATACGCCTCGTAGACTTCCAGCATGGTAAATTCCGGATTATGCCTGGTGGAGATACCTTCGTTACGGAAATTACGATTCACTTCGTAAACTTTTTCCAATCCTCCGACGAGAAGACGTTTCAAATAAAGTTCAGGGGCAATCCTTAAAAAGACCTCCATGTCGTAGGCATTATGCAGGCTTTTAAAAGGCCTTCCGCGAGCACCGCCAGCCATCGGCTGGAGCATCGGCGTTTCCACCTCCAAAAATCCCCGATGATCCAAGAAACTACGAATAGCCGTAATAATCTTGCTACGCTTGATAAACAAATCCCGAACCTCAGGATTGGCAATGAGATCGACGTAACGCTGGCGATAGCGTACCTCAACATCTTTTAAACCGTGCCACTTTTCCGGAAGCGTCATTAACGATTTGGAAAGAACCGTCAATTCTTTGACACGCACGCTCTGCTGGCCCATGTGGGTGGTAAAAAACTCACCAGAAACTCCGATAATATCACCGATATCCAGGTCGTCAACGATGCTAAAGATCTTTTCTCCGATGATATCCGATTTGATATAGAGCTGGATTTTTCCGGTTTGATCTAAGAGGTCTACGAACAGGACTTTCCCGTGTTTGCGGTTGGCCACAATGCGGCCGGCTAAAGTAACCTGTCGGCCTTCAGAAAAATTGGCTAAGGCGCTTTGAATGCTTTCTGAACGTACAAACTTTCCGCCGTAGGCGTTAAGATTCTTGCTCTGCAGATTCTTTAATTTTGCTAACCTAACACTTTTTATTTCAGCTGGTTCCAAAAGAGTACCTCAAATAATTCCAAAACCGAACAAATACCTGAAAAATATCAATATAAGTACTTTATTATATAGAAAACCTCCCTCTAAGTCAATTTAATCATCTGTAATAAATTGCCCTCTTTTATTCGTAACCTATTGCTTTGATTGATGTTAAATCATTCAACAAAAAGCCCCGGATGAAAATAGTCCAGGGCCTTGGGGAAGCAAGTAAGGGTTAATTTTAATCGATTACTTTTTTTTCTGCAAATTTTTGATTAGTTTAAACACAAAAAACAAAACAACGATCCAAATGGCCAATCTAACCAAGCCACGCACTTTAACCCATGCGCCAGTATAGTACATGCTCAACCATGGGCTTTCTTTTTCAGTTACAAGCAATTTGGAGAAACGATACAACCGTCCTCGTTCGGGAATGCTCACTTTAATGGGCAAAACACCGGTCATCTGTGAGGATTCCATTTTATCTAAAACAGCGACTTGCTGTGTCATCCCGGGTGAATATTGTTCTCCAATGTCGTCTGCGGCTGACCGCAATCTCCCCTGGACCGACCGGCCTAAGAATCCTCCCGCACCTGCCATCGTCTGATATTCGTCTTTGAGGAGTTTTACATCTCCGCCAAAATTAAAATAAGAATACTCCAGCGGTAAATAGACAGACCAATAAAGTTCGCTGATCGGAATATCAGTTTGCGGCGAATTCATTTTCAGCCCGCCAACAAACGTCATCTTCGCCGCTTTATCTAAGTAAACAACCTCGACGGGAAACTGGGTTAAACTCTCCCCTTGGAGCTGGGATTTTTCCAAAGGAATAAGAATATTGCCGTTTTTATCTTTGGCGGGTTTAACCGGCTTACCGCTGACAAAAGTACTCCACAATGTCGCATCTTTCGGCAAAACTAAGTGGAGAAATTGTTTAACGTTATTGCGGACATGAAATGTCGCCTTGGTCAAAACCTTTCCTTCTTCCGTAAAAAGCGTTACATAATTAACAGAATCGATAGCCGCAATTAAAACCGGCAGTTCCTCGTGTTTGGTAACTTCGATTGTGATATCAAAAGGGTGGTTAAGATATTTAAAAGCCAAAAGGATCGGGTGTGCGGAACGCCCCCAAATCGTTTGGGGAAGTTCTTTGGTGTCAATTGGGGTCACGCGTTCAGCCTTGTTGACCGCCAATTCGACATTCGTCCTGGCGGCAATACCAAAATAACCGTTTTCTCTTTCAACACCAGTTGTTGTTACCGATGGTATCTGAGCAACAGCGGATCCTTCGCCGATATTTCGCTCATAGGTTAAATTCAAGGCGTAATTTCCTTTAACTCCAAAATTCAGGTACACATCCAAATATTGGACACCCTCCGCTTTGGATGTTTTCCAATCGCGCAAGTCGTTTCCGCTCACATCAATCAAACTGACATCTTCCGGAAGGGCAATACGAAAATTCGACACCTCGGACTGCAGTACGGAATAGTTAACCGTTGTTTGCGACCGCATGATGCCCTCGCCGATGGAGACATAGGTCGCCGTTTCGGCGTAGACCTTCGGTTCTAATTTGACCGGTGTAATCTGTTCCTTGGGAAGCGCTTTGGTCCAGCGGACCGTAACGGCATTGGTATTAGGCATAACAGCCCAGCCGACGGTCCGGGCCGGCTCCTTGTCCACTTCCACTTTAATGGCCGGCTCAATAAACAGATCCACCCCTGTCTCCGGAATGATAAATTCAAATTGTGAAATCGGCGCGGGAACAACCTCGACGTTAAAACTCCCCGGGCCGGATTCCCGTTCGCGGGATGCCTTAATTAAAAATTCAATTTCCAGGTTATAGCGGCCGGGCCGATCGATCATCAAATAATATTTGTTGCCCTGCATGGTGACAAAGGACGCGCCCTTATTCACCTTGGCATCAATCAACCCGACATCGCTTCTGACTAACGGTATTTGCGTCCATCCTCTTTTATTAAAAACTTCAAACGTGACTTTCCCGTTGACGGTAACGACATTTTCTTCCAATTCGGCTTTGTAATCCGTCTGATAAATGGCATAAGAAGAAAGGGGTGAGGCCAAGGGTAATTCCGCGGGATACAAGGAGCTTTGCGATAATATCGCCTGATTTGCAACGTAATCTCGGTCTACCCTGCCCTCATTTTCTTCTGATAAGGTTTGTTTCTTTTCCCCGCCAACTGTTTGCGGCTTCGATGTTGGCTGACTTGCATCAAATTGCGACTCTAAATAATACGGCTCGTATTGAATATTGCTGGGGGCATTGAGCTTCTGCTGAATCTTTCCCTTAAGCCCTCCGCTCCATGATATTTGCGGCGAAGATAACAACAAAAGACCCATGAAAAAAACAACCGCCATTAATTTCACCAGATTTTTTTTCATAATCGCTCCTTTTGTTTATGCCGCCACGATACAAATCTTCAATCGATCGGCCAGCTTTACGACCCTTTCCCGATCAATGATAAGTGTCTTTTCAGCCTCAACTGCCAGGCAACCGGCCTTGCACTTAGCCATGGATTGAATTGTCCGCGGGCCAATAACGGGAATATCAAAACGGCTATCCTGTTTTGGTTTGCCCATTTTAACAATGACCGCCCCCTGACGGGAAATTCCTCCGCCGCGTAAAATCGTTTGATCGGTCCCTTCCATCGCTTCAATGGCGACGATGGCCTTATCTTTAACGACAACTGTTTGCCCGACGTCTAGCGAACCCATATTCTTGGCGATTTGAATTCCGAATTCGATGTCGGCTAATTCATTTTCTGTCGGCCCACGCTTGGTCAAAGTTCCTTTCGGCGCCATGAAATCTTTTAGAAATAAAGTCGAATCCAAAAGCTCCATTCCATTTTCTTTCAATTTTTCGGCAACAGCTGAAAATATTGTGTCAGCCTTACGGTCTTTAATCGCTGCAAACAATGTTTGAAATTCCTGATCAAAGGTTACCTTCGGATCGAAGAGATTCTCAGGGTTCACCTGCCCGGCCATAATGACCTGGGTCACATTTTCGCTTTTAAAATATT
>CAZEUO010000003.1:0-616 GCA_964515035.1 uncultured Planctomycetales bacterium
TGGGGTAATCGGTCAAATTGGATTGCATCTTTTTGGCCTGCTCCCCGTAGAGTTCAAGGCATTTGTTGGTGTAGGCCAAAACCTCTTCAATATCATCTTTCGCTAAAGCCTCCCAGGCCTTGGTGGTTAACGTCACCGAACGATAATCTCCAAAATCATAGGCGTAGGCCACACTTTGCAGAGGACCTTTTAAGCTTACGGCCGACAAGAATAAAACAAGGATTGCAAATACTCTTTTCATGTTTTTTCCCTCCCTTATTTTTTTTATCCAATTCTTCTCAAAAAGCAAATTGGCTTCTTCACCCACACCTCCCGTCATTTTGATGATTGCCACAACTTTTGATAAGTAAAATAACTTTTGCGCAATTGTCTTAAAAAAGGGCTGTGTTTGCCCTTGCCTTGACTGGTGATTCCAAACCATTCTTCAAAATAATAGCCGCCGGGGAAAGGGCCGATGGCATCGGATTTACGATCATGCAAAAACGGTTCATAATTTTTCCACCACTCATCCGTCCATTCAAAAACCACACCCCCCAGACTATTGCCGACGCCCTCGGTATGACCGGCCATATTCTCTTCAATATCCAGCCAGTTTCCCTTGTGATACGCCTCTTGA
>CAZEUO010000003.1:626-7307 GCA_964515035.1 uncultured Planctomycetales bacterium
AGAAAGAACCAAAACCGTAATCCCCCCGATAGACATTGGCGGAAAAGATGTCCACCCAAGGGGCATGCTGGCTAAAGAGATCGAGAAATAACGTATCTCCATTACAAATCGCCACCGGATGATCTTTGTCAACGGACTTGATCCAGCGGGCGACTTCATTGACGAATTGGAAATAGGCGGCCGGCTTTGTGTCCGCATTGTTGGCCACACCGTAATTATTTTCATTCCCTAAAAGCCAAAAAAGGATATAGGGCTCGTTTTTAAATTCTTCCACCATTTTTCGTACCGATGCCAGCATATTTTTCCGGTGTTCGGGGTTCTGATAATCGGTCCCTTCGTACCAACTGGCTCCCGATCCCAAAGCGTACTTTCCTACGAAATCCCCCAGAATGACGCGAATCCCATAGTCTTTGTTGAGTTTGCGCAAAACCTCTTTATTAGGTTCGAAGGGTTGATGATAAATACGAATCGTATTAACACCCAAGTCTTTCATCAACTGAAAATCGCCGATAACCGATTCATTGCTATCCTGCTTGTTATTGCGGTTTTTATCGACCCAGGCATCGTAAGGCCCGTCGATATTTCCGTTATGATCACTGTCCTCCGTCATCCAGTTGACCAAGGTTCCCTTATCGGGGCTTTGCCCAATCTTTGTCGGCGCGTATGTGATCCCTTTAATGATGAAGGGTTTGCCATCCGCAATGAGTTGCCAATGATTATTTTCATATTGTCTCAAGTGAACCTTGCCCTTCCCGAGGAACCGTCTGACTTTACCCAAAGAGGCCTTTCGAGAATCGAAACCAAATTTTTCCTTTACGTAATCAATAAATCCTTTTTTCTCGACGATGCCAGGAAAGGTAATCACAACATCGTTGGTGATTTCGTTATCAAAACCGTTAATAACCTGGATTTTGGCCCAGCCAAATTTCAATCCCAAATCCGGATGTGAGCGAACGAGGTGACGGATTTTGGCAATCGCCGCCTGCCCCGGATACCAAGGCGTCTGCCAATAGGTCCAGCCGGTTGACGTCGGAAAATGAATCACGATCGCGTGATACGCCTTCAAGGCCTCGTAATACATTTTGGCCTTTTCAAAAATAAGCCCGATGTAAAAAAGTTTGACACCCCACGGTTCCGAGGCCGTTGCCCATTTGTAAAAGGCGGCCTCTAAATCTTCACTGTTGACATAATCCCAGTGACTGCCTTCCAACCTGTCTTCTTTTTTTAACTGCTGATACCGCGGGTCTTTGAGGACCGCGCCGGTATTGGGATAAATCCCTTCACCAACAGCGTCCGACAAACCCTTGGGGTCATTGACTTCAAAACGGTATTCCTTCGTGCCAACTCCCAAAAACTGTCCGTATTTTGTGTAATCGACCACCTTTTCGGTCCCCGGAAATTTCAAAGTCGGAACAGTCCTTGCGACCGCAACCGGCATAATCTTTACCTTCTCCGCCTTGGGCTTTCCGGAGAGCATATCCAGACTCGCCTGGCTTTTTTCCGCCACCGACCAAAACCACCCGCGCGGATCCCAGGCCTGGGCCCATTTGAATTCGTCGATAATTTTTTGGAAAATGGCTTTGGCCTCGTTGGTTCTTCCGTGCGTCATCAACGCCTCGGCCTTGATAAAAAGGCATGTGGAAACATCGTTTAACTCCTGATATTTGTCCTCTTCCCCGCGCGCGGGAAAGGCAGAAAGCGCAGCATGCTGCTTTTTGGCTTTAACCGTATAAAGGTCCGTGCATTGGTTCGTGAGCTCCAATACCTTATCTAAATCACTTTTTCCTGAAGCTTCCCAGGCCAGGCGAACGAATTCATTGGAAGGAACGTCTTGTGCAGCGGTGTTAAGCGGATAGTGGATAACAGATAGTGTGCAGAAAATCACTGCCAAAAAAATAACTCTTAATGCTTTATGTCTGCCCGCCATGAGTTGAGTTGACTCCATTCCCGTTTGATAAATATTATTGTGTGCGCTAGTTTTGTCTGTTATAATCCAGAATTCGTAATCATTCAAGTAAAATATTACATACTTTAGGTGAAAAAACCAAATTTTATTGCCTGTTTTGGGTCGTCAATATGGCAGGCCAGGGACGCTTGAAAGACAGTTAAACTATTTTTGATTCAGGGTCGTTTTTTGTTTTAAAACTAAGGGGAGGTAATTCATGGGACAAACAACGCATCAGTCAACCCACCATGTGACAGCCAGCGCAGATCGCATTTCGATTTTTCAAAAAGCCGCATACAGTATCGGGTCACTCGTTAATCAATTTCAAGCCGCCGCCATTGGCGCGCTGGTCATTGTTTTAAACCTCGGGCTTGGCATGAATCCCGCTTTAGTCGGCCTTATCGGAGCCATTCCCCGTCTTATTGATGCCTTTTCAGATCCTCTGATCGGTTACAGTTCAGATAATACCCGGACCCGATATGGTCGCCGCAAACCCTGGATATTCTTTGGGGCCATCGCTTCAGGAATTTTATTCGCGTTGATGTTCCAGTTATATAAGGGACAAAGCGAAAGTTTCTATTTTTGGTATTTCTTAGGGATCCAATGCCTTTTTGTCGTTGCTTTTGCCTGTTATTCAATCCCCTGGATCGCGCTGGGCTATGAAATGACGCCTGATTATCATGAGCGGACCCGGCTGCAGGGATTCAGCAACTTTTTCGCCCAAATCGCCTGGCTGGTCGCCCCCTGGTTCTTCAAGATCATGAACGATAAAACGATGTTTACGGATATTGTTCATGGAGCGCGGTCGCTGGCCATCATCGTCGGGGTTTTTATCGTCGTTGGCGGTATTCTCCCGGCCATTTTCAATAGAGAACTTTTTGGTAATTTGCCGCGGCCCCAAAAAGAAAAAGGCTACGGAAATATCCTCAAAGACCTTTGGGGAAATTGCGCGACATCATTCAAATGCCTTCCATTTGTTAAGCTGATCGCGGTCACATTCCTGATCTTCAACGGTTTCATGCTCGCTTCCGCCTTCACATTGTATGTCATTGTCTACTATGTTTATGGCGGCGATTGGGGACAAGGCGGCACATTGCTGGGTTGGTTCGGAACATTCAGTTCCGTATGTACTTTGGGCGCTATCTCTTTAACCACCTGGATCTCCACAAAACTTGGGAAACGCAAAACATTCTTAATCACAATGTGCCTTGCGATCATCGGTTACGGTTTGAAATGGGTCGGTTATAATCCCAATCAACCTTATTTATTGCTGATCGCCGCTCCCTTCTTGGCGTTTCACTTAGGAGCGCTCTTCACCATGGTTCCCTCCATGGTCGCCGATGTTTGTGACCTTGATGAACTGCAAACCGGCACCCGCAGGGAAGGTATGTTTAGCGGCATTTACTGGTGGATCCAAAAACTGGGAATGGCCGGGGCATCGGTTCTCTCCGGAGTTCTCCTCGTTTGGACCGGTTTCAATGTTGAATTAGGTGCCAACCAGTCGGCTCAGGCTTTATTGTATATGAGGCTCTTTGACGTTGGCATTCCGATTGTAACCTCTTTAATTGCCATATACATTATCGCGACCTTTGACATCTCCGAAGATAGGGCTTATGATATCCGTAAGCAGGTTGAAAGACGACGGGACGAAAGACGAAAAGACGAAAGACGAACAACGGCGTAGGTTTTAACCCTGTTATGGCAAAACAATCTAATCATAAAAACATAAATTCAAAACCCATTATTATTTTTCCATACTTAGGGTATGAGAATAATAAGAAATGTGAATGGTACTTTTGGTGGACGGTGGACCGGTGCAAGGAAATTGACCCCAAGCCAATTGTTGTCCTGCCCCGGGCCACGGTCGTCAGGCAGGATGCCGCATCGTTTATCAAAGATGAACGATACAAGACACTCGAGGTTATCCAAACCTGGACGGTAGATACTTGCCAAACGTGGCTCACCGGCTGGGGCCATGTCCTTGATCATTATCCTCAGGTCGAGAGAATTATCCTTTTGCCGGGTGATTTGGATTACGTGCATGAGGATGTCGAATTTTACGACAACCTTAAAAAATTTATTGAATCTGCAAGCTCCGATATCGCTATTGGGGATTTTGGAACAGGAGATAAGTTCAGCGCAAAAAGCTTAGTCGATACTTACGGCTCATACCCTCTTTTGGCTAATTGGTTTCCAGAGATCTCAAAAAGCATAAGGTCCTTGCCTCTTCATAGGTCAAGATCCGAGTTTCTCAATATCAAAACATCTGTTTTACGGGAACTTCTCATTAATAATAGAAGTTTTGCTTATGAACAGACCCTGAACTTTCTCATTAAGAGCTGGAATTTTGCTGAAACAAAATGGAAGTACAGCATCTCCACACATCCTTTGGGAAGCTTGTCTGATAATAAATCTTTCAGGGATTATCGCTCCTGCATTGACCAGATAGAGAGAATCGAAAGAATGCTTTCGTTATTATGGCGGGAAATAAAGGAACCGAAAAAGAAGGGCGACGTCAGCGATAAAAAGTTCGAAGAACAATACACCTTATTCAGCAATGAATACGATCAACGCTTCACAAAATCCAACAGCATCATCGATACCGCACGAACAACCATCAGAGCCCTTTTGGGCGTTTAAAGCATGACTATCCCCTTCGACGCGCTCCTCGCTTACGCTCGTCACTTGCTCAGGGTGGTTCGACGCTTAGAATATGGTGAGCAAGTCTCGCCGAAGACGAGACGCGTCGAACCATTAACCACCCGTTGTTCCGTACGAAAAACCCTTCATAACATGTTTTTGCATCGCTAAATAAACTAAAATGACAGGAACAGCGGCGATCGTCAGGCCGGCCATCAGGATGGGATAGTCAACACTATGCGCTCCGTGAAGCTTCATGAGGCCGGTTTGAAGCGGCATGAGGCTTTTTTCATTTAACAGAAGCTGCGCTAAAATATATTCGTTCCAGACATTCAAAGAATTAAAAATCACAACAACGGCAATGGCCGGTTTGGCCAGCGGCATAGCCACATACCACCAAATCCCCAGTTTATTACACCCTTCAATACGCGCCGCATCTTCAAGATCCAACGGTATTTTATCAAAAAACGTTTTCAGCAAAAGAATGCTCATCGGAAGGCCGACATTGATCATACAGAGAATATAACCTATGCGTGTATTGGCCAAACCTAATTTATTGACCAAAACAACCAGCGGGACAAAACTCCCCGGCAAAGGAATCATCATCGCGGCGACAAACATATAAAAAAAGAAATTCTTGCCCGGAAATTTTAGACGGGAAAATGCAAACGCGGCCAAAGACGCGATAAAAACAATTCCTGTTACAACCGTAACGGTATAAATAATGCTGTTTAAAAAATACATCCCAAAGCCGCCATCAACCCACACCTTAACATAATTCTCAAAATGTAGTGTTGACGGGATTAAAGACTTGTCCGTAAAAATCGTATCAAGCGTCATCAGTGACGAACGGAACATCCAAAAAAGCGGAAACAAGCAAGTTAAGGCCGTCACGATTAAAAAACTATGGATCATCACGCTTTCGAAAACGTTTAACGTTTTATATTGCGCGGTTTTCATAGAATTTTAGACTTGTTTCATTCTGTCTGAAATAAATTTAAATCCAAACGAAACAGCAATGAGAATAACGCCGTACGTCACACCCTGCGCACAGGCAAAACCAAAGTGGTGATCCAGCATCGAATCTAAAATCTCGGTTACGGGGACAGAGGTATAGTCAGCTAAACCGCTTCTGCCTACCATGGAAATAACCAGGATAAACGCCTGCATCGAACCTAAAATCGTCAATACGGCAACGACAAGAATGACGGGAACCATCATCGGCAGCGTAACATTTTTAAGAACGCTCCAAAATCCGGCCCCATCAACCTTCGCCGCTTCATAAAGCTGCTTGTCGATTGTTTGAAGTCCGGCTAAAAACATGAGAAATCCCCATCCAAAACCCTTCCAGGAATGAACGATGGCGATGCATGGCAATGCCGTCGTCGGGTTGGACAGCCAGTTATTGACCAAATGCGGCAATCCTGTTTTGACAAGCAGGTGATTTAACAGTCCAATTTGTTCGCCGCCTTGCATCCCGGCGTTTAAAATCCACGTCCAAACTAAACCGACCACGACTTCCGATAAAACCGGCGGGATAAAAAATATCACGCTGTAAAAATTTTTCATCTTCAGCTCGCGATCACACACAAGCGCAAGCGCAAACGCCAAGGCATTTTGGAGCGTCAATGCGATGAGAGTAATAAATCCGGCATTGCGCAAAGACCCCCACCACTCCCCGTCTTGAATAATATCAACAAAGTTTTGCAAACCAACAAAAGCTTTTTTAAAGGAAATGAAATCAATACCGTTCCAGTCAAGAACGGAGAGCCTAAAGATGTCGATAAAAGGATAAAGATAAAACGTAGAGAAAATAAGAACCGCTGGCAAGATAAAGAAAAAACTCGTTACGTAATTTCTTTTGGAAGTGGTTCGATTTTTTTTAATTAAACGTTCAGGCACGTGACATCCTTATCTTTTTGCCCGTTCCAACACTTTTTCTTTCATGGCTTGGACATCCTGCGCGACGTCTTGAGGCGCTTTATCTCCAATGATAATCGACTGGATTCCTTTTGCAAACCTTTCGCTCACTCGATCGTCCTCATTGACCTCCCATACCGCCGTGCTGGTTGCCCTGCCCTGCCCGGACACGGTGA
>CAZEUO010000003.1:7317-28679 GCA_964515035.1 uncultured Planctomycetales bacterium
CCGGATGAGTGGCGTAATCCGTACCTTTGGCAAAACCGGACAAAATGGGATCAACGGAAGACAGTGCTTTTTTATTTGCGGGTAAATTTCGCGTTTCGGTTGCAAAGAGGACTTGCTGTTTCTCGGCTGTCAACCATTTTAAGAAATCAACCGCCATTTGTCTTCGCAAAGATTGACCATTCACGACAAACGACGAACCGGCCCCGCCCCAAATTCTCATCGGGAGCGATTCATTAACCCGCGGCGGCAACATGACGCCGTATTCTAATTTGGGATTCATATCGTTATAAACGTTCACGCACCAGGATCCGTTAAAAGCAAATGCCGCGCGTTCAAGGGCAAAATCCTGCTCGGCATACTTATTGCCCTTGATGACAATACCCTTCACAAACGCACCCCGATCGGCGAGTTCCTTAAAAATTGAAAATACTTTGATCCAGTCCGGATCCGTATAGGGAACCTCGCCGCGAAACGTGGCCATAATCTTTTCTTCGCCCATAATATTAAAGGCGTAATTGGATGCAAAACAATTAATCATCCACTCTTCCCCCCATCCGGATACCAATCCTTCAACACCCACGCGCTTCAAGGCGTCGATATTTTTTACGAATTCATCAAATGTTTTGGGGGGCTGATCGATGCCGGCTTTTTTCAAAAGATTTTTATTGTAGAGCATCTGGATGTTGGTGATATCCAACGGAATCCCGTAAATTCCCGGTTTAATATTAAAAATATTTCCGGGCTCAAATTTATTCACGGCCAGAGCCTTGGGAAACATGGCCTTTTCCCATTCCCCGTTGTTAGCCGCAAAATCGTTTGTCAAATCCGCTACAATCCCGTTTTCGACAAACGAGGCAAATATCTTTTTCTCACCCAATACTCCAAAGATATCCGGCAAAACCTTGGCCTGAGCGGCAGCAATAATCTTCTGCGAATAGGCCTCCGATGGCGCGTAGAGTTCAAAATTGATTTTAATACCGGTTTGCTTTTCGTATTCCGAGGCGAGCTTGAGAAATGTTTCCTGGCGATCCGTCATCCAATGCCAGACATTGAGGGTGTTGGTGTTTTTGCCAAGATTGGAACAGCCGAAGAAAAAAAGAACCAAGCTGAAACACAGGAATCTTTTCATGCTTTTGATCTTCAAATGGTAATGGGGTTTTGTGCTGCGGTTAATAAGCCGGCGGGCAACTATTTCTTTTGAATCTGAGTTTCGGCGAACAAGCACCGCCGCCGGATGAGATAGATAAAATCGCATCGTCAAAATACGCTCTGGCGCCAACGGCATCCGGCCCGTCTTCAACCGAACCGAATAAAAATGACGTCAATTTGACCTTGACCGTTCCCGATGGAGCCGTCGCAGCGGCCACCAAATATGCCCAATCCTGTATTCCCCCGGCCGTGTCAACAACCTCCAAACCAATCTGCTGGTTATTATTATCGAAGAATGCGATTGAAAGCCCCACTACTGTTCCCGAGGCTAACGGATTAATATTTGTTTTAGCCCATAGCCCGGCATTAACCCTGTAGCCCGCGCTGACTTTGATTTCCTGCGAAGCTGAACCAAAATAATCCTGTGTTAAAACACTGTTATCTACTTCAAACCATGCCGCATAATTTCCACCGTGGACCGGATTTGTCGTCACTTCGCCGGGGCTGGTTAATTCATCCCAATCATTAAGCCCGTTTTCAAAATTCCCGTTGAGCAATACAGTTTGGGCCGCAGGCACCGTTAATGCCGTTAATGAAAATTGAAAATCATCAAAGAAACTATCCCCCAACAATGGGGAATCCTGTTCGCGGGCAAAGGTAAAGCCGCTCACGCGCACTTTAGCTGTCCCTGCAGGAGTTAGACGCGTGACATACAAATACCGCCAATTGGTTTGGCCGCCGATCGTATCATTGACAACAATCGGATCGCCCTGGCCATCTTCAATCACTTGGCCTTGGGCATTGATAAATTCCAGCTGTAACCCGGCCTTGGATTTCGTAATCGGATTCATCATAGCCTTGGCGTGGCCGGATGCATAAACCGGAATACCGGGCGGAAACGCATCGCCGTTGGTGTTGTAATAAATATCCTGATAGACCTGGCTGTAATAGTCCTGACCTTCGATCTGGCCGACGGACTTTTTTCCGGAATAAACGCCGGAATGAGGCGTCGCCACAACTGTTCCCGGAAAGCCGTAAATCTCCGACCATTCACTGAGTCCGTTTTCGAACCCGCTATTTAAAATATTGGTTCGATAGTTATTAATCGGCAGCGGCTGATAAGAAAAAACGATTTGATCAAAATCGGCCGTCCCACCCACGGAAGCAGAATCATTTTGAACGGTATAAGTAAATTCGTGCACGCGGATCATCACCGTTCCTGCCGGCGGCGTCACGCCGTTGATAAGAAGCCTCATCCAATCGTTCATGCCGACAAGCGTCTGCTGCGAAAAGTCGATGCGCGTTCCCGGCGTGGGATTGAATTGATTGTAAAATTCAAGTAAAAACCCCGCCGTCGCCGATGACGCGGGGTTCATATTCGTTTTTGCGTAAGCGGAAGCGTAAACCATGCCGCCCTGATAGGCCAAATCCTGATACGCCGAAGAAAAGAAATCCTGCCCCGGGGAAGAGGCAATGGTATTTTTGACGGAATAATTTCCCTGCTGCGGAGTTTGGTTATCGACAACAAATGCGGGCGAGTAAATTAAATTCCAATCATTGAGGCCGTTTTCGAAACCGGTATTGAAAAGCGTTGTCTGCGCCGGCGGCGGGGCAATCGCGTCGGTCGACAAAACCGCTTCATCAAAATAAACCAATCCGCCAATTGCCGGCGCGTCACTTTGCGGCGCGTAAACAAAGGCGTGAAATTTAATTTTCGCCGTCGCCGCCGGCGCCGTCGCGGAAACATAAAGCGAACGCCAATCGGTCAACCCGCCGATTTCATCTTGTTTCTTAGATAACAAGACATCACTGGCGTTATAGAATTCAATTAAAACCCCTGCAACAGCTAATGACGAAACATTAATATTTGTTTTGGTTCGCAGTGTCACATAAACCGTCTGCCCGGCGGAAAGTGTTTTGGTTTGGGAAAGGCTGGCGAAATAATCCTGGCTGGGAATCGTGCCGATTGTGTTCTTCACGGAAATGGCCCCGGAATAAACAACAGCATTCTGCGCTTCCCAATTAGGGCCGGCAACATCCCAATCGGTAATCCCGTTTTCAAAAGCGGAGTTTGTTAATAGATTGTTAGCGGAGGCTTGCGGGGTCAGGAAAAAAAATAACCCTATGAGGTATAGGGTTACTAACAGGCATTTTGAATGAAATCCATGACAACCGTGATACTTAGGGAAATAACTCACTACTGGCCTCTAATCGAATTTGTTTTTTGAAACAGTGTAAGTATACCACGGGGCCTGGGGGAGCGTCAAAAGACTTCACTACCCCATCACAACTTTGACTTTATGGGTTTTGCCGTCGCCAAAAGGCTCGATCAAGTTACCTAAAATCTTTTTCCCATCTACGGTTACCTCAACGACACCCTGTTCGACACCTTTCGGATTTGAAATTTCGATTTCATAAACATCACGGCGAAACGGCCTGCGGATGGAAAATTTTTTCCATGTTTTGGGAACACAGGGATCGATTCTTATGCCGTTAAAATCCCGGTGCGCGCCCACAATCCATTCGGTTGCCGCCATAAACTGCCATCCGGAGGTCCCGGTAATCCAGGTAAAAGCCCCTTCGCCGTAACGATAAGGATTTTCCGGGCCAACGAGATATTCGGCATAAACATAGGGTTCAGTTTTGTAAAGATCCATATCTTTTTGGGTATTCGGCATCACTTTTCTCATCGCCTCATATGCTTTTTCGCCGTAACCTGCCTGACAATACGCAACAATCATGAAGGTCGCGGCATGACAGAAAACTGCCGCATTTTCTTTTGTCCCTTCCGAAAACATGCTGATGCGCCCCAAGCGTTTCACCCACGACGAATAAGCTGGGAAAAAAAGCGTAATCCCGTGCGAACCGTTTAAATATTTATCAACCGATTGTAAAACCGATTTTAACCTTTCATCTCTGGCAATGCCGGCCATGACCGCCCAAGCTTGGGAATTGATATAAATATGACGGCCTTCTTTATCGTTCTTGCTGCCATAAACCGTACCGTCATCATCAAATCCGCGCACATACCAATTGCCATCCCAACAAACCGAATTAACCCGTTCATCCATGGTTTTAGCCATATGAAGGTATTGGTCTTTCTTCTTCTCATCGTCAATTAAATCAAATATATCCGCGAGCATTTTTAAAGATCTCACCAAGGCTTGTGCCAGCCAAACGCTTTCGCCCTTGTGACAAATACCGGCGGCATCGATGGCGTCATTCCAATCGGCATGGCCGATACGCGGCAACCCGCGTTCGCCGACATCGTTAAAACAAAATGTTAAATTTTTCTCCAAATGTTCAAGGATGGTGCCCTCACCATCTGTTTGAGCTTCGCCTTTAAAATTAGCATCAATTTCCCAGCCGCCAATCCATCTGTCTTTTAAGTAAGGCGCGTATTCTGAAAGAATATCTTTATCACCGGTTTCCTTTATATAGGCGCTAACGGTCGCGGTGAGCCAAATCTGATGGTCTTTGTTGGGGCGGTGTTTGTTGGGGCCGCTCGTATCCGACCAACCCGGAGCGGACGTGCCGTCACGGCGGATGAGAGAAGCGATCTTTAAAATCTTTTTACGTGACATCTCGTGGTTAATCGCGCAAATTCCTTCCGAATCCTGGCAGGAATCGCGGTAACCGCGGCCGCCGGAACCTTCATGGTAATAACTCGGCGAACGCGACCAGAGATTACAAATATACATCTGGTATTTAACCCATACGTTGATCATGGTATTGAAATCTTTATCCGGGGTATCGACAACCACATTTCCGACAATGCGTTTTTTCCAAATATCCTGGGTGTTTTTCAATTCTTTCTCGGCGGCCTTAACATCGCGGTATTTCGCAAGAATCTTTGTCACCGCGGGCACGCCAGTTGTTTGCCCCAAAATTACGGTAAACTTTTTTGTCTCATTCGGTTTTAAAGTAACGTTATGTTTAAACGACCCAATTCCGTCTTCGCCGGAGCACAGGTGAAAATTTTTATATGTTCCTTCCAAAACAGATTCGGGTTTTTCTTCGGTATTGTAGCGGCCTAAAAACGCGTCTTTTTGCGTGCAGCATGCCGAAACCGTCAAGGAACTGGCAAAAAATCCCAAACTGTCAAACGGCTGAATGTTCATCCCCTGCCATTGCGCGGTTTTCTTGGCAAACACAGCGTTATGGGCTTTATCAAACCAGATGCGGTTGTAAAGATTCATGATATTACGATAGCGAAGCTCTTCGTGATAATCTCCAACCAAGAATTCAACGTAAGGATAAATCTCCAGCTTCTTCGTTTTCTTGGTCTTATTAGAAAGTTCAACAATCCAGACTTCACAATCGTCGTGTTCGGGGACAAAATATGTGACCTTCGAACGAAGTCCGTTATTTTGCGATTCAATCGTCGTGTAGCCCAAACCATGGCGGGCTTCAAAAAATTGCGGCTTGACGCGAATCGGTTGGTACGTCAAAGACCACGCCTTATCGCCTTCTTTGGCGTAAATATATTTTCCCGGACGGTCAAAATGCCAATTTTCCGGAAGCCAGCGCGTCACGCGATTGGTGCGGCAGTCTTTCCAAAAACTGTAGCCGCCGGCGCATTGCGAGATAATCGAACAATAGGTTTCGTTAGTTAAATAGTTGATCCACGGACGTGGGGTGTTGGGGGTTGTAATGACGTATTCAAGGTTGTCTGCAGAGAAATGACCGTATTTCATTTGTTCATGCTCCAATTTTAGCGGTTAAGGAAATATCGGGAAGTGTAACATGCGCGTTTACAAGGGTCAAGATTTTTTGCTTTATTTCGGGAAGGGTTTCGGGAGAAAAATTTGTGGTTTTGGACGGCGTCTAGTTACAAAAACGGAAAATCCGCTGAGTTTCCATGAGATTGACATTGTCAAACTTCACACCCGCAGACCAGGCGCTGGGATTTTCTTCCCGGGCCCAGACGATGCGGCCGCTGAATTCTATTGGAGGTTTTCCATCGGGAACTTCAACCTGCAAATCCACCCAATCGTTGACGTATAGATTCTTTCTAGCGGCAATTTTTGCGCCGGCGGCACACAGATCCCTCAAAAAAACTTCACTCCCAAAATCTTCCTTGGAATTTTTGAACTTCAGCGGAAATCTGGCGGGGAAACGACCAAAAACCCTGCGGTCTTGGGCTTGTAATACCACAACATTCCTTTTCTCCGTGGCTAAATGAGCCCGTCACTTATGGAGCGAATAAAATGAGCGAACATAAGTGACGAAGCGAATTTATTCCGCCCCGCCAACGGCGGGGCGGAATCTTAATTAGATTATTTGAATTGTTTCCTGAATGCAGCCTGAAAACCCGCTTCAATCTCGTCAAACGCGATTCCCAATCTGTAGCCGCTATCGGGCAACTGCTGCACCCACTTGACCTGCCCCATTGCTAAAATCGGTTCACTGTCGGCATCAAGATTCAATTCAACCGCCATGCGGGAATTGACGGCAACGGCATTGTTGACGATGAGGCCAACGCCGCCTCGGCTGATATCGATTGTCTGGCTTTGGCTAAACGCCGTCCCTTTTTTGCCTTCCACCGGAACGGCGCATTGAAAACGAGAGTGATTCCTTTTATCTGAAGCTTTTGCCACTGGTGAATTCCTTAGTTAACCCCTTGTCAGCCAAGAGGTTTAAAAAGTTTTGGCCACATCCTTCCGCGCACGATGTTTCGTGTGCGAAATTCCGTGGCCTAGTTGTAGTATAACCTGATTTTCACTTTGCGCAATGTGATTTTGAAAAATTTATTATCGCGGTAATAGGGATTCATATAAATCTTTTGCCCTCTCAATGACAATCCGCATCAAATCACTTTGCGCGGCAAACATTCTTAAATAATCGCCGATATAGACTCCGTTAATCATTTTGTTATCCCAAAAATAACCTGTATGAATGTAGGCCTCTTCAGGTTTTTTGGCCTCCGGCAGACTAAAGGTCTCCCGAGAATAACGATCATCGATATAAAAATATCCTTTTAAAAATGCATCGCTAAGAGTTTGATCAACTGAAAAATATTTTAAGACTCTCCGAAATTCTTCAAAACTACCATACTGTGATTGAATTTCACCAACAAAGATAGACAGCATAAGACTAAAATCCTCAAGAACTTTTAAAACAAATTCATCGCGAGTCATATCATAGAAAATCGTAGAAAATTCAAAATCAAAAACTGATATACCCCCATGATTATTTAAAGCAAATTGGTCCATATGGGAAATAAACCAAACAATACCGCTATCATGTAAATCCCGGAGATTTTTTGCTGCCATATAAACCGCCATGTTGTAATCACAAAAAAAGGATCGACTCATTGATTCAAACTGAGAAAAGTCAATAATACCTTGTTTGAGCTGCTCTTCAAATGTCTTTGAGGTCACTGAATCGAGAGTCATGGCCCTTAAATTCATTTGATTCCCTACTCGGATTTCTTCAGCATCTTCTATCGCCATAACAACAAATCCCACTGGTTGATCTTTAAACTTTAAAGGGGTAAATTCACCCACACCAATGGGATAAGCTGTGGGAATACCTCGTCCAAAAGCATAGCCCATAACACTGTATTCCTGTACGGCATCGGCTAAATACATTGTTCCCGTCGGATCACCGGGAAAATTTTTGATAAAAACCGTTCCCGCTTTATCAATGTGATAATAAGGAAAAGGCGTATGCGGCCCACCCGGGGGAAAAGCTTCCATAATAGGAGCATTACCGTTATATGTCACACCTTTAAGTCGTATGGCCTTGAAATTTCGGCCCGCCTCTTCGAGGTGAAATCCATTTTCAACGGGAAAAATCAGCGAACGCCCGGATTCTTTTGTTCCAAAGACATCAAATCGGCTTGCGGCATCAACAATCCTCTGCGCAGTTTCCGGTTTTAATCCGTGCGCGAACGCGTGAGAAGCCATTTCAAGCCGGACCGCCAGCGGCGCATCGCCTCTGGAAACAAAAACCCGCGCATTGGGAATAATCCGGGATTGTTCTTCACCCACCATCCCCACCATCCCAAAACCCAGCCAAATTAACCATTCGAAACCGAATGACAAAGGTGAAACGCACATCATTTCACTCGAACGGCCTCCTGTTCGCTTCTTCCGAGATGTTTGTTCGGGGAAAAACTCATGAAGTATTGTCGGGTTTAGTCTTTCCAGAATGAGTTTCGTATGCGTTTTCTCCGGATATTGGCTTTTGAGCCGGCCAATCACCCGCCGCATTTGAATCTCAAACTTCTCCGGGCTGAAATTTTCCTCCTGAAGCAAATCAACCAGCCTGTGGATCAGATTTTTATCAATAAGATTAAGTAATTCTTCGTCAGAAATATTGACAGACTGTTCATACGTTGCATCGGAAAAAGCGAATGGTTTAAATTCCCTGGTTAAGGCATTTTTGACATTAAGATAAACAATCCACTCCAAAAGTTTCAGGTAGTAAGGAAAAATTTTCGATCGGGATGGCTTCAGACGGCCGCGCAGAACACGCGCGATCTCTGATGCCTCTAAATCTTCCGGTGACAGTTTTCCTTCGTAGATATAGCCATTATTGCCATCGACGATAACCTCGCTTCCAATTTTCACTTTTGTGTCCGTTTCCTCAAAAATAACAAAACGCCTATTATCCCCGTCTATCTCGATTTTGACGCTGGTAACATGCGGAATGGGATTCCTTCTTCCACGCATGCGTATGGCAATATGGTCCGTAAAACCTCCTAACCTGGAGATGACGCCCTTGGCCCGGCGTTCAATGACATTGGGATCCGTGGTTCGCCCCGAACTATCTTCCATAATGATATCGGAAATAACAGCAATACCTTCTGGCCCCTTGGGATTTGCCACATCAACAAATATTTTCTGGCTTACGATTCCCGGTAAAATAATGATTCCGGACGCGATTGGCTTCTTCCCAAAATCCCTCCTCAAAACAGGAGATTCCAGGTATGATTTTAGCCACCATAAATGTTCAAGCCCTGGATTGACTTGAGGCCGCAAAACAATATCATGGTCTCGATATTTCGCATCCAACCGGCCCAGGGCATCCGGTTCTTTGATTAATCCCTCTTTAACAAAATCCAATAAAATTCTAACCCTTGCCAAAGGAGTCATGTTTTCTTCATTTCCCCTTGTCTGCAGCAAATATAATCTTCCGTTTTGAACAGTAAATTCAATATCCTGCGCTTCTTTAAAATGCATTTCAAGAAACGCGGCAAATTTTTCCAATTGCCGGAATACGCCCGGTAATTTGTCCTGAAAATCGCTGATGCCTTCCGGTGTCCGCCAGCGATAAAAAAGTTCCGCATCTTCTTCGAATCCGAGGCTCTCGTTGATTTTTCCGCTGACAATCGCCATCCCTTCCGTGTTAAACCGGAAATTTCCGGTAATGCCCTTTTCTCCGTTAAGCGGATTGCGCGTGAAGATAACGCCGCTGCCTGATTTTCCGTCGTTGACATTGCCAAAAACATACTCCTGAACATTGACGGCGGATCCTTTGACGTGTTTTGTTGTGCGCATGATTTCGCCGATGGCTTCAAAAAGTTGTCTTTGCGGATCCAAAACATCATCACCATGGACACGCCTTAGAATTGTTTCGGCCCTTTCGATGTGTTGAAGCAATTCTTCTGTGGTGATCATGCTAGCGAGTGCGTCGAAATCCTTTTGCCTGTATTTCATTTCAAGTTCGGTGTTTTTCTCAAAGAAATCAATCATTTCATAATACGTTTCGGAATCCATGAGAATCGAAATGGTATACCTTTCTAAAAAGCCCAACACATAATCCAGATAAGCGCGGTGAATATCTCCGGTGATGCGCCCATAGGCATCCAGATTCCGGCTCGAAAGCCCGACCTTGATCATCGTTTTATATTCCCCGGGTGAGCTTTTTTGGGCCCCGCCTCTCACGGATAACAATAACGGTTTGTGGGGATCGCTAAATTTTCTGCCGCTTTTTTGTTCGATTCTTTTGATGCCCTTTAAAACCGCCGCTTGGACTGACTTCGGCAATTTTCCGGTTTGCCGGTTAAATTGGGCAACGATGCTATGGGGAATGGTGAAGCCGAAAGGCACGGGCATATCAAGGTTCGTCATTTCTGCTAAATTGGCCCCCTTCCCGCCTAATTCATTACTCATTCGGGCGTTTCCGTCCGCTATTTTCCCTCCGAAAAAGTAAAGCGAAAGACCATGACTTTTCTTTTGCCGGCTCATTCCCACCATCGCAAAAAATAGCCCGCCACTCATGAGCACCATTAACCACTCCACCCCAAATCCGGTCATAAAAGGCAAAACAAATACATTGAGTAAGTCACTCGCATTTTCGGCGGCCCGTTTTAATACTGGGTTTTTACTCTCCAAAAGGGCCGCAAGTGATCGATGAGCAGCCGCTTTTAAATACGGATCCTGTCCCTTAGCTAGCTCCGTGAGATCCTTAATCTCTGTCGTGTCGGATATCCCAACAAATATCCCGGGGACCTGTTGCCCCGGCGGATCAAAGAGGCCGGTTTCAATCGCCAGAATATGAAGCCGGGGCATCAAAGATCCGGCAACGCTAATCCAAGATGTATTGGTAACAGTATTTAACTTCCATTCAGTTACACCGGATGTGTCCGATAAACTGTAATTTCCGCCTGTCATGTAAGTGACGGGCTTCTGTTCAAATCCGACAACGGCCAACGGATCCGGGCCGAAAATACCAAGTGTGGAATCGAATCGCGTGTTAAGCCAACCAGCTTCGAGGCTATCTAAACAAGGAACGTCAGTTTTATCACCCATTTTCTGAAACTCTCGAATATTATGAAAATACCGTCCCCAACGCGTGGACATGGCCGCGATGTTAAGTTCCGGGTCAAGCAATCTGCGGTTAATACCACGGAGAATCTCTGAAGTGCTTCTATCCAGAGTATCCGTCGAAACCTCCTGCGGCCAAGGTTCCCATAATTTCTCCTCCCAAACCTCATCGGCCTTGATTTGTGTCACGCCGATTGTCGCAGAATATCCCGCCCATATGCCCAAGAGATAATCGGCCATATCTTCCCTGACCCGGACATTCCATTGAATTTCATCCGGAATCATGGCGTCTGCAATTTTAATCCAGGTGGGGATTCGATAAGAAATCCGTTCTTTGATCCCGTTTTTTTCTTCCGCTTTGATCTGATCAAAATTAGCCAAATTAAATAAAAACATTCTCAAGCGGAATATTTCGTTGTGAAGCGCCCATGCCGCTAAAAGTGACGGCGGAAAATGATGTCTTTGACCGTTTTCAATCAGGGCGTGATCATATTCTTGCAATTTTTCTCTCGCAAAAAGAAGCGCATGTCGGTCTTCAATCGCCAAAGGCCGCACCGGCCCGTCTTTAAGAGCGCGATAATACAAAAGAGCGTCGTTAAATATGTCTTCCCGGCTATAATCGTCCTGGCCTTGTTCTCCTTCCTTTGAAAAATCTTTTTTGGAATCGACGGCCCGGATATGCCGGACAATATCTCGAGGCCCTGTTGGCGTTATCCGATGAATCGTAAACCCTCTGATAGGTTCTTTTTCATCGACAACACCCGGCCATGGCGGAATTTGATCTGCTGCGTATCGGTTATAAAAGATTTTTAAAGGAGTAATGATGGCCAAAGAAACAAGACCAAATAGAACAAGCCTTGTGAATGTTAACTTCCGGCTCCGGCTTGGCGCGCGTATCTTATTAATTAATGTGTCTTCCGGTATCCCCGCCACCGCCGGGTTTGCCCTTTCCATATGGCAAACAACAATTTCGTTAAGTTCTCTCAAAACATTTATTGTGTCATGCTGAGAGGTAACTTCAATAAAATAGGCGTCCCAATCCGGATAGGCAGAAAGCATCTCTCTATCCCGTTCGTCATAATTATCTCCCACAATTAATACCGGGCCTTTAAAAGCAACTCCTTTAAGCAACTTTCTTAGAATTTCGGATTTACGGTCTCCTCTTATGAAGTGGTCAGCCGATCCGAAAAGCAGCCGGCGGTCGATATCGATTTTTAAATCTCTTTTCCCGATAAATTCTTTTACAACATCAAAAAATCTGTTTTTCATAGAATAGATATCGCTGCCTGAAACAACCGCCATAATATGCCCGCCCTGAAGCAGCTTAACCAAGGCTTCTGTCATGCTTCTCGACATTTTTGAATGTTGGCCGGCCAAGGTGTAATCCAGATCAAACACGAATAATAACGGCTCCTCTTGCGTGAGATCTATCTTGCGTAAATATCCTATTGGCAAGCGCCGCGCCTCAAAAAAATCGATTTCTTTGCCCGCCGCTCCCGTCTCGTCTTCCAATATCCCCGCCATCGCGAAAAACAGCCCGCCGGCGAGTAGCAACAGGCCTTCCGCCCCGCCGGTGAAACCAAGCGGCAATGCCACGGCAGATAACGGGGCGCTGTTGCCCTTGTTTTTATTCCCTTTCTTTTGATTCCTGATCTCCTTGACTTGCTGTCTGTTAAGGTGAACAACCTGGCTGCTGACATCTGAATATTTCGATCTGGAATATCGAACCGCGGGAACATCGATGAGACTGCTGAGAACGCCCATGATGATCCCTGACAATTTCACGAAAATACTTTGGCTTTTACTTTTCTTAAAACTGCGGTAGATATTATTTCTTAATGCAATGAAAAATGAGGAATTGACATCAACTATTTTTGTTCCCGGCAAGTCTTCCAAATAATAAATAAAATAAAACCCGTCAAAAATGAAAACCGTATTGTTTGTAACGGTTAAACTAACTTCCGCTTTTGTTCTATGAAGCGCGGGTGCATGCTCGGGCCTCACTTCTAATTGAATATTCAATGTATTTCCGCCAGAAGTTTTTAATTCCTTAAGTCTTTCTAAAAATCCCTTCAAGCGTGATTCGTCTAATCGAACTTTCTTAATCCATTCCTTGAAAATACCCGGAAATATCCAGCCAAAAATTTGCACAACGATTAAAGATGCGTAAGCGGGCCTTGTTCTAAAAAACCAATTATCAGGAATGACAACCGCATCTTGACCGTTCTCGATAAGATATCTTTTGAATTCTGAAGCTACGTTGCTTTTATTCGATGCCGGCCAACCATTGATGATGACGTGAAATAATCCGCCAGAGTTTTTAACCATCTTTTCTAGGCCGGAAAATATCTGTCTGGTTTCTGTGGCCGCCCTGTCTGCTGATACCCCCGCCATCGCGAACAACAGCCCGCCAACGAGGGAAAGCAACTCTCCTATTCCACCAGCAAAAAATAATGCGGGCAATTGGTCTGGAGAATCAGATTTGATGCTGTTATCTTTAGCGTCAGACGGATAAGCCGCATAAAGCGTATAAACAAACTGAACGCTCCAACGGTCTCTTTGATTAAATTCCCGATAAATTCGCCGCCATAACCGCTCTTGAATGCGATCCATTTCCTCATAGATTTCCAACGGTTCATACTGGACCGTGTATTCGCCTATACCGGTCAAATGAACCGGACCTTCATCAATGGCTTCCATCGGCAAAGATTTTTGAGTTTCCAGCGCTTTGTCATTGCGGACAAAATCACGGACTGCTTTCATTTGTTCCTTTGTAATGCCCTTTTGTGTTAACTGCTCAATTGTATTTTGGATAAACGTCTGAGTTGTTTCGCTGGCCTCTTTAAGACGAAACCACTCGTCCTGAGCGGGCAATAAATGTTCAAACCAAATCACAGCCCCGTCCAGCAGCCTCCGGATTTTTGGATCAACACTCACGGCGGGATTTTCCAATAACTTGTTTAATACTTTCGCAACAACCTCAAGAGTGCTTAACACGTCTCTGTACATGACGAGCCCCAACCGTGATTCATGCCCGATAAGTCCTAAAGCGATCGCGGGGTATCGCCGTGCCGGATAAGGGCCAACTTTAAACGCGACAGGGTCATAATTTTCAAAAAGAGACATCTTGATTTGATTGATAATTCTTAAATAATTGGATTCCATCAATATTGAATCACTTCCGAACTTAAGCAAGGAGATGATTTTCTCAACTTCCTGACCAACAAGCGCATCCAGAACTTCTTGAAAATACGCCCGGTCATCATCCGTTAATTCCGGCTTTCCTTGCTCAATGGTTCCAAAGACAGAAATGGCAAGAAACGCCAACCCCTCTATCCCACCGCCAACAGGAAATGCAATGGCATGCATTATGCTTACAGAATCCGCGGACGGCGCCGGCGAGAGGACTTTTGAATCATAAACCTCAACGCCGGTTCCCACCGAAACAATCGCCCAGAGCACCTCGACGTCTTCATCCAGCATGCGAATGCAACCGCTGCTGACATATTTTCCGATGAGCCAGGGATAATGCGTTCCGTGAATGCCATAGCCGATGGCCGCGCCCCGAGTCAAAGGTCTTAATCCCAACCAGCGGCTGCCCAAGGGATACCATTGGTTGTTTTCGTCGTATTCCCACTCGGTACCCGGCTCAATCCAGACCGGCCGGATAGCGCGCGATTCGATTTGATAAGAGCCCAACTTTGTTCTTTTCTTTTTACCGCTGGCCACAGAAAATTCCTTCAATATTTTTCCACCGGACGTTTGTAAAAATAAGATGTTGGTGCCACGGTCGACCTTTACAACAAATGTTACGGTCAGAATTTTTAACTTTTGCCCAGGCGTGAGGTTTTCGCTATCCAAATTATTGACGGCCATGATTAAGGCTTTATTGGTGTTGTACTGTTTGGCAATCGCATCCAACTTCTCTTGAGGTTGAACTTCGTGGATTTGATAATTGCCACCATCAATTAAATCTTTGAGTATTTCTTGAACCCTTTGGGCAAGTTTGACAATCGTCAACGTATCTTTGGGGTGGATTCTTTTCTTTTTCACCGCCGCCTCCAGGGTTTCCCAGGGAAACAATACAAACGCCAAAACTCCCAAAGAAAATGCGCGCCGTGAGATTGCCTTAGAAAACAAACTGTCCTCTTCTTGTTTGCTTGTCACCATTCCCAAAATAGTCAAGACAATCACCATCTCCTCCATCCCCCATCCCATCGGCAAATGAAAAGCGCTTAGGCGATCTTCGCGGGGTTCTCGATCAATTCTCTTTGCCGGGCGACCGGCATAGACGGAATGCGGTTCAACCTTGGTACTGGTGGCGACAACGGATCCGGATTTTACGAGAGCCCCATCTCCAATCTCGGTATGAGGCAGAATGACAACATGGCTTTCAACGACGGCGCCATTGCCGATGCGATCAACGTGCGAATAAACAAAATCACCGATAACTGTATTCCTGCCTATCGAAGCGCTGGGACTGCCGAGTTCAGCCGGCTCAACGTGAAGGACACAATGACTGCCGATTTGAGTACCCTGATCAATGTGAATTGTATTTAATTCGCTTCGAATCACCGTGCCGTCGCCAATTTGGACTCCCGCTTCTACATGGACACCGCCTAAGAGGTAACCCAGGACTTTTGCCGAAGGATCAATTTGCGGAATTTGAACTTTGCCGCTCTCATGTAAAGGAACAAAACGCGTTCGATAAAAGTCTGCACTCCAATCTCCCGGAAACGCTCTCTTGGGAATCCCGGAAACAATTTTATTTTCGTTAAAGAATGTATGCTGTGCCGGTATAACCGTTCCAGCGGGGACAAACGCTCCGCCGACAACATAAGAACCGGTGCCGATTGTCACCTTGCTTTCGATTGTGCATCCCATGCCCACCAAAACGCCGTCTTCAATTCTGATATCTTGACCTCGAAGCAAAGCGCCATGCCCAATCACAACGGAATTACCAATCACGACGCTGTTTTGGGTGGCCTCAATTGTGGCATTGTCTTCGAGAACAACATTTTGACCCAACCGCACTTTTGCCCCTTCATGCGCGATAATTCGCATCCCCGGCCAAAGATTGTTGCCTTCTTCAATTAAAACGTCACCTCGGATATTTCTCAAATCTTCAATTCTAATGACGGTTACTGACGGATGGATATCCAATTTGACGTCAATTTTTTCATCTTTTGTCGAGGTTGGACCTTGGTGAGAGCGGGAGCGAAACAGCGGCTCAAAGGAAAGGTATTTCATAGCCCAAAACGTGAATGCCCCGCTTAAGAAAAACAAAACAACATTAAGCCGCCAATTCTCAAGCGACGATAGATACGGCCAGAGGGATCCTCCATTTATGGACTTTCCGTATTCCGTCAATGCCCAAAATGCGCTGATAAATCCAACAACAAAAAGTCTGACGCGCCATTTTCCTAAATAAATTTTCAACCACTTCATGCTCTCTGCCTCGTCAAATTGAGAATCTGACAAAAGTTTCGCCAAATGATGAGCAACCCAAAAAACTAAGAACAGCAAGCCAACAACCGCCGGTGTTGCCAGGATCTTAAAATATTGGACATTGAAATAACTACTTGGGTCATACGTGAATACTTCAAAAATTGTTTTATCAAAAAGGTCCTGATAGTCATAAGATAACTTACGGACAGCAGCAATAACGGTAAGAGGAACGGTAATAAGAAAGGAAATGGCGGCGGGCCAGTAAATCCGGTTAATCCATTTCCCGTTCGGCCCCCCTGCCTGTCCGGCAGGCAGGCGCTCTTTTTGCGGACCTTTCGATTTTTCCACCATCCCTATGACCACAAACGCCAAAAGTGAGACTACGCTTTCCAATCCCCACGGCGTTAACACCATCAAAAGGTCATGGTTATTTCCCTGCGCCAACCGTTGCCCCATTTTTTCTTGAAGATTCGGAAATATTTCCCGGAGAGACGACTGTCCAAAAATTTCGCGGACCCATACGACTTGATCGATATCTTGAAGATCGCCGTAAGCTGAATCAAGGAAACCTTCTTTTTGAAGGCGGTCCATGACGCTCTGACAACCTTTTTCCCGGTAAAGATCGATCATGCCAGAGAAATACCCTCTCGCCAGGACACCCAATCCTAAACCGGATGAATACGAATTATTTAAAAGAAACGGCATTATTGTCAGGTGTAACCGGGCCTTTCCGCGCCAAGGCGAGAGAAAATCATGCCTCGGCCATGCTTGCTCCGGAATCGTCAAAATATCGGCCAGCAAATCTTCAACGGTTTCATCGGAAATAGTCCGTAAAGTCGGTTGCCCCCGCTCATCAACTTCCTTTAAATCCGTTAACATACGTCTTAAGAAAAACGGGATAGTTTCTAAACGTCCTCGGGGGAATAATCTCCAGATTTCTTCTAACGGTAAAACTTCTTTGGAGGTATTAACGGAAAGCTGGAAATCATGAATGCGCGGATCAATCAAAACCGACAAGCCCCAAAGCATATAACGCTCAAAATCTTTATCGATTAGGCTGCTCCGTTGTTTCCTCCAAGCCAAAAATAACGGAACATACATTCGCGCGATCAAGACCTGCGCTTCATTATCGTAGGCTTTTTTGTCGCCGTTGGCCGCCTCTTCGACATGAAAGCCCAACAAACGCAAATGATAGGTGTTCATCACAATGTAGAACCATAACCCCCAGAGCCGGTCTTCGATTGTCCCCTGCAAGAGCTCAAGGATAAGTTTTTGTCTCCGCTCTAACTCTTCCAAAGATTTTAAATAAATATCGATCGGCAGTACGATATGCTGATTCAACGAACCAACGATTGTATCCCATCCCCGTTTTTTCCATTCTTGGCCAAGGGCTCCAAGAATCTCCGCCCGTTCCTGATTTGTCGGTAAAGCCGGCCCTCGATTTTTTTGTCTGATCTTATGGTCTTTCCATCCCAGCAATCGCCGCATGATATAATCGCTATCCTCAAAGACATCGATCCAAAGATATCTCCACGCATTCCAATCGTCCTTCAGAGAATCATCGCCGGGAGCCGTTTGCCGAATCCTCTGTATCTTTTCGCCGATTTCACCCAACACAAAATCAACCCATCCGGTAACAAGAGAATGCGCGCGACCTCGTTGCGATGCCTTCACCATCCCCACCATGCCTGCCGCAACAAAGGAGAAAAGCGCCGCTAATTCTTCAAACCCCGGCGCAACAAACGGTAACATAAGCCCATGGATCTCGATGACATTCGCACCCATTTGCCTATCGTGAGGTAATTTGCTTTTTCTGTTATACCCCGTCTGGACAATAAATTCCGTTCTTAAGGCAAACTGGATCCGCACGGAAAATAGTCCGACGATAGTTTCGCTGGCTTCCATGGTTAAAAAACGCAGTCTGAGCAGGCGGTCGAGTTCGTGTTTAACCCGGTCTTGAAACCCTGCTTCTTTAAGATCATAATGGACGGACCGGCTTTTTATGAAACGATCAATCATCGGCTGCGCGTGAAAGATCCAATACTCCATCAACAAATCATAGGCGGCCTTATTTCCGGACTTCATAGAATTGACCAAAGCCGTTAAATCGGTTTCATCCAACCATTTTTTCTCAGAAAATTTTAATCTAAATTGCGCGACCTCTTTATTATTATCCCGATGAAGCCGGATACCGCGCCGCCCTTGTAAATATTCCTGCCATAAAGGCTCCCCGATAAATCCCAGATGCCTTGCAATAAAAACCGCCCGCGAAATTTCTTTTGGAATTTGGATTTCGCCATTTTTTTGTGCTTTGCGGTACGCGGCATAGATTGCCAATAAACCGTTTTTCCCTTTTCTGGATGCAAAAAACTCTTCCGTGACTTTTCGCAAAGAATGGATATCTTTAATTTTTCCCGCTCGATCCAAAATGTGAATGATATTCAATGCCTTTTTGAGGCGGCCCCGGTATGCCTCTTTAATTTCATCGGTCAGGACTTGCTGATTTAAAACGTCTGCAAGATATTCTCCCCAAAGTTTATCGTCGATAAACCCAAAGTCACGAACAATAAACACCGTTATCGCCGCTCCTTCGGGAATTGCGACTGTCCCGCTGCGCTGCGCAACAGAATAGGCGCTATAAATGGTCAATAAACTATTCTGCCCCTTGGGCGAGAACCGGTAAAACCCCTTATTTAATTTATGAATCGCCTCCCTATCCTTTAGTTGATTCCAATGATTCAAGAGCCTTTTGATTCTAAGAGCTCTTAAGAGGCGATCTTTGTAGATACTTCTTTGCTCTGAATTCAGAAAATCATTTTTTGTTTGTTTTTTCGCCACCATCCCCACCGCCAAAAACGCAAAAAGCGACACAACACTTTCAAATCCCCCAAACCAGGAAAGAGCACTGAGTGACTCCGGGCTTTTATCTGATTTGCTTTGCGCAAAATCTTCGAGGACAGCTTGGGCAATGCGTTCAACGTAACTTCCGTTTATTTTTTCCGGTGACCATCCTTCCCAAGTCAGATCTTGGTTGTTGACATACGGTGACCGAGTAAATCCAAAAGCCTTTTTCATCACTCGGAAAAAATGATTATGAAGATATAAAAGCATTTGAGCGGAAACTTTTTCATCTCTGGTTTGTTCCTGAAACCGATCAAACAAAGGTGCTAAGTAATACCAGAAGAAAGAAACTTCATTGGATTCTGTTATCATCACTGGCGCAGATTGTGCCGGTGGAAATTCTTCAACTGCTTCAATTTCATGCATGGGACGCCAAAATGAATGGTCAAAGACCAGGTGGCGGATAAAAGTTGCGGTCTGATGTCGCGTTTGCGGATTTCCCAAAAACAATGCAACAGGCTGACGAATACGTTTGTTCATAAGTAATCCTTCGAGGCTAGACCACATGGAACTTGTTCCCTGCTGCCAAACTTGGAAAAATTCAATAAATGCTTCGCGCGCTTCCTTGGAGACGAGAAACGCATATCGTAAACGTTCTTGATTAAACGCATAGCTTGGATTTTTTTGGCTAATAGCGCGTAATATTTCATCGAAAAGCACTTCCTCCGCCGCTTGATCCAGCGCTGGAAAATCTTTCTTAGTTTCCAGGATAGCTTCCACAATGAGTTCACCACCAAAAATGCCATTCATCAACTGGTCAAGATTTGGATAGCGATCGTTCAATTCATAGAAAATTTGCGTTGAATCTTCCTGCTTTAAAATTCCAATAATTTCCAGCGGTGTCTTTTCTCTGCCCAACTCATGGATTCTTTGTAAAAGCTGTTCTTCGCTGACCATTCCTACCATCATCACCAAAATCCCCTCCGCTCCCCAAGGCGTAAGGGCATAACATTGCCATGGGGTTTTCGCGGCAGTCTTAGAAGCCATTTTGGCCGCGGGGATTTGATAGCTGTAACGCCCGTCATCGTCAATCGTTTGAATAACATCCTTAAGCCGCATCATAAATCCGGCGGTTTTCAACTCGCTTCTCACCAAATCAATTTCCGCAAAAACCCCTACGCTTTGTACGCTCATGATGAATTGACCGCCTTTTTCCAAAATACGGTAGGCCTCGGCAAAAAATTGCCGGCGTTCATCTTTGGAAAGATAATTGATCATTTCTACGGCCTGAATGTGCCGGAGACTGCGGCCTGCCAAAGGAATGTTAACCGCATTAGCCTGAAGAACCTGAATGTGGTGTTTCTTTAAAAGAGCAATCAATTTTTGTGCGACATCGATAACAAACCCGTTGATATCCAGCAATATCATTGACGCGTCATCCGGCGCTGTCACGATGTGATAAACGGATGTCATGCCGCTTCCGATGACCAGAGTAGGTTTAAAAGGCTCAGAAATAATAACAACGCCGATCATCGGAAATTCCTTAATCACCGCTTTATTCAATTGCCTGAATCTGAAAGAATCGCCGGATTGAGCGAATGTTGCCCGCATCGTATTCTGGGAGGCAATGATGCCCTGTCGAAAGAGCTGATGGAATTCCGCAATGTCTTTCTGATTCTTAAGGTAATACCAATAATAAAATCGGGCGTAAAAATCGGCGAAATCCTCCCGCAGAGCCCCTTTGAGGTCATTATTATCCGTAATCTCGTTGACAATTTTATTAGCGACCGCTATAAATCCTGCAGAAAAATGGCCCAAAGATCCCTGAAACAATGCGATGACAGCCTTCACGGCTGCATCTTTTGCAGAAGCCTCTAAAAAGATTCTTTCGAATTCTAGAAAATACTTTTGCCAATCTTTTGATTGACCAATTTCTGTCTGATCAGAAGCATAGATGGCGTTTGCAAAATCAACCAGCATCCTGTCAGAAATATAGAGCAAAATCGTTGTTGCGGCAGAGGTCAGGCCAAGGCTATCGCTGATTCTTTCACGCAATCGCCGTGACCGGGAGGCTAAGATTTTTTCGGCCAAATCCAAAACATCCGCAGCCGTATCAAGGTTTTCCGATTCTATGACCTGACCGAGAAA
>CAZEUO010000003.1:28689-48920 GCA_964515035.1 uncultured Planctomycetales bacterium
AAAAGCCTAGAACGATCATCCCCTCCACCCCAAAAAACGAGATGGAATGAAGCGGCTGGGCCAGAATCAGGCGACCCTCATCATTACCGTTCCCCGGCCAGTCGCGTAGGCGGTTTAACTCTATTTCATGAATTTTGAATCCTGAATTGAGTCGCCCAATGACTTGTTCTCGATGGCCGGAGGATTCATCATCAAGGCTCAAGGAGATGGCGATCAGACCCGCCGGAGAAAGAAGTTTTTTGGCGCCGGCGACAGACGGGCGCGCAGTGCGAAAAATAATCACATCAAAAGTCTCATTGCCTTCAAGAGCGTTCATTTTAATCGTTTTTAAATCACCGTTTAACTTGCGGGCGATTTTCCGTCCGTTTTCCCAATGATGGTCAAACCCAATGAGATCGGTAACGACAAAATGCTGTGGGTCAAAAACCTCACCCAAGGCATAGGCCAGCTCGAGTAGAAAGTCTTCTTTTTGTAATCCTGCGACCAAAATGCGGACCTTCTTTATTGCTATAAACTGGCGGAAGAAAGACAAGATATCCGTACGATGAGACAATTGTTTCTCTTTTGACCTTAACTCATCCATAGCCGCATCAAGTCCGGCATCGGCGTTCACTTTTTCCCGTACCGTGCTGCGGTTATGGTGCAGCATGGCAGCGGCCCTCGTCAGACATCCGCCTGTTTTCCTCAATGCGATAAGTATTTGCCGACGCTCGCGCTCTTGGGTTGCTTGCCTTTCTTTTTCCAATTCATTATTTAAACCAAGACGTTGGATCTGGGCAAAAATTGTCGACGGAGCCTCTTTTTTATCCAAGGCCGCCTGTTTTCGGTTCCCCTTCGTTATCTGAAACCGGGATTTCAATTCCCTTCGGCGCCCTGCGTCTTTCCTTTCCTTAATACGCGCGGGCGCTTGACTTAGGCCTAATTTCTTTAACAAAATAGGAAATGTCCTGGTTGATAAACCGATATCGGGGTGACGGGCCGCCTGGGCCAGAACCCCGTCTTTTTCCTCAAGAATTTCCAAAACTCTTTGTTTTTTCGCTTCAATTAATTCGGCTCGTAATGCCTTAAGCTTTCCTGCGAGATTTTTATCCCAGCGGATATGACGCCGCAAGGTTTGAACATGGATTTTGAGTATTTCAGCTGATTTTTTATAATCGAGGTTTAATGTTTTATCCTTAAATCCGGCCCGGCGAAAGGCCGCGAGAATTTGCCCCTGGCTGATATCCAGCCTCTGGAATTGCCAGGATTTTTCCACGGCTCCGAGCATGGCCAGCGCAAATAAATAACCAATCCCTTCAATACCCAACGGCGAAATAAAAGAAGCTAAACTTCCGTTTGAAGATCCGTTTGTGTTCGCTTTTTTCCGATATATTTCCGCGATCTTTAAAATCTCTTCCGGAAATCCGAGTGTCCGGGCGACCGCAACCGCCTCCGAAAATGTTCTTTCCCCTTCTTGCAGCTCCTTTAATTCATGGTCAAATTTTACTTTTCCGGTTGTTTGATCAATTTCGATAATCAGGGTAAAGGCCTTGATTAAATCCCGTTCTATCCTCCGGAAATCAGCGACTACATTGTGATTATGCAAAGCGATGGCGATATACTGCGCGTGCCGGATAAACTCCATGACAATGGCATAGACCAACGATGCCTGGTATCTCGGCGACGTCGTTGAGAAGGCCTCATCAATGCTGCCGCAAATAAAAATGTTTAGATCGCTTGAAAGAAGCTCGAGCAGCTTATTCCATTGCCCGATTTCGCTTCCCAAGGCGCTTAAATTCCTGTCGAGGCGTGCCGTCACACGGTCAAAATAGAAAACCCTATCAAAATACGGCATACTCGCCGACTCCGCCGGCGCGAACCCGGTACTCATCCCCGCAAGCATCAGCATAGTCACGGCTTTAAGATAAAAAGTTTTCCCGGCCATATTAGCCGCCGCTAAAAAGCGGACATATTCATCCGACCCGAAATGAACGTCGTTGGCTGTCTGTCCGGATTTTATGCTAAAAACATTCCACATCCCGCGAACCGACACCCTACCGGTTGTATTAAACCGTATGGGCGCCCAACCGAAGATTTTAATCATATGCCCGAAAAGCCCCAGCGCCTGGACTTTATAAATATCTCGCATGAGTTCCTTATCACTATCGCCCCGGGAAATAAAAATAATTGATCTCTCTTGGCGTCCCATTCGTTCGCTGATGGCGTGCCGCAGCGGCGTGAGGTTCCCTTTTCGAACCGATTCTCTGGCCTCGTGCAACCGGCTATGGCCTTCAAAATCTTTAAATTGCAGTTTATGACGCGCAATAAACCGGTCTGCCTCAACGGCAATGGCGTCAATGTCGGTGATGACGGCTGACATCTGTTCCCATAACCCGCTGTCGATAATTTCTTTTTGATAAAATTGCCTAAACTTCAATTGAGCGGCCTGGCGATCACGGCTCATACGGCTACGCCCGTCTAAGAAATCCGGCCGCTTATAACCTTCAATATGCTCTCTGACTAAAAAGTCAAAATTTTGTATAACTTCATACATCCGGTCCAGAGTGTCGGCATCCCGGCCGGATAAAATCTTTCGGGCGTATTCGACGTCATATTCCGTACAGAGATAACCATGCCGGCTTAATATCGCGGAAACCTGTTTTTCAAGCCCGGTAAATTCTTCCCTCGGCCGGCGAATGGTATTGTCATAAATCCTTTTTAAGATACGGAAAACCCCGGTATGCCCCAGCTGCAAAACATCGTTAAGAACGGCGATTAGCCGTTCACTCGATCCAACGGAAATCTCAGATTCAATAAGCGCAAATTCTTCGGGGCTGACAAGGATTCTGATTTTCTCGCGATTCTCTTTAAAATATTTTTCGGCCGTTGAAAAATCGTTTTGAATGGTTTTCGGCGCGTCTCTCTCTTCTTCGGATGCCATTCCCAACAATTCTCTGTCATGCTTACGCTCCCAGCGGAATTCTTCAATGACGGAAATAAATTGCCGGAAACGGTTTTCCAGATCATTGGCAATCTGATGAAGGTGAACAGAATCGTAGCTTCTTAAGAAGTCTAATAATTCCTGAAAATAATTTCTCTCTTCACAAAAAATTTCCATGACAAGGGTAACAGCCAACTCACTCGGCCTCCGGTAATAATCGTCCAGGTCCACATCTTTAAACCTTTTTCTTAAATATCTTGAAAAAAACGCTATATCGTCTTTGATGTCCCGAATGTCGACATCAAAAAATGACTTTCCAATCAACATGGTTTTTGATTTTTGTAAGGTCTCCGTTAACTCGGCCGACAGTTCTTCAATTCCCCTTAAGGTCAGTCGCCCGAAACTTAAGGAATCCAAGTCCATAATCTTTCTGGCTTTTTCGATCAGAGCATCATCGCTTTCCGGCAAACGCAATGCCGCCGTAAAAACTTCCTGCTTTAAATTAAACAATTTCTGTCTTTTGCTATTTATCTGGTCGCTTAAGATAAAACGCGTTTGATTGCTAAAATATTCAAGATATTCCTCGATTCTTTGCGCGCAGATGTTATCGCCCCATTTATCTTTCATACTTTGCGGTTCATCGGTCGCAAGATTAAAATACCTGGCCCGGAATTGCTGCGCCGAAAAGACTTTCATCTCACCGCGCCGGAACATGATTTCAATATCCGGATAGCCCTGACTGACTTTTTTTAAGAAAGCGGCAAACGGTGACCGCGGTATCACGTAATTGTAACTCTCGGCAATCGCCCGAAAAGCCGTATAGTCCGAATCTTTTAACCACAACATGTAGGCGATAATCCGCCGGCGGGTCAATCGCCCCCGCCAGTGTTCTTGATTGGGCTCATCGGACGCGAGGCGGGCAAATTCTTTAATAAGCGCCGCATCGGTGATTTCGTCATCCAAATCGCGCTGCTGCGACCTTCGGATTTCAAGGATTTCCGTTTCTTTTCTGCGTTCGATCATTTCATCCTCAAGCGTCTTTGCGATTTCCAACTTAAACAGGATATCGTCCAAAACTTTCGGAAATGCTTCTATTAATACTGCTTTATTCAGGCGCAGAAAATGAATCCAATATTCCTTGTCTTGCATGTCACGATCGGGAAAAAGTTCCATATTAAAATGCAATAAACCGTCTATTGCCGAAGGGTACATTTGCACGAATCTGATCATCCAAATGACTTTGCGGCTAATTTCAAGGAGCTCTTCATACCGGTCACCAGAAGAAAGTTCCCGGAACATCTTTTGGCGTTCGAGCAGTTCCTGGGGTGCCAGGGGGGGATTTTGTGTCAACAGGGTGTAAACGAGTTTGTCGCGATAGCTTGAGTCTTCATAGCCCCAGCCCCCAAAACTTTTCAGACGATATGGCTCACCCGTAACAATGGCTGACGACCAGTCAAATTTAAAGTCTCTATCGTTGCTGAACAGCTGAAGCGTTTGCTCTTGTTTGGTTACATTTCTTTCCCAAGGATCCGGCTTTTTAACGCCAAAAAATTCCGGAAAGACAGATTTTCTTTTTAACGCATCGCGTTGAGATTGCGTGTAAGCCTTAAAACGTTTAAAAATCCGTACAGCGGAAGGAATAATTTTCTCCAGCTTCCCGGATAAATACTGCCGGGCCAAATCAATCAGTTCCTGCGGCAGTTTTAATCCGGCGGCAATATCCAGCGCCCGGGAATCCCCGTGCCCCGAAGTTAACCGGTGGGAGAATAAGAGCTGTGCCCCGTCCCCGATATCAATCGGAAAATGGTAGACGGCCGCATCACTATCTTCCCCGATCTCAAGAATAAAAACCTCGTTGTGGGAGGAGAGAAATGTTTTTCCGCCCTGCGTTTTTCGCACCTGGGCAATAGCCATCAACAAGGCATACTGGTCCGGGGCCGAGGTCGTGGAAAGGCCTTCGTCGACAAACAATAAGGTTTTTCCGTTCATCAATTGGAAAGCTTGAATCCAATTTTCAACATCGGCCCCAAAAGCGCTCAAGTCATGTTCCGCTTGCGTGGAGGCACGGTCTAAAAATAAAATGGTGTCATAGATTTCAAAATTCCCATCTTTTGCCGGCACATAACCGAAACTTTGCGCGAGGCTTTGCATATAAAAATTCTGCATCATATAAAATGACTTACCGCCCATGTTGCTGCCGCAAAGAATAATGATTAACTTATTTTCAGGCGAATCGTTTAAGACCTGCGAATTTTTTCCGGATTTTTCCCGGACAAAATTCCAGCCTTTTTTGTAACCGATGGGTTGATGAGAATCAAAAGTTGCCCGGGCAAACCTGTCTTTTCGCGCTATGACGGCAAATTCGACAAACATACCCAGTTTAATAATATGATTTTTGACCCGCTCACCCCATTCACGGGCCTTGCTTGCGTCATAATCTCCTGTTAAAAAATAATCATTTGTAAATATTTCACCACTTTTTAAATCTTCCATTAAAATGCCGGCCATAGTTTGAATTGAGGTTTCCTTGATAACGCTCAATTCCCTGATAAGACTTTCAAGAGCTTTTCGGCCTTCTTTTAATTCATCCAATCCTTGAAAGACTATTTTTGAGGCAACACCGGCCATCTCACCGCTTCCCGTCCGGTAAAGATGTAAGGCCGGTTCGTTATGGTAATCGCTGACCGCAACCGGTGCAAAAAGCCTTTCGATTCCGGCATGAATTAAATAAGATCCGTCCTTCAGGGTTTTCATTTTCTCAAAAGACTGCGAATGAATAAGAGCAAAAAGCAATTCCTGTCGTTGCTGTATTCTGGCCAAATCGCTGGTCGGATGACGGATAAATTCCCAAATCTCTTCCCGTTCGAAAACATGAATGAGCGGATGCGGAGTAAATAACTTTTGTTGTTTTTCTTCCTCTGACATATAGGGATGGCCCATGTTGATTTTGCCCAATTCCTTTTCATCGCTCCAAACCTTCAACGCAACCGAGTTGTCTTCCCTGACCAAGCGCTCCAAGATGTTACTGTCATCCCGATTCATCGCTTCCATTTCGCCGAGGACCAAACCTAGCATGATCAGCCCCTCCGCTCCGCTGTAAAATACCCCATGGACTTCTTCGCTAGAGCCTGCCTGGTCGGAAGATTCTCTTTCCGCGCCCTCGATAGATTGCGTTTGTCCGTTTGACTCCGTGGTCATTTTTCTCTCTAATGGATGCGCGCCAGTGTCACTTAAAATCATCTTAATCGGAATATCCGAACCCGTAACCCATCGAACCTTGATAAAGTGAGCGTCATCCGCACTATGAAATTCGATAAGACCTGCCAACACCAATCGTTTTATTTCATTGAGTTCCCGCCGCGTAAGATAAATGAGAGCCGGTAATCCCGCCAAACTATAAGACGCGGCCACCAGCAACCGATCGAGTAAAAATAATGATTCAAGGCCCAAACGCCCCTGCATCAAGATGGCCGAAACTCGGTCGAAGACAGTTCCGGCTTTATCCTTCGGATTTCCAAAATACTTTAAATAAAAACTCTCAAGCGTTTTCAGGTACTCAAACAGCCCGCGACGATCGCGGCCGGAATGTATCTTGTAACGCCGTCGTAACCCATCCAGCGATTGTTCTATCGAACGATGCGGAAAGCGGTCTTTTAAAATCTCAACTGTCAGACGAAGCTCATCATTCAGCGTAAATGTTAAATGGCTCGTCACGTTTTTCTGCGCTATTTGCCCTTCAATATGCTGCAGAAGGAAAAATCCGACTTCATCCGGGCGATTGGCGCCGGCGATATTCAATAAAAGCCAAATCAACGCCACATCCTGCTCTTTGGTCCCCTGGCCGATAGCAAAGATAAACCGGTCCAACTGTTTGGTGTTGACGGCAATAACGTCTTTCGTTGAAGCATCACTTTTCCAGTTTAAGTAACGCAGGATCTCCTTTAGCCAAACTTCCTGTCTTCTCGAGGATTGGTTCAAGAGAGCAATATCCGATTTACGGACATGGATTGTTTCGCTTTCATCGCTTAATGTGATTTTAAGCAGTCTTATTTTTCGCCGGGGCGGATTAAACCGTACCGGCAAGATGAAATATTTCTCTCCCCGGACACTGCGGATTAATCCCCGGGACCGCAGATCGGCCAGTCTTTCCCACTCGTCTTCCTCCAGATAGGCCTTCTCCATACCCTCGGTGAAAATTCCCAAAGCCAGGCGGATAAACAAATCATTCTCGCCGGCAAAGAGTTTCTTCGAAAGCTGTTGAACGGTGCGGTAATGCTTTAACCGCCTGTCTAAGTGAAGTTTTAGAATCTTTTGCCGGATTTTATCATCCAGCTCCACAATGGATAAAACGCCTTCAGCGGCCAACCAACGGATTCTGATGTCAATTTTTTCATTGGCAATGATCTTTTGCAGCAAATCGCTTTTGGAATCAATGCCGTGGAAGCTTGTCACCATATCTTTCCAGATTTCCAGCGCAGCCGTCCGGTCGAGAAATTCCTCTTTCTCGTCCCCGACCAACAGAATCATTTCCCAATGAATATCTTCAACCAAGACTTCGATCGCATCCGTAATCCTGACGCCCCGTTCAAATGCCCTGATAAAATTTTCCGCCTTTTGTTTTATTTCCGCCAAGACCCGGTCAAATTCAATAATGAACGCATCCTTTTCAAAATTCTCCCTTTTCATGTGCCGCATGGACTTGACGACAAAGTCAAAATACCGGATAAAATCATCCCAGGTAAAAATTTTAAAATCAAAATAGATCTTATTAAGATAATGGAGCATTTTTAAAACAAGGAACAGCCGGCGTAAGGCCATGGCGTGGTCCTGATTTTTCCTTCGGACATGAACGGCCGAAAGCGTCCGCCAGGCCTGAACAAAAATGTTTGTGTCCCGGCTTTCCCGGAATAAATCTTTTCCGGCGATAACAATGCCGTGCGGCCCGATATAAGTCGCGGTAATGGCGGCATACTGCTGCCATTTTTCCGCGAGCGTCATCACTCCCGACCGTCCCGCCTCGCGCCCTGCCGCCGGCTTCAGAAATCCTTTGATGCCGATAACTGTAACCTCAATCTCCACGATGCTCTCTGAAAAGGAATCCGGAAGAGACCCTATGTCACTGACCGGAATAATAATCGTTTCAAAAACATCATCTTCAACAATCAGTTGAAAATCCAAGTCTTCAGGCTTGAATAGCCCGAAAACTGCCCCGCCGTGCAAAATCAGGGACACCCAGCGGAGATCTTTCAAGCGCGGATACGTCTTCAGGAAGTCGAAAATCTGTTCGGAATCCAAAACACGCTTGATAATATTTTCCTTCCAGTTTTTCGGGAGGGTCTGAAGTGAAATCTTTTCTGCGGGAACATTTCTTCCAAAAACGCTCATTTGAAAATCCGGGTCGCCGGCAATTGTCTGCAGGAGATCCTCCTGGATTGCCAGCTGAAGGTTATCGATAAACTGGACGTGAAGATTACCTGCAAGGAATTCGAGGGCTTTTAATTTGGCACCACTGCCCTGGAAATTAAACTCAACCGGTCTGTCCTTTTCCAAAGGCAGGTCAGTAATCCACCCCCGCCAATGACGGAAACTCTCCCGGGAGATACTGACCCGCTTGGCCTGTTTACGGATTTTTGAAACCAAATCCGCCGGCAGGCCCGCTTGAGATAACCGTCCCTTGTCAAAATCCACGATAATCCGTTCGGCCAAACGTCTCAAGGCGACCCGTTTCGACAATGTTTCTTTATTGGTATAAAGATAATCGATCCAATAAATGATATCCAGAAATAAACCTCCCGTTTTTATATTCTGAATATCCCAATACAGATTATCAAAATCAAAAAGCAAAAGTTCCAGCGCTTCACGCTCGCCCTGGTCAATCACGACCCTTCGGATTCTCATTTGCAAGGCAAAATAGGCGCTTGGATTTTCACTTTTAAATCTCTGGATGTCGTCAAAAATCTGCTGCAAATAATCCGCGTCGAAGGAATAGTCATTATCTCCATGGGCGCCGTGTTGCCCCAGCAGATTCTCATCGTTTGAAATATCAATTAAGTCGGACATCACCTCATCCGTCTTGGCTCCAAAAAGTTCATCAAGAATGACAAGCGTTTCATGCAGTTTATTTTCAAACCGGTTGGGATCAATACCGGAGCTCAAGAAGCGTTTTAACGTCGTAAGCCGGTAGCGATGATGATAAAATTCACTGACAACCTCTTTAATGGTCACGTCCAACGATGTTTTTCTCTCATCTCCACGATCAGCCATTTTCTTTACGCTTCCTTCAATCAATTGAGCAAGTTCATTTAAACTGCGAGTGGATAAACGTTTGATGTCATAGGTGCCTTCAAAATATGGCTTAAGTTCAGTTAAATGTTGCAGACGAATCAAGCGTATTTCATCATCCGCCTTGGCCATTCCCAACACGCCAAAAGCCAATAACCAAAGTCCCTCTATCCCGACTAAAAATACGCCATGAAGTTCGTTTGTGATCACCCGCGCAAGAGGGACGTCGTGATTTTCGATTTGCGGTAACTGGTCTAAGAGTTGGAAATCAAAACCCAGGCCAACGGCCGGTGTTGTTTGAGGAAGAGTTGCTAAAAAGCGGTCGTAATACCCTTTGCCACGCCCGAGACGGAAATTGTTTCTGTCAAACGCAACACCGGGAACAATCGCTAAATCAATTTTCTTAACATCAACAACCGGTAATCCTGTCCGCGGCTCTCTTATTCCATAAGGCCCGGTCATGAGATCTGTGTCTAAATCTTCAATAAGAACAGGCGTAACGGTGGTACTTTCCTTACTTATAACGGGTAATGCAATCCTCTTTCCTTGCGCCTGTGCCAAGCGCATCATTTCCCAGGTATCCACCTCACCTTTAAACGAAGCGTAAAACATAATCGTCGTTGCCCGACGGAATTCATCTAAATCAAAAAGGCTTGTTTGAATCGCGCGGCTTTTGGCTCGCCGTTCTTCTGTTTCCTGGCTTGAAAGTTCACATAAAATTTCCCTTCGCAAGTCATCTTTGAACGCCCGGGAGTCACGCACAAGGAAATCAACGGAAGCGATGTTGACGGGTTTCTCTTCCTTTTCCTTGGCGGGAAGATCGCGGACAATTTTGGCATGCCTGTTCACGATCACAAAACTTGGAGGTTCGCCGTCCAAGACAACATGAAATTCTTCGCGTTCGTTTTCATAATAAATCCCTGTAATTTTTTTCGGATTAAGCGTTAAAAACTCTCCCGGACTGTCTTCAAAATAAAGCCGCTGCAGGCCGTTGAAGGCGGCCATCAGCACGGCAATCATTTCCCTGGAAATATTTTTGCGTAAACCAAAACATGTGGCAAATTCTTTGGCCTTAAGAATAACCTTGTAGCTTTCCACTTCATTCAACCATAATTCCAAAAGCATCCGATAAGCCCCATCCCAGCCTGCGGGAATCAGATCTTTCGTATTGGCGGCCTTGGTCATTTGCAAGGCACTTAAAATATTGGAAAGGCCAAACCCCGTCCCCTGCTTCAAAGCTTCTTCGATATCTTCAACGGTTAAGTTGATGGCCCATAATTTTTCGGCTGTTTTTTCCTGAATGGCAACCGCAATTTTGCGCAGCAATCTTGTGCGGCTCGACTTAAGATCAATTGTCCCCTCCGCCGTCCATTGTAAAAGACCTTCAATGATTTGATGTAACTCCTCGCCATTAGGCCAAAGATCCCTGGCCGAACGTAATTGGGGCAAAACCCATTTTTTAAATTCTTCGATATTTGTCAACCGGTGGAGTTCATCTTGCCTTTCAGAGGTTATTGCGAAGAGCCGGGTTTCGCTTGCCGCTTCATCTAAAATACTGTCGGAAACAACAACGGCATTCTCTATGACTGCATCCGTCTCATCTCCCCAGGTTTCAACCACAAGAGGATGCGCCGCCCTCATCCACGCTTTAAAGGCTTGGATGTTGGCGCGAAGAACTTCCATCAAGCGATTCTGCCGTTCAATCCGTTCCCGCAATTTATCCTGCGTCATCTTAATCGCGGCGATAATCGGCTTTTTATTAATCTTCAACTGCTGCAAATAGGCCGCCGTAATTTCGGCTTGATCGGATTTCACGTTCTCGAGTTTTAAAATGAGCTGGCGGATTTCCTCAAAAATTTCACCTTCTTTTTTACCGTTGGAAAATTTGTTCTTTCCTTTACCTAACAGTGCCAGTCGTTCTTCAATTTGCGCTTTGATTTCATCTAAGTCGACCGGTTCGATCAGCCCGGCAATTGTTTGTTCGACCGCCGCCAGTTCGAATTGCGCCGCCGTGTCATCCGGGACAACCTTTAAATATTCCTGCAAATATTTTTTGGCCTCCTGAAAATTATTCAGTTTAACTTCCCTATTGTCACCGGTCATGTCGGCCAGTTTTTTGTAAAGTTCAACGAAGGTCGGATAAACAAAAACTTTTGAGGCCTTTGATTCTTCTTGAGGAGAGAATTCGAGTACCTTGTTTAACAATCCAAAGATTTCTTCAAAAGATCCTGAGGATGTGTCGCCATTTAACAAAAGAACCACATGCGGCACTATAAGCAATTTCAAAGTAACAATGAGATCATAGGGAGCAGTGATATTATTTTTCTGTTCGTCAAGCAAACGCAGTAATTGCGGTAAATTAAAAACCAGATCTGCCTCTTCATTCACATGGCCTTGCGTCAGGAGAGCCTGATTCACCGTTTTCCAGAAATCAACCTTATCGGTTCTGTTCCAATAGACTTCAGCTAAAACATTGAGGGCGAAGAGAATGGGATTATCGTCATTGTCCGTGCGGGCCCTCTGCTCGGCTTCTTTGGCCAAACTTTCGGCCTCATCTAAAAGTTCTTTTAGCCCGGCCGGGTTGGACTGTAAATCATCAGATTGACTGCGTATCTGAAGCAATATTGTCTTTGCCCGGATCAACAGGAGAATGGCATGGCCTTCCTGAACTTCCACCGGATAAGGAACAGGAATGGTCAGGGCCTTTTCAAAAAGGGCTTTGGCTTGATCATATTTTTCCAAGACCAACGCCCCGCCCGTTGAAGGGTCAGTTTTCATCTGGTCGCCTTCCCGAATTAATAAATGCGCTTCGGCAAAAAGCGACCAATATTCCCCTTCGGGTGTATTGAATTTTTGCAAAAGATCTTTGGCTTCCCCAAACCGCTGCAACATATACAATGCAAAGGCCTTTAATTTAGTGCAAGTTTGGAGTTGGTCTGTGCCAAAACGGTGCCGGCCGACCTTGATAATGACTTTTTCCGCCTCGGCAATCCATACGAGAATCTGGCGCGGCCGATACATGACCTGGTGGGCTCTCGCCATTTGAAGGAGAACTGCCATGTATGAGACCGGATTGTTTTTTGGATTCAGCCGTTCTCTGGCAAAGAAAAATAACGAAATGCTCTCGTCTGAAACCCGCTGAGATTCTTTGCTGTTTCCCTCCCGCCGGTATTGAATAGCCTTGTCAATCTTGGCAATACCCAGAGAAATGGTAATAATGTTGAGGATGTTGGGATGAACTTTTTGTGCAATCGCTAAACGTTGGGCTTCCTCCAAGTAACGTATCGCCTCATCAATCTTTCCTTGTTTTTCATATAAATCGCCCAGCTTTTGCCTAGCTAAAACACTGTTCTCATCTATTTCAATGGCTTTGAGATACTGTTCCTCTGCCTGTGCCTGGTCATTGAGGGCGTCATATTTATCAGCGATGTCCATATGCATTTTTCCCAATGAGACGGCATTGGAGGTTTCTGTGAGGCGGGTTTTGAGAATTGCAATTTCTTCGGCAAACGTCTTGATTTCTTTTAATTTGACCAGGAATCTTTCATCAAGAATAATGCCACACCTCCTGGCCGCGGCAAAAAAATCATTCAAAAGTTCAGGGTGGTCACGGAAATAATCATAACTGACCTGACGCGCCGATTCTTCGGCGTCAAGGGCATCAACACCCTGCAGGAATAATAAGAGTTCATTAAATTCGTGCTTGATAACGTCCAAAAGAATGACGGAGGGTGTTTCGAGTGCTGCCCAGGCGAAGTGGATTTTGTTTTCCGTGACCTCACCGAGGAAGGTTATCATTTTATCGGCAAGAAGTGTTAAGGAGGCTGGTGTTTGCGGGACAATGACAATTGTAAAATCTTTAAAAGGCGGAGCGTTTTCAAAACCCGCAATCCAATCACCAATCTGAGACTTAAGGATGTTTAAAAGCTCCGTTGCCCTGAGAGGAAGTTGACTTTCATCGATATTTAGTTGCCAGCCGGCGATTATTTTTTCATCCAAAGTCATTTGAATTACAACCTCCGGAAAATCGGCGTGTTCGATCGGCCCCGCACCGGGATACCGGCGGGAGGATTCACTTCCGTCATCCGGGCGAAAGAGTTTAAAGGCTGCCCTTACAACTCTGGGGCTGGCCGATCCTGCGCTATTCGACAAAGCCCTGTAAGCCCGGGCTTTTTTCAGCCATTCCATCGCAAGTTGAATGAATAATTGTTTTTGAAAATATGTTTGCGTAGGAAGCACAAGAATAACGTTCGTTTCGGAAATAAGATGGCCGGACAAGCGCTTTGTCTCCTGCGACCCGTTGATTTCGCTGCGAATCCGGGTGCTTAAGGATTCGATAATTCTTGTCCAGGAACCGGAAATCCATCGTGAGGCGCGTCCAAACTGCTCTTTAAGAACAGCAATATCCGCGGATCCGTTTCCGTGCGAAAATAATTCCTGGATCACTTTGCCTTCGTCAATAAATTGCCTGTCGCTATTTAAAATAACATCATCGTTTTTACAGCACTCCTCTATTTGACTTATCCGCGCCGGAATACTGTTTTTGTAATAATCAAAAATAACCGGCAAAACAAATTGAAGGATGCTTTCTGTCAGTTCCATAATGCGCTTGGCATCATCATCCGATTTAATCGGCAATCTAACACGTTGGGCAAGGGTACCCTGAAGCGCCTTCATGTCTTTAAGAGCAAAACTCAGGCCGTTACTGTCCCCGTTTTGTTGCGAAACTTCACCTAATCGGACCAATGACTCCAGGCGGATAATCTGCTCGACGGCGAATGTGGCCCCGGCAATCACGTCTTGCCTGCGCCAATCACGCCGGACACCCGATCGTCTTCGGGCATAGCTGGGAGTTTCATCCGGACGCCCTTGGCGCGCCCGATAATACTCTTTCTCGGCGCTTTGAACATTGTCACGCTTCTTAATCATCTCACTGTTAATGTCTCTTTGGTTTCGCCAAAGCGATATGATGCCCTGATCAATAATTTTTTCGATGTCCGCCAGCGGTTGTTTGTAATCACACAGTGTTTCGAATAAATACAAGAGCGTTTCCTCGGATGTTTTCAGAAAATCATTGATTCCGGCAAACTCATCCTCCGGTTTTGAAGGAAAATGCTGGGGCTTAAGCCCGGCTATGCCCGCAAACGCCCCGGCGTAACGCCTTTGATATTCTTTAAGCTGAATTTTAACGACTGAAAGAATTTTTTCAAATTCCCCGAGTTGACCCGACAGCAAGAAGCGCTGATACTTCTCGGCAACCTTTGCGCGCACCACCGGGCACCATTGGGCAACCTCGCGCCGGTCAATCAATTGGAACGTCGCCGGCCTTTTGGCGCTATCGGGATTAACTTTTATTTTTGCCATAAAGCGGAAATCCTTCTGGCCGTAATCACGAATACCACCATCGGAGTACGTTTTGGAAACCAGGACAAAAACGTGATAGCCGAGTTCTTCGATGAAAACTCTTCGGAAAACAACCCGGCCCGGTTTTCGATCGTAAGTAAATAATGAGACACTTTCTCTGGTTAACCGCTGATCCAAATCAAAAGTACCCGTTGTTAAGGAAAAGTTGACCGCCCCCCGGCCTTGAGTGGCCGGCAAAACAAATTCCCTGTCGATAAAATCCGAAGAATGCGGACTGCCGCTGGTCAGCTGCCTGACAATTTCTTTTCGATCCTCTTCAAGATTCGGATAATCCGGCAGAAATTTCTCGATATAACCGTTGTCATCAAGCGTGTAGTCAACCCCGGCGCCGGCCTGATCCGGAACAACCACCTCAAATCGAAAAAGATGAAGACGAAGTCTTTTATCAAAGCGGCGGGTCAAACGGATTTCACTTCCTGCGGGTAACGATGGCCTGAATTCTCTATTATGCCAGCCTCCGTCTTTTCTAAAAGACACCTCGAATCCACGCGATCCTAACGTAAAGCGGCATTGAAAATCGGGATAATACGGATGATGGGGCGTGCCTTCGACCAGTTGAGAGCCGATCATTTTTTTTGCTTTTTCCGGTGAAACCTGATTATCGATGATTCCCGTTTCTTTCAAAATCCTAACGAAAAGCTCATTGTTTTTTTCATCCTGATGAACAATCTCGGTAAACCTTTCTTTCAGCTTCTCTGCCAGCGCATTGCCTTCGGGCAATGAGTGCAGAATGGTCACCCACGAAGAAATAAAATCCTCTTTGCTGCGGCTGTGATGATTGAGCAGGATTTTTAAAAACATTTCAAAGGTTTTACGCGTCTGCGCGGCTGTTTCGATGGCTTCCAGAAGATGCGCGCTGATCATCCCCTGTTCCGGGAGCGCATAAAAATCTTCCCTTAAAAGCAATGTCCACACCTTTTCACTGAAATTTCGCCGCAACAACGCCTGCGTCAAAAAATGACGCCTGTCAAACTGTTTGTGGTGTCGGCGTAAATAGGTGGCGATGCCTTCTATCGCCTTGTTAAACGAACGGCTTTGCATAACACTGTCCACCAGCCGTTCCAGGGCCGCAATATGAGCCTGCGGGACAGACGGAAATTTCATAAGAGCGTCTAAAACAACGTTCAGATCAAATCCGGATTCTTTGCGCCAACGCCTTTTGTTGACAACCATAAGCAACCGGTACACAACGATGATCTCTTCGATAAACATCCGTTGCAGGGAATCCGAAAGATTCGGCAAGGCGTATTGTTTATGTAATGTTTCCTCATAAATCAATATTTTGAGAAGTTCCTGTCGCTCTTCAATCGTTAAACGCTTGTTACGAAAGATGCTCATACCTAAACCTAGCGACGGGGAAACATCATTTTTCCTGGCTCCAAAAAATATCTGGTTGGGAACAGCGTTTTCATGAAGCGTAATCACATCCGTTGTACCGGAATCTAGGAGTTTTAAGTCAATTAAACTTTGCAGGGCATCGCCCATTTGCCGTTCGTCATCTTTAGAAACCTTTTCGGTTTCAAAATACCGGGCGTGCGGTGATCTTAAAATTTTGACAATTTCGCCAAACGCCACGGCTGTGGGAACCCGGCCCAACGGCATTCCGCCCTCTCCTTGATTCAAGGATGTCTCCCTGGGACACTCGCCATGGACAGAAGAATCCTTTAATTCTAAAACTTTTAATACTTCTTCGGATGCCGCCAGAAATTCCGGCGTTACCAGCTTTGCCATTTCTTTACCCGAAAACGATTTTAAGAATATCCTTAATTCCGTACCAAACACCTCACGCTTAACAATGACGGAAAAAATGCCTATCAATTGATCTTGCGAAAGTCCGCGAAAATCAGGATTCAAGGCAATGAGTTGAAGAATATGTTTTAAAAGTAGTTTGCTCGAGGTCTGTTTCAATAACTCCAGGTTTACCTCCCCCACCCTCAGAAGCTCGAGAAAATCGAATTTTCTGGTGGGTTTACTGACCGTAATATCCCGATTAACGGGAGCGTACCGGGGTTTTGGCCGATTTCTTTGAGTCCTTCGGTTATCTTTCACAATGGGATCCGGTTTTATTTTAACAACAGCACTTTTTCTTCTCGGGCGATAAATCCGGGCAATATCTCGTATTTGCGTATAAAAATCGACGGCTTCAAGTATATTTCTAAAAGAAAAATTCTTAGGAGCGTTATAAACAATAACCGTGGCCTGGTTACGGAATACGTTCGGATTGTCAACAACCATCAAAAGTTCTGCCTGCTTTAGATCGGGAAGACTTCCGTAAACATAAACCAGAACTTGATAAGAATAGAATTCTGCTTTGAGAACCGGGTAATCTTTTAAATCACCCATTTTTAAGGTATATTCGACAGAGAGCATTCCGTTGGTTTCCTTGATAGCCTGAATAATCCGCTTTCTGTCTTTTTCAGGAATATTTAAAGACGCCATCAAAGCGTCAAGATTTGTTTCGTTGATATTGACGTCGCTGCTTTCGATTTCGCCAAACAAGGCAAAGGCGAATATAAAAATGTCTTGCGGCCCTGCAAAAAATATCAGGCCGCCTAACATTTCCGGCTGGCCGGAAATGACACCGCTTGTGGTTTCCATTCGTTGCCAAACCTGCATCCGCCAGCCGTAGTTCCTACGGGCCAGATTCACTTGCGCGACTACGTTAGCCAAAGCGAATTCAATCTCGGAATTCGATCGCAAGGCATACCGACTCCCCAATAACCACCCTGGATCATAATGTTTCTCCTTTCTCGAAGACCTATCGACAATGACATAGGGGTTTAACATCACGAATCCGCCGGGTCTAAGCCATTGACGGACAGTGCCCAAATACCGCATGTAAAACATCGGAAGGTTCAAAGACGCCTTTTCAAAATAAACATCGATTTGCCCTTCGAATTCTTTCGTCAAGGCCGCATCCATGCGAAGAAGGTTTTGCTCAATAAAAATAATTTCCCTATCAGTCTTTTCGCCGGAAATTCGGAAGGCAAGAATAGCCCTTCGATGGCCGTCCAAACCGATGCGTATTGCTTGTCGTTTTACTCCCATCGCTATTAATTCCAGATAAATAAATTCTTCAAGGTTGGTGCGCGGGTAACTGTCACCCATCCAGCCAAAATCATGGCGCCTGTTGGTGTAACCTAATAAATCTGTTGCCGTCGGTTTAAGCTCCCCGGATAGATAACGGCCAAATTTTTCTACCGAAAACCCGACGGTATCAATAAAATAGGCTAGGCGAAAATGCGTGCTTAACCAAATGCCTGAAATATCCGACCCGGCCGCCCCATACACAACGGTCAAATCTCTCGATTCCGGATTAACAATCGAACGCAAGGCGGAAAAATAATCCACAAAATGCCGCGCCAAAAGATGGTTCTCGACAATAGCATCTTCGATGGATTGAGGCCTGAAAACCGCTTTAAGTTTGGCAAACCGTCCCTTGGCCCAATCTACTAACTTCTGAATTCTCAATAAATCATATAAATAAAAAACGGGCCGGCCGCGGTTGTAGAGCCAGACCATAACGCCCAGTGAATAAATCGCCATGATTTGAATAAAGATAAACGCGTGGGAATTTTCCAAGATCAAAGCAGCAAACGTAAATATAAAAACAGCAACAGGCAGTTCAAAAGCCAAAAGATCAATAATGACTTTGAAATCGACTTTTCCTTTTGTTTTAAATACTTTATTTTCAAATATTTTATAAAGCGAATAGGTACCCCAACTGACTAAACCAACCCCTAAAAGGGTTAAAGTAAACATCTTCGAAAAAAGATACCCCTGAAGTGCTCCGACAATAAATTCAAAGATACCTCGAAGTTTCTGATATCCCTTTTCTTGAGTTGATAAATACTCTGTCAGAAAATCAAAAGCAGCCGTAAACATTGCCGCGGTGAGGACGTTAAAGAGTAGAATATTTGTTTCCTTGATACTCCACCAATGCGATAAAAGCCCCGTGAAGGAAAGAACGGCTGTTGCAAAAACACCCGCCATCGCCACCCGTCCTAATTTTTTGCGCAGTTTGTAAATATTCCCGGCGTGCTCCTCGATCAGCCGCGGAATATCGATATGCTCGTTATTATTTATGATGAGATCCCGGCCCAACGTATCTTTAAAGTCTCTCTCAAGGCTGCTGTAACCACCCATTCCTTTATGGGGGTCATATCTACGACCGTCGCGCTTCATTAATCTTTCTTGACGGTCAGACTCATAGGTTTGAGTCAAAATATGAATATCGGCTTCCATTCTGACTTCTTGTACTAGGTAATACGCGAGAATACCGTCAATAACAACGACTTTATTGCGCTTTAATGACCTTAAAAGAGCTTTCTTAAATTTTCCATGCAGCAAGAAATCATCAGACGTCCAGTGCGAGAGGAATCTATCTGATTGAATGACTTTGATGCCTTTTGCTTCAATATCGCCCAAGCCTCTTTTTTCAATGACCCTGCCTAAGGTCGTCTTTCCGACGCCGCTCTTACCGGTGATGACGATGAGCAATGGTTTTTGGTCACGGAATGCTTGTCTTTTTTGGTCGACGATATGATCAAGTTTCGCTAAGCCGTCGACTAAATTTTCGGCAATAAGGCCGACCATCAGGTCAATACCAATCAGAGTATACGCGCCGAGGCCTGCCTGCCGGTCAGGCAGGGTGGCATCAGTTTTAGAGGCGTCCTGCTGCTGCCCGGTGATGGTTTCCTCAGCAGCAGGACGCCCCTTTTTCTTATTTATAAAAGTCCTCAATTTTCCTTTTAATCGAACGAAACGATCGAAAACATGAAACACCGGCCGACCGCGGTTGTAATAGCCGATCATGACGGTAACGGAAAGGAAATTAAACGCCTGCAGGAAAATAAATGTGTGGTGAGGCAAAAGCGATTGGCCTTTCCAATATTTGAATATCCCGATAACCAGCTCGAGAAACAAAACCTCAAAAAAGACTTTCTTATCAACGCCTTTTTGAGCGCCAAATTTCTTCTGTTCCCATTTCTTGTAAATGGTATAGCCCAGGAATAACGTGAATCCCATCGAGCCGTAGAGAATTGTCCTTAGGTAATCGTATCCCGCATCTTTCGGAAAATGTCCGTCAATGTGGTTCTGGACATACCAAAAGAAAAGTCCGTTCGCCAACCCAACGGCAAATTCGAGCGGAAATCTTGCAAGATGATAAGGCTTTTCATTATTCTTTAAACGGTCGGTAACAAAATCCAACGTGGCGGTCACCACCGCCGATGTCAGCATGATGAAGGCCGGGAGATTATTTTCTTTCAGCGCCCACCACGATGGCAATAACCCCATGACCCAGAGCCCGGTAACAACAACAGTCAACGCGCCAAATATTTTGAATAGTTTCGTCTTGTTTGAAATACGTCCCTCATCTGGATTTCCTTTGCGCGACCGGACAAGTGACGGAATATCCCAATGCGCATCATTTTTAATAATGAGATCCCGGCCCATAAGATGATTAAACATCGACGTTTTGGACAACCATTTGGAAATCGATTCTTCGGGGCCCTTGCGTTGCTGGCGAATATCTTCCTCGGCTTCCATGAGGATATGAATGTCCGTTAAGTCCAGCTTCTCTATATTTCTTAAAAAGACGTAT
>CAZEUO010000003.1:48930-55961 GCA_964515035.1 uncultured Planctomycetales bacterium
ACGTATCCCCAAATCCCTTCGACAATAATGACTTTTTTTCCTGCAAGAGCTCGGTTAAAATCTTTTTCAAATCGTTTATTGCGGGGAATAAACTGGCCCGCGCCCACACCGATGGTTACCTCCTCCATATGATCATCGCTTTCGATAGCTTTAACTTCAGCGGCAGGAATCGGGCCCACACCTGTTTTTTCTAAGATTTGGCCCAACGTTGTTTTTCCGGCACCACGCTCGCCGGTTACAACAATCACAATCGGCTGGCCGTTCTCTTTTTCTCTGAGTTTCTTTTCAACCAACCGGTCAAGCTGCTCAAGCCCGTGGGAAATATCCAAGGCTAAAGTGGAAGAAGCGGCATCGTTTTGAATAGTTCCAAAAATAAAAAACGTCAAAGCAACAAAATCCATCATCCCCCCATACGCGCCAAGGGATGCGGGGGTTTGGGAAGGATTTGGCGCTGACTCTTGGGGGTTGTCTGCCTTTTTGCCTTTCTTAATCTGAAATAGCTCTCCAAAAATCACATTAGCCCAAAATGAGATCATAGTCATCCCAGCAAACATTCCTAAATCACCTAAGTTAGATTCCTGTCCTTGATAAAAAATCCAGTTTACGCCTCCGACACCTTCACCGAATATCAAATGGTAAATGCTATCAAGCGTAAGCGACGCCATCCCTCCGAAATACATTCCTAATCTCACCTGAATAGAACGCTTGCCCGCCAACCGCTTAAGCTCCTCATTTTCTGTAACCGATTTCACAATCTTCCTTATCCACCAAATAGAAAGAAGCAGCATCGTTGACTCTAGAAAGATTTCAAAGAATCGGCTACCGTAATGGCCGTAATGAATTTTATGTCCGATCCCAAATGAATTGGTAATCCAAAATGACGGAAGGTAATAAAAAATTATTTTCCCGGCTAAATCAAGCGGGACAAGAATAATCATTGTGGCAATAACAGGGTTTCGAATGACCCGACGAAGTTGTTGGGTCAATTGATTGGTTTTCTTTATTCCAGATACCAGTGACAAAACAATCACCGGTATCAATGCCATCGGCCCAACATACGCGCCGAGGGTGGCGGGTGTTTCATAAGATAGAGCCCCGCTAGAAAGCCGCCATTCGTCCCCATCCCGTAAAGTCCGACGTTCCGTCGGACTACGGGACAGGCCAGCCCTAACATAAGGGCCCCGTTGGAAACCGACCGTCTTCTCCCACCAGCCACGGAGAGTGGAAGTCGGCCATAACCTACTAAGGTTTCCAACGGGGCCGAAATTATTTTCACTTAAACCCGTTTTAATTCGTGAAATGATAAAGCCAACAATAATAATCCCAACCACCACCCCGCCTGTCATAAACGGTATCGCACCGGCATGCAACCCGGCCGGTTTTGTCCGTACGGGCCCGAGAATATTTCCCATTTCTTCGTCGGCGCTGTACAGCAATAGATACGCCAAAATGAGATTCTTATAAGGATCGATGGGCGTTGTTTCGGAAAGTGAATAATTTTTCCGGACAGAATCTTCATCGCGCGTAGCATCTTTGAGAAGCTCTCTGACATTGTCTTTAGCACCGGCTAGGGCTAAGTGAAGTTCGCGTAACATAAGCCATAACTCTTTGGGGCGTGTCAACTGATACTGCCGGGCCAACTCCAGAAATCCTTTAGAGGGATAATTGCGCATGTTGTCGTCTGCGAAAGCCTGTAACATTTTATTGACGGTATCCTCGGTGTAAATGGATGCGAAATGCATGGATTCCGAAATGGATTTCTCAAGAGCTTTTATCTGCGCTGACGAAACGCGGGCAATATTAAAATCGTCCAAATTGGCGTCCAACCCGAAAGGAAATTCCCCTGAATCACCGAAAAGATGTTTTGCAAGCCAGGTGCGCCACGCAGAAACTTTGGCGGCCGTACCCACGAGTAAAAAGAGCCGCGGCCTATCCATGGCCATCAATTTTTCTTTGGCAGCCCGTTTAAGCCGGGAAATATGTAAATCCTGAAGATTCTGGCGGATCATATGCGCTTTTCTGTCTAAATGAAGGCCATGTCTAAACCGATCGATGAGGTGCTGATCAACGGTCTCCGGGGCGAAAGGAGCGGGCCTTGGTTTTACTTCGCTGGATGCACGATCGGTGTCAACTTTGGCAGCAGGCATAGCCGGAGACATTTGAGGCGACAATGTTGTGTCATCCGGTTTTTCGGCCGGCACAGGCTGCGATGACAGCGGCGATACCGGCGCAACAGGAGAAATCGCCGGCGCCGGTATCGCCGCCGGAGTAATAACTTCTTCTCTTAAATCAGGCTGCGGCTCCGGGGACTTGACTGTTTCAGCATGATCCCGGCTTTTGGCATCTGCCCACATCACAACTTCGCCTAAATAGTATAATCGTCCCAAGGCCACGGCCTTGATTCGCCTAATCCCTCTCATTTTTCCTATGGCCGCTTCAAAGGTTGGGAATATTGTCCCTTCTTCCTTTAACCGGGCAAATTCCAAAACCAAATTCTTCAAGAAGGAAACATTGGGCAAGTCTTCAATGTCTTCGGGCGTCATGGCATAAACATTTCTCTGTGGAATAATCTGCGGATACGAAACGCCTTTCAGGGCATCATTCCACTGTTTTTTAAAAGCTTCCAATTCACCGCTGCTGATGTTTCCTCCGTTCCCAGAATCATCTTGTCCAAGAGTCGGCAACCTGAAGAATTTCAACATGCGGTTGATTTCTAAATCAATCATTTGCCGGACACGTTCTCTGGTTAAATCCCGGCCTAACGCTGTTGAAATCGAAGCAAGTTTTGCATAGCTTGGATTCCCGAATCTCATGACGTAGGCCTGATGCAAAAGCAGAATATTTCTTTGTGACCCTTCGTCCCCGAGAAGTTCGTGATAGATAAAATTGAGGATCTGGCGAATATAGGAATCGGCCGGGCTGTTGAAAAAAAGCGCCGCAATTTCCGGTTGAGACGTTTTTTCTTTGCCGGCGGTTTTGGCCCGCATCGGCCTTTGAGCGGCTTGTCCTCCGGTTTTCTTTCGGTCACCCGATGGAATTTTCCCGCCCGGCAAACCAGGTTCAAGAAAATGCACTTTCAATTCATCGATGCGCTTCCAGGTCGCGTTCGGAACCCTCGTTTTGACATCATTCCAACCGGCAAAAGGAACGCCGCTTTCTATTCTTAAGGCCATGGCGCCTCTGGCAACTTTTTTGGCCCCGTCCGTCATCAGCAATTGTGCCAACCCGTCTAAACTCATGGCATTGAAATCGAGAAGCGGCCGAGCCTCCCGCGGCACAGGCAACTGTGCCACTGTCATAGGCGCGGCTGAAGCCTGATCGGCCGGTTTAATATTTAGCCAGACAGCTGTCTCAAGCAATTCCCTCGTCACTTCTGATTGATGAATGGCTGCGGCAATCAGTTCTTTTTGCCGGGCCATGATTTGAAGCCCGCGGTTGATATTGCCTTCGAGGGCATCCAAAAGATATTGGAGCCGGGGCCGGGAACGCAATGCCAGAGCCAAACGGCTGCGATACTCTCTGATACGCTCGATAGTCGAGATGACATGTTCCAATGTTAATCTTGGCAAAATTGTTTCGCTGGTAATCCCCGCAAAAGTATTGTTCAAGCTTCTGACTATTTCTTTGGGGCGTTTTATATTGACCTCTCCGCCCTTTGCCAAAATAACAGGCAAAACTGTTTGCGAAAAATCATTCAGTACCAAACTGACAACATCATTGTCCTTATGGCCGTCGTACCGATGGCTCTTATCCACATTTTCAACGACTTTAAAAAGCTGGTCCAAATCGGAAATAAATTGGGCGTCCGGCAAAGATGCAGCCGCATCGGTTTGTTCGCCATCCCAGACAATGAGAACAACATGAGATAATCCCTGTCGTGTGAGGGCCGAATGGAACTCTCTCACATCGCCTCCCTGCCCATAATCATAAGCCGTCACGACCGCATCAAACTTCTCGCGCAAAAGCAGTTCAATCGCATTGATCCAGCCGCCGTAACTCGCATCAACTGTTGTCACCTGGTAACCGCGCCCAATAAGGGCCAGGCGCAACCGCTCTCGTTCTTCAGCCAAGCTATCGATGACAATAATTTTGGATTTATCGTCGCGGGAGTTGCCGGTTTCTTCCGTGCCCAAAAGTCCTAAGAACATCAAAGGCATAACCGCCAAACCAAATGCCAACGGCATCCCCGGCACGCCGGCGTGCAGTTCGGTACCGGATCTGTCTGGCGATTCTTGTAAAAATCTTTCCGCCGGATCCGCCTTCCTTTTGCTTGATGTTCCCAATTTTTTCAAACTCAAAATCATCCTTTGAACCAAATGCCGCGCCTGATTGAGCCTAAACACAATCATTGAAACGCTCATTCCGCCACCAAAACCTATCATCATAGCTATCGAATAAATCGTAACCGGAAAGCCTAAAGACTGAATGACATCCAGCATGAACCGCAAGGTACCCTTTAGGGAATTCAGTGTCGATGAAGCACGATATTGATTAATCACCTCCGCGACATGAGGAGGCAGCGTAGGTAATGGGATGTCTGACGCATTTGGTAGCGCATGAAGGGATTCAAGCAAGGAACCTATCAAATTGAAAAATGCATTTAGGGGAATAAATATGGTTTTTTCTGAATCAGGAAAAGCTAATCGCAAACTCATCGTTGTGGCAAGGAAAAGTACAAACCCCAAGAATGCATCCACCAACAATCGGGAGGTAATAACCGATATCTTAAGCCTTAGCGGTGCATCTTTTAATAATTGCCTTACCATTTTATGAAGGTAGTAGTAGGCGGTGACGCCGACAACAGCTGAAGCAAAAATTAACGCCGGTGTTGCCAGCTGATAAACCAAGGGGTAAAAGAAATCTTCATAAAGCATTTTAAAGAAGCTGCCCACCGCAAGAACCACATCCGATGTCACAATGGTATTAACAATGTCGGCCAGCCGCTCTAAAACCCAATGAAGGTCAGGAATAAACGATTCAATAAACCACATCAAAAGTCCAAAAAACACCTGGTAGGTACTGATAATCGGCCTAATCCAGGACAGATTCAACGTGATATTCCATGCCAGGTGAATCCAGCCGAACCACCCTTTTAAAATCGGGAAAAATAACGTAAAGGTGATGCCGAATGATACAAAGCCGGTTAAAAATTGCCTCGAAAAACTCCAAAGCGTTGTTAATGTTCGGGCGAGAGATTTTCCTTTTCGCGCCGGTTCAAAAACAAAGATGCCTCCCTTTCCGATTCTTTTCCTGCAGATTCTTTCCGCCAGGATAATTCTTGAATGAATGATTAATTTATAGCCTGGAAAAAGAAATTGGGTTTCTTCCCGTTTGCCGTCGGTCAAATCGCTATGCCCCATATGCGAAACCATCCGGGTAAGGATTTTTGAAAACGAAAGGATGTTGTAGGGTTTCAATAATGGTTTTACCGGCGGAAGGAATCGTGAATAGTTTTTAATATATTCCCACAGAACTCTGCGCGACAAGTTCAAGACCCCCGAGGAAAGGTCAAAATGTATTTCGCCATACTTCCCCAATAGCGTTTTGTGCTCAAAGGCGTAAGCCCCAATTTGAAGCAATAATAACGAAAGGATTCTATCGTCTAACTCTCTGAAAAGGTAAATGGCCTTTGATTCCGGATGAATCATCGCTTCGTTTCGAGGGGCAATCACGTCTCCTAATAAGGCCAGGATAGATTGGGGGTTGTGCACAAGGTCCTTATCCAAAAAGATAACGGTAAACTGTTCCCGAAGAGGAGAAACAAAATGTTTGATACTTTTGACTTTGGTATCTAATATCATTTGATAAATCCGTTCGGCGCGCGTAGGATCCCGCCATAGCAAATATAGTTTTTGCCGTAATTCCTCTGGCCAACGCGCTATCGAAAATCCTCTTAATAGTACCTTCAAACCTTCATTAAAGTCCCCCTTGGCTCGGGCAATACCGGCTCTTCTTTGCAGCTCTTTGGCGGAGAGAGTATTATCGGCCAGCGCTTTAATGACTTCGAATAGAATCTCTTCTTTAAGTTTTTCATCCGGCCCGGTTGTAATAATGGCCGTTTTTAATTCTTCAAAATAACGGCTGACCTCTTCGGCGGCCGGGAATTTCCGGAATTTCTTGGTTTGAGATCTCACAAAACGTTTAATCCACCCTAGAAGATATCCGGTCGCAACCGAAATCACAACCCACACAACCGGATTGTTGAACATCTCTACCCCCAAAAATGCCGGCAAAAATCCGATAATCATAAACGGCATGATCAGTAAGCCAATCCCCGGCACAGCAGCGTACAGGGTTGTGCTATTTGAATCCGCCGGAATGACAGACCTGAATTCAAACAATTCCCCTTCGCCATAGCGGTAGTTTTGCCGTTTGATATCCAGGGCAACAAACCTTAACTGCTGCGGCGTCAGATTGCCCAGGATGACCGCCGCTTTAAACAAGTCCTCTTTATCCTCAAGATAATCGTCGATGAAGCGAGAAATGTATTCGCGCTCCTTCGCGGCAACAATCAGTCGGCCCACAAAATTAAGATACTTTCTGCCGTATTCGTCAACCGCATTTAATGATTGGGTTGCCCTCTCAACGATTTTAGAAAGTACATAATAACTGCCCGCCTGATGAATCATCGCATTTAAATCGGCCGAGAAATCGACTTCCGAGGTCGAGTCGCTTCCCTCGCGATATTTGAATGTCGCCATCGGATAATAAAACGTCTTGGCGCGATCTGCCTGACGGAATATTTCAGCGGAAATCAGGCCGTTTATGATTGATTCATACGATAAATCAGGCCATTGCCTTTTTTCTAGCCACAAAATGGCCGAATAGATATTTTTCGGGGTTTCAGGATAATTGATCCTAAAGTATGCCTGCCGCGCGACTAAACTCAATCCGTTAACCACTATGACGGAATAAGGCTCATGCGGTGATGTAAAACCGAATGGCGGATGACGAACGCATTCGGAACTTGCGCTCGCAAATCGTATTTCAACGATCGCATCGGCGTTTTCAGCAACCTGCAGATACATGAC
>CAZEUO010000003.1:55971-56438 GCA_964515035.1 uncultured Planctomycetales bacterium
ACGCTGTCGGTTGTGTATTCATTCGAATTAAAATTTTGTGCGCGAGCGGCGGGGGTAAAGGCGAGAAGGATTGAAATGTTTGTTATAATCGTCGTGCGTAGTGCGTAATGCGTCGTGTGTTTCGCTCTATCACGTAGAACAAGCCAAGTGATAATAATAATCCCTGCCAGAAGCAATACGCCAGCGGCAAATTCGGCAATCCCCGCCAATTCAACGCCCTTATCTTTCTCTGGCGAGCCGCGGGCATCCTCTTGAGACTTCTCCCACGCCTCCTTGGCCCAGATTTGGACATGGTCATCGGCTTTTACGAAAACGATCTCCTGATTGATCTGAGCGTCTCGACGAAGATGGGTTGGCATATTGGCCCTTCCCATCTCATCGACATAAATGGCGTAATTATCAGCCTGGCCGCGTCTTTCTTTCGGCAATTGACTTGGCGTAAACATTTTAATAAATGGCAAAGAGGT
>CAZEUO010000003.1:56448-59403 GCA_964515035.1 uncultured Planctomycetales bacterium
TCCAGATTACCTAAATAGAGTATATTATCCCCCGCAAAGAGGTCAAGGGATGTTTCTCCAAACATAAAACAAAACTTGCCTCGCCGACCAGCTGTAACTTATCAAGAATGCGATTGATACTGATTGATCCTCTTTGGTTGATACGAGCTGCCCCAGCAACCATCCCTAAGATTCCCATAAGGGCGATTGGGTCAATCATCACATAAGCGCCGAGGGCATGAGATCCAACGGCCGCTTTTGAATCATCCGGCGAAAACCATTTGAGGGCGGTGATTTTTGTGCCTTCACCCACCACTGATTCAATATGAAATTCGTTAACCAAAGAACGGATGATGTAAAGCCCGCGGTGCGTTTCAACCAGCAAATCATCAAGCAGATTTTGGGATTTTTCAATCGTCTCCGCCGACATCCCCGGCCCGCAATCTATCGCGACAATTTCGATTCCGCGGCGGTCACCGTCAAAAACCTTTCGGACAATCAACGCACCCGCACCGGCGTGCAAATAGACATCATTAATTAATTCTGACGCAACAATCGATACGTCCTGAAAATCACCAAAAGACGCATCTGAAAAACGGCCGTCCCGTTTTGGTATCGATTCGATATACTGATCGGCCATTTTCAGCCGTCCTCTGATTGTTTTGCTTTTTCCCCACTCCTCCCGGCTCACCGGTGTTCCGTTTGATCCGGAAGAAAGCGCCGCAAGCATCCATAGGCGCACATCCCGATCGCGATTCAAGTGGCGCTTGATTTTCCTGGCCTTAATATTATTTCGAGTTCGCAATGCCTGCCAGAGCAGATCTATCAATACGCTAAATGACTCCACCGCTGCATACGCGCCAAGAGTTCCCTGGCTTGAAGAATCATTGCCCGTTTTTATCACCGTAACGTTCTTTTGCCGTTTCGTTTTTTCTGCCAGCAATTCATCGAGTGAAATGGTCTCCATCCGTTTTTCCAATCCAATGCGATCAAAATGTTCCAATGCCCTGAATTCCTCTTCGTTGTCCGGAATAAAATTGCGAATTCCTTTTTCCTTGATTCTCGCCCAAAGATCGATTTCCCTGTCGGTCAATGATTCCAAAACCTCGGCATTCGTCATATCATTATAAGTTTTGTGTTTTCTGGCAAATAAACGCGCTACGTCATCAAGGATTGGCGTTTCATCCAACCGGTGGCTTAAATCCAAGACCTTCTGGGCAATAGTCATACTCATGGAAACCTTATCGAAGAGGGCCTCATACGCGCGCGGGGACATCAATCGATCCGCCCGTGGCAACTCTCCATCCAGAGTGCGAATAAGATTCTTGACTGATTTTTGTAATCTTTTCAAAGCGGTCGGGCTGGACGGAGGATGATCTCTCAAGAGTTCCGCTTTTCGGTGCAACTCACCGGCCTTGTACGTTATCTCTAAGATCTTTTGTTCGTTTTCAATAAGTTGCGCTATCCCCAGCGCCTGTTCATGCGGGATCTCCTGAAATCTAAAAGCCGCCGTTTCCGTTAAATTTTCGGCCAGAGGCATGTCATTTTGATCGACAATTCCGAAAAGCCGTAACAAGCCGTTCTGATATAACTGGCCCCACATGATCTCTCCGTCCTCAAGCCCGCGTGCATCGAACGATCCTTGGGAGGCGGACAAAACCATGGCGATCAAATGTTTTGTTTCTCTAAATCCAAAGATAACGATAAGCTCATTTAACTCTAATTTTCTGGCGGCCTTCAGCATCGCTTCATGAAAGTTGAGCGTTCTCATGAGTGAGGTGACCGGACGGGTTTGAATCCAAATTCCGCCTTTGAGATTTTTAAAATTATCACCAAGAACCTTTACAGTTTCATTGACTCCGAGGCCATAAAGTCTGACAACCTTTTTCGCCTGATCCGTGAAAAGCTGAAGTTCTCCCCCCTCATTCATTAACACCCTAAGGTGATGAATCAAATAGGTATATAAATCCGTGATATTGCCTCTCCGGCTCTGGCCCGGTTCGAATTGCCGCGTCGTTAACGAATCCTGGGGAGATGCGCTAATCCGTTTCCTGATAAAATTAACCCATTGGGTGGCCATAATCGGCGGGATAAAGGCCCCGATCCAGATAGAAAGTAGGTGCCCTAAAATTCCAAAATGATACTGCTGCGGGTTAACGAAAAGGGTCAGCAGGCTTAACAGTATTGTTAACCAAAAGGCGGCGGATTTGGCCTGCCGATACTGGCGTTGAGGATTTTCAATAACAAAGATACTGCTTAAGAAAATGGCGATCCCAAAAGTTAAAAGTTGCCCGTTTGAGAAGATCCGATAGTCCATGGGGAGATTGAACAAAGCGCCGGCCATTGAAATCCCTGTCCCTATAAACATCATGGTCCATGCCGCACTATCTACGAGGCGGGACGAGAATGCTTTCATTGAAAGCACGCGGGAAAGGCCGAAATACGACGCCAGCCATTGCTTTCGGCTTCCCTTGTCCATAACCGCCCTCCAATAGAACAAAGCAAGAACAACCGCGGTGATTCCAAGAATGACCAATGCCTCAACCACCCATCCCACCCCGAAGAGATCGAGGCTGTGGAGGGGAACGGGCGATTGACGAACCATTTTCTGATTTGTTTTTTGCGGTAAAGAAAGCTTCTGACCATCCCAATACAAAAGAAGAATATCAAGGCCTTTGAGTCTCGATGTGGGCGTAAAGATTCTTAATTTTTTTGCAAGACCGTTGAGTTTTTGATTGATCCGCGCATAAACATTGGTGACCGTCGGCCGTTCAATCCCATACTGCCGCCCAATGTCTTCATCTCTGGTCTCGCTTAATCCTGCTCGACTGAAAAAAAGTTGAATATAAATTTCGATACGTCTTTCGGAAATCTTGAGATAGGCTAAAAGTTGGCGTAAAAATGTTTCCATCTCATTGCGGTCGAATCTTTCAAATGCAAATTCCCTTAGGCGGTCTTAACATAAGTGTTTTTCTC
>CAZEUO010000003.1:59413-66888 GCA_964515035.1 uncultured Planctomycetales bacterium
AATGCAAATTCTCCATCACCATCGCCAATGACACCACTGACTAAGCTGTCTAAAGAGATTGTTTCAGGTTGTCTTTTGACGGAGTGTGCAAGATTATTGAGTCTCCATGTATATACTCCATAGGCAAAGCTTGTAATCTTGGAACCCCCAGGCTTAAACTTTTTCATAATACCGGGAATCTCATTAACACAGGCTGTGACGCATTTATCAAAATCAAGGTTGGGATATCGTTGATTTATAAAATTCAAAGCGGCAAAGTACAGTAACGTGTAAATCGCTTTATAAGCAGCGGGATTTCCTTGCCGATATTCCTGAACCAAGGCCAGCTGTTTGTCTCTGGGCATTTTATGACTGCGAACCGGATTGCCGACAAGAATCCTGCTGACCCTTTCTTGATCATAACGGTCATTCGTATTGGCCGGGACAATCAAACCAAGCAAAAAGACAGCTGCGCCGAGGGGATCGAGGCTGTTTAAAGTAATGCGGGTTTGGGTATTTTTCGGATTTTCGTTTCCTAACTCATCCTGCTTTTCCAAGGCTTCGTTGAGGTAAACGCGAAGATCCCGCAAAAGCAGGTAAGCAACCCTTTGTGCCGCACTATTCGCAGATTCAGCACTCGCGATGGTTTCAATTTTTTCCTGGCCGGCACCGGCGACAATAACACGAATTTCTCCGCTTGCCTTAAATGACCGCTGTCTTGTGCTCGTTGTTTGTGGTTTAAATATCGTCATATCAAGCCAATCAAAATGCGCGATGATTCTTTCCAGCCTTTTTAAGTAATCCGGATCTTTCCTTTTTCCCGATCTCAAAACAGCGGCGATATCGGTTTTCAGTGCCGCATCGATCATTGTCAGGGCCGCGACAACATATCCGTGATGCAATAAATATTGAATGCCTTTGGGGGCAGAGGCAATCAAACTTGGCTCGGGACGCAATTGATGATGATTCACTCGCCCTAAGTTTAATTTCGAATAAACCACCTCGATAAAATCCGGATGTTCATCAAAAACCCAGCGGTTCATAAAACCTTCCAGCCTCCAACCCAAGGACAGATGCGGCTCAAAGAGAATTAAAAGAAGTTTTTGCGGCTGGCTCCCGAATCGCTTAACGGCATAGCGGTTCATAGTATTCCAGCGGGCCGGATCAAACATGTGATCCAATTTTTTGTGGACAACTTTTCTCTCGTCAAAAAATATCCGGGATCGTTGCAGGTTTAAGATTTCGACCGCCACAAGGCGGCCATCGGAATCTTTGACAAAGGCATCGATTTCCAATCGGCCGGTCTCGACTTCGACATCCAGAATTTCATAGCCTTCCTGTTGCAATCGATTTAAATGCAGGAATTCATAAAAAACCGACAGGGAATTGGTTGTGTCGTCCGATAACAGCCGTTTGATGACCCGATTTGCGAATCCCGGAAGATTCAAATAGGATTTTAAAAGATCATTAAAATCATCCGGCTTATCCTGCCAGGTCAGCCGCCAATGGCTGTAGCCTTTTTTGGGAAGCGGCAGGAAAAGGGGTATGATTTTAACGAAAACAAGATAAGCGGCCAGTGCGGCCAAAGCGATGGTAACGCCGACCACTTCGACGCCCAAAAGTATGTCCCCGCCACTTTCAGGCGCGTCAAAAAATAAATCTTCGCTGGAAAATACATTTGCCTCTGACGGTGTCCCTACGCTGGCGGGCTGCATTTTTGTTTTTATTATTCTTTGGTTACGAAGGTTTTGCAGCCATGCGGATCTTTTGAGAGGGTCTTCCTCAACAAAGCTTTTAATTCTCTGAAAGGCCGTTGTGTAATCAATCTTCAGCGCTTGGGCCATGGCCCTGATATGGCCACGATGTTCCAAAAGAAGATCCTGGGTTTCGATATTCTGAAGGTAATGACGGATAAACCGCCAAGCCAGAGGACGTGAAATTCCTAACGCGAAAGCTATCTTTCCGGTGTGCCCGTGAAACCGCTCTACAACGTTCGCCATCGCGACATCGCCCGGGTATGACACTTTCGGTTCACTCAAAAGATGCAGTTTTCTTTTGTTGCGCGCTTCAACAGCCTTTTGCAGCCGCTGGTTGGCATCATTGGCGATAAAACGCCTCATAAATTTCCGGGCGGAATGATGGCTGACGTCTAATTCCGCGGCAATCACAAAAGCATCCCATAAATGGTTTGTGGTTAAGCGGTCCATGGTCTTGTCACCGGGATAGGCCATTCTTTTTTCTTTAGGCTTTTCGTCTCTAAGGCTTCTAAGCCATACCGCTCTGACTTCGGAATCACCGGCAATAAATTGTTTGACCCGATCCAAGGCTGATTTGTAATCCCGCAGGCCCAAAGATTCCTGCAGACACGTGACGTTTCCATGGTGACGTTCCAGAAGTTCCCGGGTTTCCTGATCCAAAAGATAACGATTGATAAACTGCAGGGCTAAAACGCGGTGAACACCCAAAGCCCTGGCGGTAAGTGTAATATTGCCGTTGGTCTTACCCATCACTTTCGTCATTTTGCCATCCCCCGGATAATCCTTCGGCTTTTTGATGACGGCTTGTCGAAGGGCCCCGAAGACAAAAATCATGACAACCGTCGTCACATCAAAGAATCCGGTGGCATTCAGCCCTGTCTTTTTGTTCGGTGAACCCGCAGGCAAGCGGCTATAAGCAGCCGCGTCGGCGGCAACGTCAAAAATCTCATCATCGGTCAAATCATTGTGGTAAAACTCCGGGGCCCTGGCGTAAGAAATAATAAGAGACAGATATTCCCTGGCCTTAGCAACGCTGACGGCTTGATTTCGGCTTTCTGTTCTTGTCGCATCGATAATTTCTTTGAGAAGTGAGAGGAAGAGGTGTTTCCATTTCTCCTTGGTCGGTCTTTTACTGCGGAAAGCAATTTGCCAGGCGGTCACACTGGTCTTGATCAAATCACTGATATTAATTTTAGAAGTTTTGTCACTCAATGTTTTTGAAGAAAACGGAGGCGCGGTTGCGGGCGGTCGGTGGATCGGCTGTTCAATAGCCGTAGATCCGACATCTTCCCACCATGTTGGACTCCCGGTTATTTTTAAACCAATTGTTCTGGATAAACCGGCATTTTGGGGAGTTACGGGTACACCATTTTTAACACGAGAGTCCAAAATAGGTGACGGAGGCATTGCCACAGGCCCATCCGGCTTAGGTGAACGGGGTGCTTTAAATGGTTCATTTTCGATAACCGGTACCAGGATTTGTGGCGCCGCCGGCTCTGGCAGCGCAGGCGGCGCCTGCTCTGATTGTTTTTGTTTCGCCGAAAAAGCCGCAGAAGGAGCTTTTTCCGGCGCAACGTTTCTGACCCTTTGCGCAGGAGCTCTAAGCGCCTGACGCGATAAAACCAGATTGATCCTCTCTTTAATTCTTTCGACGAATTTTTCCAAATGTTTATAGTACTCGTCATCGAGTTTCTTATCTTTTGAAACTCCCTTGTTAAATATTTTGATGGCCTCTTTTAATGCGTCAATTTTCTTGCCAATACTCTCCAACAACGTTTGTGCTTCCGTGAGCCTTTCTTCGTCCACCAACCGGTCGGCCCGCTCCAAATCGGTAAGAATTTCCCGCTTCATGGGAATCAGCCCGCCGGCAATTTGGGGCTCCTGCCGTTTCATCAGTTGCCACAAATTGGCGATTTGATCTGAAAGCTCAACGGTGATTGTCCCCATTTTTAATGTTTCATCGGCCGTGACAATGCTTTGCAGTTTCTTAATGGTTCTTTCGACATCCAGGAAATTATCGGCATTGGCATTACGCAACGCCAGTTCCGCGGCGGTAATGTCGATACCGATATTTCGCAGGAAACTTCTCTCCAGATCGCTTGCCCGCCGTAATTGTTCAGGACTCAAGCTTAACTGATTCAGTAAGTATAAGACCGCTAATTGGGCCTCCCGGTCGCACGCCTTGGATAAATCAAAAAGGGTCTCGGGAGATTTCCGGGCGCCTTCCAATGCGACGTCAATCTTTGATTCTTCCCAAACCCGCCTTACGGTTTCTTCTGCCTGTTCTGCCTTTTTCGCCATTCCCAGTATGAGAATTATTGAAAACACCGATAAAAAGCCGTCTAAGATCATTCCGTTTAGCTGCTCTCCGTCTCTAATTTGCGCCGAAATATTTTTCCGCTCGTCGGCTTGTAAAGACGATACGGCGATGGAATGATTTTCTTGTAATATTTTTAAACGGTAAGCCAGGACGTATTTTAAAGATTTCGTATCCAGCGTTGAAAGATTTGAAACAACCGTGTAGGCCCGGGAATAATAACGGGCCGCCTGAATAATTTGGCCCGGTTCAGGGTTTTTGTTTTCGAAGGTTTTCTGCGCCTCAAACATTAAATCCAGGACTTCATAAAGACCTTTTGCTTCCATGGATCCGGAGTCAGAAAGTAAAGCACCTAAGATATACATTTCGGTCGTTCCATAATAACCCCTTTCCAACTGATTCACGGCAATCCGGCATTGCTCTAAGGCCGCTTCTCTTTCCTTGATGGTGCGGGAACGGTTGAGGTTGGCTTCGGACATGAGAGTTGTGATTTGTGTCCCAAATTTTGTCATGCCTGTTGTCACATACCGGCCGAGATCGGGATCAAATACCGCTTGGCCAATTGAGTTCACCGCCGGTTCCGGCAGAGACGCTTCGGGAATCTCTGCTTTTTGCACCGGAATTGCTTCGTTGAAGTCTAAAGCGACCTTGACCCGGCCGACTTTTCGGCCCCGTGAGGCAGGTTTCGAGGCAGAGCTTTTATCTTTCGACAGCCTTACCTTGAGTTCATCGACCGTCACTCCCTTGTGAGGGGCGCTATCAGATTTTCCTGATGTTTGTTGAGCAACTGGTACCGGCGCGGCGGGAGCAGGCGACCGCTTCATGGCACCCATATTGTCCCGGCTTAACATCCCTAGTCTCTCTTTGGCAAGATCACGTTCCAACTCCAAACTCTCAAGAAAATAAGCGCTAACGCGTTTTTTAGATTTCGCATTGACCCCTTTGTTAGCGGACTCGATCGCGCTTCTCAAGGCGCTAAACGCTGTTCCGATACGTTTTAGCCCCGCTTCCGCTTCCCGTAAATCTCGCGCATCCAGCAAGCGGCCAACCAATTTTAAATCCACGTTAATGTCATTTTCTAGCCCGTCAATGCCCGATTTAATGATTTTTTCTTCATCGGCCCATTTCTTTTTAATGCCGCCAAACTCATTGATGATCGCGGAATTAAGAAATCCTGCTTCCAAGTTTTCATCTAACAGAACCAGCTGATCCAGCATGGCGATGGTTTCTTTGATGGTTTGATAATTGCCAAGTTTGCCTTCCTCCAAGTGAAATCGAACACCCTTGAGATGATCGCGGATACGCTGAAGGAATATTTCCTCCTGCTGGTTTGTCCGGGTGTGCTGTTCGACGTCCAAGACACTGCTTAAGCGGTTTAAAAGATAAAGAAGTGCCAATTGGGCCGCTTCCTCGCCTTTTTGTTTTCTTTCCTGAATAACAAATAAAAGTTCAATAAACCCTTGAGGATCATCGGAATGAATAAACGTTTTGGTACCCTCTCTTGAGCCGACAACTTCCTCAAGAACAGAAACTAACATCGCGGCGGCCGTTCCAAAGCTAATGCCCCTGCCCATGCCTTCCATATATTCTTCGGCGCTGGAGCGTGTTACCAGGCGCCTGACCAAAGACGGCGGAATTTCGAGAGGCTGCGTTTCCGCGGGTTCTTCTGAAGTGACAGGTTGGCTTTTTTCAACTAGAGCCGGAACAAGTTTTTTAACCGATTTTGGCTCCGGCCGCGAAGAATCTGCGGCATCATCGGATTCTATGGCGTCTTTCTGGCCGCCGATAAGTTTTTCAACCTCAAATAACTTTTGTTCCAAGACCCCTAATGCCCCGTTCATATTTTTAATATCTTCGCCATTATAAGCCTCTTCCTCAATAGCGCTGACCTCAACAACCAGTGCTTGAAATGCCTGCCGGGTGGATTCGGCTAAACGTCCGGCTTGCGTAAATTTCTTGTAATCCGTCAGGCTTAAAATTTCATCAATACCATCGGCAATAGCGATCATTCTTTCTTTAATACCCTTAAAGAAATACGATGAAATAGAAACTCTCCGAACCAACTCTCCCACCGTAAAATATTCGTCCGTTTTCGGTTTTGATTTGACGCTGCGCCCTGTTACAACAGGCCCTAAAATCTCCGGCGCTTTTTGAGTTAACGTACCTCTGGATCTGCTTTTCAACCAATCGATATAATTGTCAAGGCCGTAGTCTTTTGTTTTGGATCTTAATTCGATTGCCGGCATACGCAGCAAATGATTGGCATCGGAACGGTTTCCCTTTTCCTTCATCATGGCGGCCAAAATAACACCCTTCTCTAAGGTGTTCACTTGATCCGGCAGCAACACAAGCACATTGTCAATCAACACCAAAACGTCTTTTTCCAAAAGTTGCGCGGCTAAATCCAAATCTCCGTTGGATTGAATCAACGTATTAATTATTTCATCTTCAGTAATTTCGTCCTCCGGAATAACCAGCGCATCGGCAATCCGCTTGATGTTAAAATTGACTTCGCCTAACGCCGCCAAGATCCTTGAAATTCTTTGCAGGTGTTCAAAACCGCCGGGCGAATTAAGCTCGCGGATTTTTTCGGGAAGACGGCTCGATGGAACACCGAGAATTCTTGCCGCTTCACTTGGCACGCCTTTAGCCGTGATAAGAACCCTGAAGACACTTTCGAGAGTTAAAATGACTTCTGACTTTTTCGATTTAGGCGCTTTAGGTTCTTTGGGAGGCTTCGGTGCCTTAGGTTCCCTGGGCGGTTTCGGCGCTTTGGGTATTTTTGCTTTCTTAAATTGCGGCAAGACAAAACCTTGTTTTTCTAAATTTCTCATTCGGGCGAGCAGTTGTTGAACCGACATATCAAGAATTTCTGCGGCTTTTGTTCGATTTCCTTGTGTTGAGATCAGGGCTCCCTCTATTTTCTTGAAAAGCAACGCTTGAATGGCAAAAGTTATACCAACGGGAATTTCTTTCTTCTGCCGAAGGATCTTTTTAACAACAAGAACGACTTCCTGCGACAATCCATATTTCTTAACCTGTTTACCCAGCCAAAGTGTTGTCACCTGCAATATCCCGGCGGCTTCTTTTAGATTGCCTTGGGCATTTCGAAGAGCTCTTTGAATTCTTGAAACCAGAAGCGATCGGACGGCATTGAAAATATCAACGGGGATTTCTTTTCTTAGAGCAGCTTTTTTCTTACTGCCATCTTTCTTCTCTTCGAAGGCCAAAATACTTTCAGGGATAACGGCCGGGTCTTCAATGGCGGCAATGAGATCATCCCAACGTTTAACTTCGATTTCAACGTCCATGCGGCCGACACTATCGGCTATCTGTTTACCCGACGTTTCGACGACAGGTAGTCCAAGCGACTCAAATAGAGGATTGAATTTCTCCGTGATAATCTGCCTCACCCGCTCCCG
>CAZEUO010000003.1:66898-67433 GCA_964515035.1 uncultured Planctomycetales bacterium
TCAACTCTTTTATTCCCATGGTTTCACCCTATGCATAGTCCCTCAGCCCGGTCGACCGTCTTGGGTGTCTCAAGTGCCTGATCGCTTTGTCTTCGATCTGCCTCACCCGCTCCCGACTTAACGAAACGGCATTTGCAATTGTCGTCTGCTGGGGATTTTTTCCAAACCGGGACACAAAAAGCTGATGGGCGATGAGGATTTCTTTCCACTTGGGGCTGAATGTATGGCGCAAGACATACGCCAGATGTTGCCTCTGAACAAACGCCTCTGCAGATTCGTTGACTAGTACATCAAGAATTTCGGGCCGCAAAGGTTCAGGCGGCGTCACTTGAACCGAAACAAATAATTCGACGGTCTTCGCTTTTACAGATTTGGTTCGGCTAATCACCGCGCTCACGTCTTCTGTGCGGGCCACCTCTTCGATAGACGAAAACTGTACGCCATGCTTATCTCTGTACCCGATGGCCGCAACGACAAACGCGCGCACAAAGGTATCGGGAAGTTTGAGGGCATCTTCGGCTGTCATGGTATTTAA
>CAZEUO010000003.1:67443-97579 GCA_964515035.1 uncultured Planctomycetales bacterium
GGTATATCCCGCGTCAACTCTTCCCACCGTGATTCCATGGCTTTCAATTGTTCTTCGGTAATTTCCGGACAGAATTTCTTTCGGACAGTCACCAGCCCGGAAAAGCCAAATGATTCTAAAACCGGATCAATATCCGCTCCTAAAAGGTTATAGGCTTGCGGCTGAACAATGGACAAAGCCCTGACAATGACCGCCAATGAAGGATAATGTCCGTTTGCCGCCGTATAAGCCTGATGAGCGATTAAGATTCTTCGCATTTTCTCGTTAAAGATTTGCCAGTAAATGTAACTCAAAATCTTCCTTTCCCTTGATTCTGGGACACTATTGACCAACAACTCCGTCAGTTCGGATCTTTGGGGCTGAGATGGGGTTTCGACAACCGCTTTTTTTATCCTAGGTGGTCTTGCGGAATCTTCGGCTACGGTTGTTGTTGTGGCCTTGAGACTTAAACTTGTACCCCTTTGGGTAGGCCACAGACCTTGGATATATACTTTTAACTCATCGATACGTACATTGGTTGCATACGGAACTCTTTTTTTGAAATCGGGCTGCGATGAAAATTGTTCTCCTTTATCTCTCATGGCAATGGCTGCGAATAAAACTTTTTTGGCGCCAACGCTAAGAGGCAGGCGTTCAGCTTGTTTTATTGTGATGGCGCGAAAGTCCAGAGGCTCCCTGACAACAAAAGCGCGAGATTTCGGAGGCGTTTGATCATCCGTAATTTTCTTAATTTCCACAACCGGATCAGTGATCGTGATTTTTGATGACACGACAACCGGCTTTTCTTCGGTAATCTCTTCTCTTGGACATACAGTTTCAATAACATCGGCGGGTTCGGCAACATCGTGAGATGGTACAAAACCAATCTTTGTTACTCGGCGCCCAACAATCAAAGGAAGTTGTCTTGGCAACCGCGTAACCAAAAGCTTTGGGGGCTTAGGCGGTTTCGGCGTTTTCAAAACTTGCTGTTTTTTCTGCTTTTCTGGGAAAACAAAACCGTATTTTTCTAAATATTTTATGCGCGTTAAAAGTTGCGTATTCGACATTCCCAGATTTGCTGCGGCTCTATTCCGGTTTCCCTGTGTAGAAATCAAGGCACTCTCGACCTTCTTAAAAAACAGCGTTTGAACAGCCGTGATGATGCCGAAGGGAATTTCTTTCTTTTGGAGTTTAGACGCTTTTGGTGCTTTGGGTATTTTTGCTTTCTTAAATTGCGGCAAGACAAAACCTTGTTTTTCTAAATACCTCATTCGGGCTAATAGCTGCTGGACCGATAGGCCGAGAACTCCCGCGGCTTTCGTGCGGCTTCCCTGCGCTACTTCCAAAGCTCGGCTAATTTTTCCGAAAAGGAAAGATTGGACCGCCACAATAATTCCAGCGGGGATTTCTTTTCTCGGTGCTGTTGTTAAAACAGCTTTTCTTTTTCTGCCCCCTTCCTTCCTTTTCTCGAATAACAAAATACTTTCAGGGATAACAGTCGGATCTTCAATCGCGGCGATGAGATCATCCCAACGTCTAGCTTCTATATCGACTTCTCCCAGACTGATACTTTCCGCCATATGTCTGCCCGACGTTTCGACAACAGGTAATGCGAGCGACTCAAATAGAGGATTGAATTTCTTCGTAATAATCTGCCTCACCCGCCCCTGAGTTGATGAAACGGTTTCTGCTATTATCGTTTGTTGGGGGTATTTTCCAAACCGGGACACAAAAAGTTGATGGGCAATGAGGATTTTTTGTTGGGATTCACTAAAAGTGTGGCGGAATAAATAGGCCAGATATTGCCGCTGAAGGGATAACTCCGGGGAATCATTCGTCAACAAATCAAGGATTGCGGGGCGCAGTGGCACGAACGGCTCTTCTTTACCAAAGGAAATAAACATTTCTATCGTCCTGATTTTCTGCCCAATATTTCCGGTCAAGATTTTCCTCACGTCCGGAATTTTTAACGCTTCTTTTAAAGATGCAAATTTTCTATGCTGTTCGGCCTCTTGTTCTATCACGGCCATAGCAAAAGCACGCACAAAGGTATCGGGAAGTTTGAGGGCGTCCTCCGATGTCATTGTATTGATATCAGGCAATTCTTCTTGGGACAATGGAATATTCTGAGTCAACTCTTCCCATTGTGATTGCGCCGCATCATATTGCCCCTTTGTCATTGCCGGGCAGAATTTCTTTTTGACTGTGAGAAGTTCAGGGAAACCAAAAGGTTTTAAAATCGGATTAATATCAAAATTGATGAGACGAATGACATTTGAATTAACCATAGATGTGACTTCCACCAGAGCCATTTTAGAAGGATAGCTGCCAAAAGCCGCGACATACGCCTGGTGGGCGACGAGGACTTTTCGTGCATTTTCATTTAGGATATGGCGGTAAATATAACTCAAGATCCGCCTTTCTTTCGAATCCAAAGCGCTTTGAGTCAACAGCTCTGTCAAGTGCGGTTTTATATCCCCGCGGGAAACATCAGGCACAAAAGGATTTTCCAGGTAGATAGCTTCAACAATTTTTTGAAGTTGATGCTGCCGGATTTTTTCGTCCACGAATGAGGCGGATTTATCGCCTAAGAGTCTGCGGATATCTTCCCTCCTGCCTCTGGCGTGAATAATAATGGCAGTCATGACCCATTTCTCAAGTTGATCTATCTTTGCTGGCGCCAGGGCGATGATGTCTTTATATAACTCCAATTCCAATTGACCTAAATCGCGGGCTGCCGCGGATATGTCTCCCCCGAATCTAAACAGGGCGAAAAGCAGCGGGTCTTTTTGCATATCTTCAAGCGGTACTCCTAAGCGTTGGGCAATGTTTTCTACATCAAACTCAATTTTTCTTAAAAGCCTAATAATCCCTAAAACAATATTGAATTTTGCCAACTCTTCTCTTAAGTGAAGCCTGCGAATCATTCCAATAAACTTCATTTGCGAAATACCAAATTTTTCAGCGATTTTCTTTTGAATACCTTGAGCCTCGATGATGGCTAAGCGAATCTTAAGAATGGCGATCTCTGAAAGTGTCTCAACGAGACTATTCAACGGATTTTTAAATTGAGCTTGTTCTTGCGGGGAAATCAAACGGATTTCTGCCAAGACAGGTTCCGGCGTTTCTCTTAAAGTGAAGAATATCCTGAATATTTCAAGTCTTTTTGTTTTGTTGGCGCCTCGCGTCATTTCCGCGACTTCGTTAAAGGACCTCAACGTCGTGCCTTGCAACCTTAAGTTTATTATTTTTATAATGAGATCACGCCCCATCGATTTCGGGACCCAATCGGCGTCCTCTAATGACATCGCATGGATATAACGGCGAGGCCGCGCCATCGAATCTGGAATACCTTTTGTTAAATCCTGCCAGGTTTTTTCGACCTCTTTGATATATTGAGGATCAATTGTTTTTTGTACGCGCTTCTTTTTCATCGGAAGAGCCTGAAAATGAAAATAACCTAATACGGAATTGATATCCCGCATAATAATGCTCATGCCCATTTTTGTCATCGAAACCATTGCGGCCAATTCTGCCAAGGAAGGATAACTTCCGTGCTCCGTCACATAGGCTTGATGAAGAACCAGGGCTCTTCTTTGTGATTCCGCAAGCAAAATTTGGTAAATGTCGCTTAAGTGACGACGCGAAGGCGACTCGGCATCAGAGGTTTTAAGGGCAATGGTTAAATCGGGCCTTTTGTTTTCTTGGATGTCTTCAACAATCGGCTTTTGACGCTGCCTTCTTTGAACTCTCGGAATTTTTTGCCATTCTTCGTCGTTAATTCCAAGTTTTTCAAACATAAAAACGAGCATATCAAAGGGATATTTCGCGGCTCGCTTTTGCTTATGCCAAAACTGGGTAAACCCATATAAGCTGCGGCCTTTGAGAAGTTTGAGTCGCGTATCTCGGAAATGTTGTATTTCTCTTAACTGTGAAGGCGGTATATTCAATTGGGCGGCGAGAATATAAACAAGGGCTCTTTGAATAAACTTGTCAACGGACTTCCAGCGAATCCTCTTGCCTTTACGAATTAAAAGGAGGAGCGCTTCGATTGCGGCCAATTCCTTTTCCTCAAACATCCCTTCAGGCAAATAGTCAAAAATTTCTTCTCTTGCGACCGAAACTTCCGGAATTTTCTTTAAAACAAGGCCGGGATTGCGGTCTTTGACCATCGGAATCGTAAGCCATTCTTCGTTCTTGATATGCAACCTTTCAAACATGAAATCTTTGACTTCCATGGAACCTTTTTCGTTCCGCATGACGCCATACCAATGGGTATACAATCGCAGCATGGTGTATTTTCCAAGAAGCCTTGATCTTCCTTTTTCCAGGACTTTTCCTTTTACTCGAGAAGGCGGAATATTTTTCTGGGCAAGAAAGATGTAAATAAATGCCCGCTGGACAAAATGGGGCATCACATCCCAATAGACTTTTTCCTTTTTCATCTGCAAAATCCATACGGCAATTTGTGCGATTTCGATTTGCGTAAAGTTACCTTCTGGCAAAGCCTTCAGGAGCCTCTCTTGTGTCATCCCCTTTTGTTCTGCCATTTGAATAGTCGGATTGAGGGTGGGATTTTTTATCATTGGAATCTTAAGCCACTCTTCGTCATTAACATTGAGTTGTTTAAAAGCAAAGGGAATGGCTTCTAAAGTCGATTTCGTATTTTTCCTGATTTGGGTCCAGTAAAAATGGAGAGCCCACAGGGCTCTGTCACCCAAAAGCCTCACATTCCCTAACTGGACGCGAGTTCCTGAAATTTGTGATGGCGGAATATAGAGCTCTGCCGTGACAATATAGAAAAGCGCACGATGGATAAAACTTGGCACCGAACCCCAATGGTGCCTTCCTCCCCGGCGCATCCTTAAGACAACAGTTTCAATTTGAGTTAACTGCTTTTCATTAAACATTCCTTTTGGCAAGGCATTCGTCAGTTCTTGTCTAATGTCTGAAACTGCCGGTATTTCCACTTCTTCGCCGGCCAGCATGTCCCAAATATCCTGCATGCTCATAATGTCACTTGCTAAGAGCTTTCCTTCTCCTCTTCGATGGTCAGCCATGAGAATAGGCAACCCGAGCGGCTTTAACCGCGGGTTGACTTCCTGGTGGATGATCTGCCAGATTCGGCCGTCCGTGACCGAAACAAGTTCAGCCAGATTAACCTGTGAAGGATAGCGGCCGTATTTAACAAAATAGGCCTGGTGGAAAATTAAAACCTGTCTTTGTGTGTTGCTAAGTCCCTGATAAAAGTCGTTGAAACTCTGCCTCATCAAAGGTTTATGGTTTTTCGTAATCAAAAGATAGGTTAATTCGGGAATAAATGTTTCAGTTGTTTTGGATTTCGACTCGGGCTTATCCTTGGGCGCTAAAAGATTGTCCCAATAATCTTCCGGCAGGCTGCCGATAATCCGGCGCAAAACTTCCGCGATGGCTTTTTTATTGGGCGGCGTTTGCCGGGACAATTTTCCCTTTGTCAGTAAAGCTGCAATATGCGGTTTCAATCGCGCAACACTCGTATTCAAATATATTTCCAGCGTTGATTCTTTGAGTTTTGACAAAGAAACAATTTTCTTTATCGTCAATTCTTCCACAAAATAAAGGTAAAGAATGGTCTGAACTTTTTTGGGCAACTTTTTAAATTCGCTTATGATTCTTTGAATTCTCGGATTCGATTGCGCTTTCTTTTCTTTCTTTTGAATGATTGCTCCCAACATGATCAAAACCCCCCACGACAAAATAAACGCGGAATATTCGGCGCCTTCAACCGTGATTTCGTTTTCACCCTGATCGTCCGAATCCTCGTCCACGGCTTCATCAATGTGATTCCCTTTGCTACCGTCCGGAAAGACATGCACAAGCTTAATTCTTCCGTCAGGCATAGGCGTTTCGGTCAAATCAATATTGAGATAAACGGCGATTTCATAATACATTTGCAGGGCATATTTGGCGGATGCCGGGACAAACCCCCGCAAATCTTTCAATCCTTCCTCACGCGCGAATTCAAAGAGATTTAGACGTAATTGCCGCCCCATTCGGTAAAAGCGGTAACTGGGATCAATGCTAAAGTAAGCAATTTGCCGCGGCAGGCCGCCTTTGTACATGGGTTTATCGCTGGCTAAAAGAATGATATATCCGATGACATCTTTATTGCCGTTAACGGCAATAAAGATGTGAATGGGTTTGTCGGTTGCCCGCCAATCGCGCTTAATTTTTTTCATCATCTCTTCATAATTCCAGGAATCATTGCCGGAAATTGTGTTGATGTTTTCGATGTATTCAAACAATTTTTCTTTTGTCATTGAGCGGGGCACCGATTTTATGGTAACGTCTCTGTCCCACGGCGCAACCGCCGCTTTATGCACCAGGCGCAACAATTCGTCATGGGTATTCCTCAATTTGAATTCTTTCTTTACGGCTTTTACAGGGGCCTTGACGCCTTTTTTACTCCCGCCCACACTTAAATCCTCCAAAACAATGCGCCGCAAATCATCGTGGGCCTGCCAATCGACGATCTGTAAACCGTCGGCATCAACCGGCCAATCGGTTCGCGTCATCATCACGGTCAGAAAATAGAGGTGGACCCAAAACTTAAAGTTTTGATGCGATTCACCTAAAATCTTTCGCATGTGAAATTTCTTTTGGTATTCTTCTTTTTCAATATACGCGAAAATGATTTGTTCAAGCTTTTCAATGTCCCAGCTTTGTTTTTCTTTGTGTTTGAATAAATCAAGATGATAAAGTCCGGCAATAAAAAATATTTCTTTGGAGTCCTGGCTGAAGATATAAAGCGGTGTTTTTTGGTCAAACTTGAGGGCCCTGTAGGAATCACGTTTCATTTGATTGTCGGCAAACCGCTGTTTGTCGATCTCCTTGGCAATCATCATAGCTCCATCCAAATCGCCTACAGCTGTTGCCTCATCCATCGCGATTCCAAACTGGCCCTTGGCCTTGATTACGTAATCGGAGACTTCAATATTAGAAGTTCGTTTATCTTTGGCAAAACTGCCGATAACGTTGATATAGCGAATGCGGGCTCGCACCAAAGGATCGTCAATTGTCTCCAAAAGGCTGCGAAGGCTGCCTAACAGCAGGAATATTTCAAATGAAGCAATCGCAAACAGGGTTTGCTGGCCCTGCCGGACGTTTTCATTCGGCTGGAAAGATTTCCAGAATCGGTCCGAACGATCCAATAGATCCAATGCCGATTGAATATGGCTTCTGGCCAAATCATCATAGATGGCTTCCCGCCTGATGCTGATGACCGTATCTAAATAGTATTCCATCGCCGTTAGTTCCGCTTCAAAAGAATAATGCCCCAAGGCAACTTTCAAATCCTGGGCCTTGCCGACCACCACATTCCTGCGGGTGCGGCCCATGGGAGAGGTCAATTTCGCCTGTATCTCCTGAATTTTTTCTCGTAACTCTGCGTTACGTCTCAAGCGCTTTTGAATATCTAAACGCGCCTGTGTTTGTCCCAGCTGTTCAACCCCGCCAACAGAGAGCATCCAGGAGGCCATCTTCATGATTTCCCACACACTGAAAATCATAATAACCGCCGAAACCGACTGCGGTATAGTGTCAATAAGCCGTTCGAAGCCGGTCAGCATGGCTTCTTTCAATATCGCGGCTTCTTCTTCGTCTAATTTTCTGTCCCGAATGATGTCCTCCAGAAAAGATAGGCGTTCCTCTCTGGTCAAATCATTGAAATGCCGCTTTTTGCCGTCCAGAAGGAGCAGTTTTTCGAGTGTGGCGTGAGAACGTTTAAATCTCTTTTTGGTAAATGACCGGGGTATCACACCCGGCGGAAGTTTGGGGTGGCGGACCTTGATACCGCCGGATACGGCCTCAAAGAGCCAGTTAAGCACTCTCTCGGTTTTCTTTCGGGAACTTTTTTGTTTTTCTTTTCCGGATTTTCCGGTTGCCTCTTCAGGAGCTTTCTTGGAATCAATCTTAGGGACATTAACCTGAAGCGGAATGAAAACGGCCTGATAAAATTTGGTGTAAAAAAGGGATGCCGCAACTGCCCGGGGCCGGTTTTCGGGGCGATTTAATTCCCGACGTTTCTTATTGAGATGGCGTTTTTTCAATGCCACCCTGAAATAGGAATCAAACGCCTGGCGAAGCGTCATATATTGGCCCCGCAGGTTAACATCAATAAAGTACTCCTTGAATTCTTTGATAAACTTTCCAAGCTTGGCGGAATCTTCGAGAATTGTCAAAGCGACGATGAGGTATTTTCTGGCATCGCCGATTCTCTCCTGCTGCAGGTAAACGGTGCCGGCGACGTTTAAGATGCGCTTTAAGTCGCGCAGATCCGGCTCGAGAAAATGCGTGGCAAACGCCTTTGCGGACACCATGTGATTGAGCTGATAACGGGCCTCATGATGGGCTCCCTTTTCCATGATGTCCTGGGTTTTCCCGGAGAGAAATGCCAGGGCCCTTTCAATACCTTCCTGCAAAATACGGTTGCGTTCCTCGGCCTGTTCTTCCAGTTTCATCCGACGGCCGGATTGCGTGTTTTCAATGATCGTGACGATTTCCTGTTTTCGCTTTTCAAGGAAGGCGCTGCTCGAGCTTAAAATACTGCGAGCATTTTTTAAATCCCCGAAATTCAAGAGTTCCAAAATCAAAAGGAGCGAATAGCGCACCAGGTTTTTCTCGAGGACCTTGACACGCTCCAAAGAACCCAAAATTTCCGTAATAAGTTTCTCCAGAGTTTTCAAGTCTCTCACGGTTAAAGTCCGTTCGCCTGATTTTCGGATCAAAGACCAGATCCGTCCGTCAACGATTTTGAGGGTCCGGTCGATCCAGGCATATTCGCCGACTTCCCCTTCAATTTCATGCAGATGGGCGCGGAAGGCCTCCCAGAGGAATTGATAGGGCTGGAAATGGCCGTGGCGCCGGATGATGGAAATGCCTTCATCCAAAACCGCCTTGCCCTGATATCCGTGAAGGACCCAGTATTGAGACCCGTCGTAAAATACGGGGTCTAAACTTTGTTGCCTGTTTTTCAAACGGTGGTCCTGGAGCATGGAAAATTCATCGACGCTGCGGGCAATAGCCGCCGTTAGGACAGAATCGGCAGCCTGCTCGTTTTTGACCTTGATTAAATCGATGGCCTTTTCTACCAAGGCCCGCATCTTCTGGCGTAAGTTGATGCCGCCCGTAATGTTCTGATAGGAATATTTCGGGGGCCGTATGTTTTCACTCAATTCCTTTAAATCCGCGAGGAGATTATGTCGTTCGACAAAGATTTCGAGAGTGTCATCGCGGTCTCTGGCGGTGCGTTTGGTTGCCTGGACCGCCCGCCTAAGATTTATCTTCACAAGCTGTTCAAAATAATACAGGGCCCAATCTTCATCGAGATAACGGGTTTCTTTGTAATGGTAGTCTTTGGATGTTTTCTCGGGCTTTACATCGGTTGTTGCTTTCGTATTTTCTATGATAAAAACATTCTTGTCTGATTCATTCTTGGTTTTCAGGCCATCAATCGCCTGGATGATGGCGCCTTTTTCAAAGACGGTGAGTTTGTCGTTTTCATGCAAGAGCGATCCCGGACATATCATCATCGCGAATTTCTCGGCAAAAAGTTCGGCGGCCAATTGCGGCCGTTCTTTTTCATCAGGCAGAAGTTCTTGATATTTGCTAAACAAAAACCCTTTCGAGCGGTAATAAACGTACATCCATTTGATTCTGACTTCATCCGGCAATGCCGCAAATACGATACGGCCGATTTCCCGGTAGAACACATGTTCAAGCAGGCGATCAAAATTGGTATCATCAAACAATTCGCCGTTGGTAATGCCGTAAAAATCGAGGAGTCGGTATTTGGCATCTGTGTAATAGTTTCCCGGAATATCCATAATGACTAATTCGGAAATTTTCCTCGTTGTACCTACTTCTTTCAAATCGAAAATACGCGCATTCACAAGTTCAGAATTGAAATCAGCCGAAGAAATAAAATTAAACGTAATCCCGTCGTCAAAAATAAACGGCAGGATATTATGGATTTCTTTAGCCCACCGTTGCAAGGTTTCCCGGCTGACCAGCCGGATATGCCCTGCGGCTATTGCCGGGTCGGCGTTTTGATCCGCTTTTCCATACCGCTCGGCGGTGGATTGGATAAATTCCTGCGCCATCGCAAACGCAAATGGTAAGAAGACTAACGGCAAAATAAACGCAGATAACGTTTCTGTATCTGACGGTTCAAAAAGAGTGGTCGATCTCTGATTTTTACCCTGGCCATGCGGGACCCACCCGAGAAGTCCGGAACCATAAGTAAATGCGACACCATAAGACTTGTGGAGATTGTAAGCAAGGTGCATGAGGCCCCCCTCCACCGTAACAACATGATCCGCCAAGACGATAAAATGCTTAAAGAACCGCGCATCTTGACGCGGTGAAGGGCCGACGACAACATGTCTTCTAATGGGCTCTTCCAAAGAATCTACGACATCTCCGGCCGCCTTGCCATTGCCCCACCTCGTGCCGTTGGGTAAAATCACGACAAAATAACCTTGATTGAGAACTAAGTAACGGATTTTACTTCTCAGCTTTTTGGTTTCTTCTTTAATCGTTTCGGGATCTACCGTTTCGATTTGCTCGCCATTCATGGCCGTAATCCGATCCGTGCTCGTACGATAGCCTTTAATTTGCATTTCTCCGCCAAAAGGATTGAGAATGACAACCTTTCGCCCCTCCTGATTGGAGGCAATTAACCTTTGCCATTCTGCCTGGGCTTTAGGATAAGCGACTCCTGTCAAGACCGAACCCGCTACGGCTCGCTCTTCTCCCGCAATAAACGGTATTCCCAAATCCACTAGCAAGCGGAAGGCTGGCTCATAGTTACTGATAAATCTTCTTTTACTCAGGCTCAGTATTGTTTCGTAAGATTTGTTTTTAACAGCCACTTTTACAAAGACAAAATCATCTCTGCTTTTATTTGTCCGGATATAAAGAAAAGGTCGACGGACAAAACGAGCTATTTGGACAACCCCTTCCAATAGAAAATAACTGCGCGTATGCAGCGCACCGAAATGATCCACAACCACATCATATTTTCCTAGAACAGACAAAAGGCTTCTAAGTCGCAAACTCCCCAGCCTGACAACTTGAACGCGCGAATGATCATAAAGAAACATCCGTGCTGTCAAGAGAGTGACCTGAAGCTGTGGATTGAAATCCAAAAGGGCCTGTACAAAAGTGGTCACACGGATCAGTTCATCACCTATCCCGTCGCGCATATTATGGACAATCAAGGCGCGTTGGGGGCCGCTCTGAAGGTGTTCTCTCACGTCTTCGGAAATAGTAAATCGCTGGGCCTGATGATACAACGACATGGCCTTTTTCTTTGTCTCGTCATTTGCCCCCTGGCGCGTGGCCAGATAAAAGAGAAAATATTTAAAATAAGGATTGTGCCAAAAGAGAAGCAGAAGTTCATCCAAATCTTCCGGCCCAATTTTCTGGGGCATACGAAAAACGAGTTGCTCAAAAATTTCCCGCAAGGTCTTGTCATTGCGTTCAAAAGACATTTGGCGTCCTTTGAAAAGTCCTATCAGCCACTGGGTCTCTATTAAATCAGGTTTATGTTCAATTAAAAACGGAAGGCGGTCAGCCAACATGCCAAATGTTTCTTCGCTTAAGTCGGGGTTTTTGATTAACGCCTCAAAAATTTTCATAACCGCCAAGGCGAAACGATCATCGGATTTAATTGTATAGACAATCACAAGACCCGTTGCCATTTCGGCTTGGAAATTGACGGGATCTGCGTAGATCTTTTTTAAAATCGCAACGGCCTGTTCGAACAATTCTTCACTGGCCATGGCCACATGCCACAGTTGTCTGGCAACAGTCGTATGTATGCCATACGGACCAAAGGAAGGATCCTGACGATTAAAAATAGCAACACCAAAGGATCGGAGAATGCGATCAGCTTGAGACGGAATATGAATGACCAAGACGGCCAAAACAGCCGCCGCGTTTTGAAAGTCTCGCTCAGGGTTGAGATCTTCCTCAAGAGATGCAATCAAATAGTCTTGGAGCTTTTCATTCTTCTTAAGAAGATCAACAATACCTCCGAAGATTCTTAAGGCAACTTGTCCATCTTGGTCACCGATTAAATAAGCAGCCTCTTTCGCTGCCGCAACAAGGGTCTCCGCATCTAAACTTGCATCTTGTAAAACTCTTTCGAGCTCACCAAGCCTGCCCGTCAGGGGTTTTAATGCATCTTTTTCCACGGTATCTTGCACCATCCCCAATCCCAACACCACTAGCACCAGCGGGCTGAAGGCAAAGAAGGCGGAGAGAACACCATTTTTTTCTAATGGAATATTTCTCTCGTCCCGTTTATTGACAACAGCCAAATTGGCTGTTATAGTTTTTGTAGATACAAAACTTCTTCTTTGAAACACATCACGCAAGTTGTTAAAAAATCGAGGAACTTGTCCGGAGGATAGTATGAAAGCCCCAAATCTATTAGAGAGAATTTCCGCTAACCCAAAAGTACAACATGGTAAACCCTGCATTAAAGGTACCCGGACGCCTGTATATGTCATCCTCGAGGCCTTATCACTGGGGTTGACTCCCAGTAAAATCAAATCCGAATATCCTCCGGTCAGCGATGCTGATATCCGCGCCTGTCTTTTGTTCGCTTCATTTCTCGCCAATGAAGAAGTGCTTCCGCTAAGCTTCAAATCATGAGGTTTATTCTGGATGCTGATATTCCCCGCTCTTTCTTGAACAAACTCAAATCCCAGGGCCACGATGTTGTTGATGCCCGCGACTTGCCTCATCATCCACTTCATGACGAAGAGATCTTTAAGATCGCTTCTCAAGAAAAACGAATTCTCATCACCCGCGACCTGGACTTCAGCAATATCCTGATGTATCCCCCTCAATCGACCCACGGAATTATCGTTTTGAGAACCCACCGATTGTCGACCGAAGAAACCTTCAAAATCCTTCAAGAACTTCTTAACAAATCGAACGAAGAAGACCTTAAAGGCGCTCTCGTCATTGCCCAAGCCGACCGTCTGCGTTTCTATCGATAATACTTCTCCCAGTACCATTGGCGGCATCCCCGCCAGAAATGCTCCCGACAATAAACTGGAAAAAAGCATTTCTAGCGGCGGGATAAGCAGCGCCAGCGGGCTGAAGAGCCCGAAGGCGGCAAAATAACCTACACCCGATCTATCAGTAGGTAAGGTCATCATGGTTTCCAATGTCGAAAGCTCTTCAAATGATTCAACACCAAAAACAATGACTCGACCTAAGGATTGTCTAGTCAAAGCTCCTTCAATTTCCGGCTGGAATCCTGCTGGAACAATAACAGCCGCTAAATTATCTAATGTAACGGGAGGAATGAAGCGGACATATCCCTCCTTGAAAGCTGAAAAAATCCTCCCCAGAGAATAATCAATCGTTGTATCTTGGAGGATGTCCCCTCTAAAAACGAGTATCACCTGGCCTGTACGATCCGTGGTCGGGGTTATGAGTCGATTTTGAAATTTAATCAAACTGTGACGGTTTGCACTTCTTAAGTTATTTGCCAAATAAATATACTGGTCATTGGTCCTGAATTGAAACATAACTGTCATGTTCCAAAAGATGTGAATGAACTGCCTGAATGAACTGTAGCCTTTGGCCTCATATTTGCTTCTTAGCCGTTTTAATTCATCTCTCTGATATGTTTTTCTATCAAAATGAGTCAATGCAGAACGCGGCATAATTTTTCTGCCCCGAATAATTGAAGGTAAGGTATTTACGGTGGTCCCGTAAAAGAGCCATCGCGGCTGACCCAACAATCGGTGGATCATCCATCGAACAGGTCGTCTCAAGATCGATATTCTTTCTTCCTCTGTTTTGATCATTCCCAATACCAAGAGCCAAGCGATCCAGTCGAGCGGGCTGAAGAGCCCGAGGGCGGCCAAATGTTTTTCAACACCCTGCTCAGAAAAATGTTTGCGACCCGTTTGAGCATCCATTCTGGCACGATACAAATTAATTTCATCTCGTGTGCTCAGCAAACCTCCCATGATGAGTCCGGCAGCTATCTTTTTAGGCCTCTGCTCAAGAATCTTTACGGAGATATTTTGAAATTGCACAATGGCAGATGAATCCCGATGGACATCCAAGAGTGAACTGACAAAAGTGAGAAAGGCATCGCTTTTGATGTAACTCATAAAACTTAAGCCACTTGCATTTACGGTGTGGAGAATATCGTTGAACCAATAATAGGCTAATCGTGCCTGCGCACTATCATCTGTTCCGGCAATCAAATCACCCGTGTCTTTCAAGCCACCGAACGCGCTAAAATCCTTGCGTGTGGCTACAGAATTTTTGATAACCGTTAATCCTAAATCCATTGCAATGCGCAAATTGCGCCCTATCTTCATGCTCATTTCTTCTAAGTGTTTTTGCCGGCTCTCTTCAAAGGGCAGTTCATAGGCCAACGTAACCCATTTACGATATTCATCTTTGCTGTGAGTTACCGTTTCAAGGCTTACAGTCGTGTCTAAGACAACGCCTAATGTTATGAAAACCTCATGAATGGTTAAATTAGGAGTTTCTTCTTGGCTTATCAAGCTCACGTAGTCAAGATTGATAACCGACATAAATGCCCCTTCGGCTAAGAATTGCACATCGCGTTCAATAGCTGTCGTATCCGCAAAAGCCGCTGCACCGATGGGAACTTGTGTGTGCGGTTGATAAGGAATATCCAGATAAACGCCCTTTTTTCCAATCAACTCCTGATGGGCCACAAGCGAACCGTTTCCGAAATCTTTTTGGGAAAGCTTTGCCATCACTTCTTCACCTTCAAGCCGGGGGACATCGCCATTTTGGCCATTTTGAACAACTCGCCCAATATAACGCGTTCCAACACCCTTGTAGCGTAATGTTAAAAACGGCAGCTGTGAGGCTAAATCGTTTTTATGAAGAAAATGTGAAAGTACGAGATTCCAGGAATGATCAAAAGCGCTTTGAGATTTTCTTTCCAGCCATTTTTGTCGTTCCTTTTCTTTCATTCTTTCCAACTCTTCTTTGGGATATTGTCTTAAAAATAATTGTTCTCTTTCCTCGATAGTTCTGAGAATGCGAACGCCTTTCTGAGTATGTTCAACGAGGAGAGCATCCGAGTAAAGAAAATGGACAACTCGTGCCGTTGCTTCAAAACTTTCAAATCCCTTGTGAACCAAGAAAAATGGCAGTTGTAATGCTTGACCATCGCCGTCTTCTGAAACTGTAATACCCAGTTTTTCTAATTGTTCGGCGGTAAGCTCCTGACGATTGAGGTAAATTGGAAATAAAGGTACGTGAACCGCTTGCGGATCAAAAAAAGGATTTGGAAAGGTGTGTGGATACTGCCATTCTCTTCCAGATAAGTGAAACATGGGCATGGTTTCAGGGACTAATCGATAAGAGAGAGTTGTGGTATTAAAAGATGTGTATTTTCTTTGTGCGGAACCCTCCGTAGAAGGCCGCAGTGTAAAACTACCCAAAACATTCCAACGCTTTAATTGTTTTTGCCAGTCTAAGAGAACATTTTCAATGGATTTTAATGTCCCCATCAAAGAAGTTTTTGGAAAATTCAATTTTCTGACAGCCGTCAACGCCTCTTCAAGGGCGGTGCGATATTCATCCACGATGCGCGCTGTTCTTGCATCCATCCCCACCCCCGCTAGAAATGCTCCCGACAACATACCTGTAAGAAGCATTTCTTTCAGCGGGGCAAGCACCACCATCACCACCGACAACATGTCGATTGCGGCAATGGCACTCACTCCGGCCAACCAGCCTTTAAAGAATTCTCCCCCGTCAAAATCAAGAGCTCTTCCTTTTCCTCCGGCCCGCTTCGGCTGAATGACATACACCTGGAGGGTATGCCAATACGGTTCCTCTTCGGGGGTAGCATCGGATTTAAATTCCAATAAGCCCTCCTCAACCAGCCACTGTCGCCAGGCATCGTTAATTGACCAAATTTTCAAAGGCACCCTTAACGGCGCGCCGACTTTATGGATTTCCAGGCGCTCGCCGAATTCTTTAATATATTTTGCAAGATCCTTTGCGGCCAGACTGCTGATATTGATGACAATGGCGCTGCTGTAAGTGCGGCTATCCAGCTTTTCCACCCCCATCTCAAAGACCTCCCGAATCAATCCCGTTCCCCGATACGGATCATTTTCATTTTCATTGGCAAATGACGGAATGGGAATGTAGGGCGGATTGACAACAATCAGCTGGGATTTTTGCTTAAGTGTTTTAAGTCCTTTACCCCAATAGAATCTTAGCTGCGTGGTATTCCTCAAATACGGCCGGATATTGCGTTTGGCGGCACGCAAGGCGTGAAGGCTGATATCGGTTACAGTCATTTCCTTCAAGGACGGCAAGCGGTCCGCCAAAAGCGCGGAGATGTGGCCTGCCCCAACCCCGATTTCAGTCGCGGATGTGATTTGAGGGTCATCGAGAAGCCCCATATCCTTTATCCTTTGATGCAAAAACACGGTATCAATGTTTGTGGACCAGACATCCGGATCAACGCTCTGATCCCAGGATGTCGTAATACCCCGGAAAGCCGTGTATCTTTTCTGCGAAGCCAACAAGAGTTCCAATTGCCTCCAAACCTTCGCAGGAAGGCTGCTGGATAAAAGACGGGTCGGCGTTACAAGATAAGAGCTGTGAACGGTTGCTAAATTTCTTAGTCGTAGGGCATCATAGTGAACTCTGCCGTCATTCGTGAAGACGCGGGAATCGTCTTCAACCGCAGAATAGGTAATATGGCGTAAATCAGAGGAAATGTGAATATGCAGCCCGATGGAATGATGCCGGGGCGAAGAAAGGACATCCACAATCTCAACCGCTGAACTCTTTGCAACGGGAACTGGGATGTTGGCACTTTGATTCGAATCGGCGGCCACAATCATTGTCACGATTTCCTGCCAATCGCTCCAACCTTGAAGAATATAGTGCGCTCCGGCCTCGATTAACGCGTTTTCGTTATCGGCAAATTCTTTGTCCCGGCCCTGAGGCAAGCCGAAGGCAATGTCGTTCTGACGCCCAATTTCCTTAAAACCGCCGGTCCAATCGTCAAAATAAACGATCCCATGGCTGGGATAATGAATTCTTAAAGCCTTAATCAATTCCGCGCGCTTATAATGCGCCCGTTTGTCTTTTCGACCGCCGACAATATTTTCTTCAAAGATGTAACGCAGAAATCCTGCGGCCTCCAATTGTTTTAAAATCAGCGCCCTGGGCGAACCGCTGACGACGATAATCTCCACGCCCTTATCTTTTAACGCTTGAATAAATTCCAAGGCCCCGGGAATCGGCTCGCGTGTTTCATCCATTTGAATCTGGCGGCGAACTTCGCTCATGATTTTTGTAACATCGGCCAGCGGCCGGCCTGACACGCTGCTCATGGCCGACAAAACATCTTTATCAGATTTGTTAATGATATTTTGCTCAATCCATTGCGGCGTCGGCTCTTGGCCCATCGACCGGGCAAAGGCCCGGGTATATTCTTTTTTCCAGGTCGGCTCCAGGAGAACGCCGTGCACATCAAAAATAGCCAAAACAGGCCGGCCGCTTGGCAAAGACCGCGGTTGAATTGTTTTTATCATTCCAAAAATAAAGGCCAACGATAAGGGCGATAATAACCAAAGTGCAGGTAATGTCTCCGTCCCGGGGTTTGAGTCCGAAACATCACCGATATCCGAAAAGTCGTAAATGATAGGAATATCCAGCTCTCCTAAAAATTTCCCTAACGGTTTCCATTCATCTTCCATAAATAACTGCGGATTCAACCCGTTGACAACAACCGCAACACCTTCGTTGGCAACCCGTATCAGGGCATTACGCAAATCAATATCCGAAATAATGCGGTTTCGTTCATCATCGGATAATGCATCCGAAATGCCTTTCAAAACGATGAGGCCTTGTTTTCCCGAACCGTTCTGTTCTGATCTGATTTCCACCAGCGCTTTCAATACTTCTTCGGCGTTGGGATGGACCTTCCGGATAATCAAGGAGGAAAATTCTTCGGCTAAAACCAACGAGTTGGGATGAACTTGAAGTGACGGATCAATCAACGGCCTCATATCCCAATCCATAACCTGCGTTCCGGTTTTTCCTTCCAAGGCCTCTGGGCCTTTGTCAGAGCGGGTAATAATTGCCCGGCCGCCAGATTTGGCAAAGGCTAGGGCGGTCGCAACCTTCGGGCCCATACTGCCGGGCGTAAATTGGCGTTTCTTTTCGGGCAATTTTTGATCTTCCTCAATCATGTCGGCCGTAACAATGTCCAGCTCAAAGGCATCTTCCTTGCCGTAATTCCAGGAAACTTTTTCTACGTTTGTATAAATGAGGAAGGTATCGGCCCCGTTGGCCGCGGCCGTCACCGCATTGGCCAAATCTTTATCAATCACCGCTTCCAATCCTCTTAATATCCCCTGTTCATTGCGAGCCACCGGTACCCCGCCTCCGCCGACGGCAATAACAATGGTTCCGCGATCAAGAAGCGCCTGAATGGCCGGTTGCGCAAGGTTTCTTAGCGGCTTGGGTGAAGGGACGCGGCGGCGGTAAGGGTCGGAAATATGTTTTTCTCCCGGCTGAGGATTTTCTTCAATCTTCCAATCCGGATACTGCCGCCCAACTTCTTCGGCTTTTGATCGTGTATACCAGGGCCCGACCCATTTGGTCGGATGTTGAAATTCCGGATCACCGGCATTTACTTCCATCATTGTCAGAATAACGGCAACATCCTTTTTAATTCCTGCCTCGGTCAAAATCTCCTGTAAGGCCATTTCGATGATGTAACCGATCGATCCTTGTGTCCCGGCTCCGATTGCGTCCAAAGGAATGTGCATGGCCACACCAGCCTCAAAAGCGGTGGCCACGCGTAAGGCCGAATCGCCGGATTGCGGCCCGTTACCGTGACTAACATTTAAAATTCCCCCTTCGTTTATGTAGGGAACGAGTGAACGCATGGCCGCTTTGACGCTTTCAAATTGTTCTTCGATGGTCGGATGGTCAATGGAGTTTCCTCCCAAAGCAACTGTCATGGAGCCTTTTTTCAAAACAATCTCACGGCTTCTTCCGGCCTTGATATTGAGAAGCAAAAAGAGCAATTTCAAAAACCGGGATTTAATTTCACTCAAACGTAGAAATGTTAAAAGTTTACTGAATTGCCAGAAATGAACGTCGGACCCGGCAAGAATGTTTCTCTCAAGCCGCTCATAACGACCTGTCGACGTTTCTAAAACCGGAATCCCTTGAGGAATGATGACGATAAACTCTTCATCCAGAAGTGTACGGATACTGTCTTGCTGTAAAACTCTACCGGGATAATACAGTTGATCTTCACGACCGCCGGCGGATGGAAATTCTGCGCTGTCCGGATACATTATGACTTGTGTCAGGACAGTTGCGATTTTCTCCCGGAGAATACCCTTGGCTTGCAGGATATTGCGCAGCTCCATTTCCACAAGATAACCAGCTTGGGCCTGGGCATCGGCATTGGCGATATCCGCCGGATAATCAGGAGTTTGAACCTCGAGGCCGGCCTCGTCAGCGTGTTTGCCGCGGATAAGGTTATTTTCGTTTAACCCTTCGGCATCGTAGAAAATGAGAACGGGTTTTTGTTGAAAACTTTTTAAATGGCGGTTAACGAGTTTCAGGAGATGTTCATTGATGCCGGCTTTAAGGGAAGCGTAACTGGGGGCGCGGAAGGTGTTTCTGTCAATGGTAAACGCGTCGAAAGGTGTTTCGGGGACGAATTGATATTGCGGTGCCGGCGGCGAACGGGCAGATTGTGAACCAACAACAGGCACTGATTTCTTAACTGCCGGATCCCGCCAGAACCGAATAATCCTCAGGGTGAATAAAGTTACAATCGCAACTGCGGCTAAAATCGCAAGAAAATACAATGGCTGGAAGTTTGCGGAAACGGCAACATCGCGAATGGAAAGATCAAAGGCAAAAGCCGTCATACCGACAGGAACTTTCCCCCACCAGCCACGGAAAGGTAGAAAAGTCCCTTGAATTACACGTCGGTATGACGGCTTTTGCCCGAAAATAAAGCCTCTATTTTTATTGTACCCATCGGCGTTTTGATTTAGGGAAATTTTTAATATTTTTTGAACGGCAAGCACCGTCAACAGAATCGCAATCCCCAGCGGTAAAACAGACAATAGCCCGCCTTCTGTTTCTATTCTTTTTGCCGATAACGCATCGGCACGAACAATCTGATCATTTACCAAAACATATTGAGCCATGCGTTGTCCGCTATACTTCTTTCCGCGTTTAACCAAACCGCGGCGTAATTCAGCGGATGTCAATCTCGGGAATACCTTGAATAGAACGCTTAAATTAATATAACCAGCTCGGATTTTAACAAGCCTTCCCTGATTCGAAAAACCTTCAACCGTTAATAAATCTTCCCCAACGCGCTGAATGACCGTTAAAAATTCTTTCGACCCGACCTTAAGTAAAACAATGCGATCACGCTTCCATTCATCCGGCCGCTTGGTTGAGCCTTTTCTCCTTTTGACAATAAGCTTTATGGACGCATCCCATGTAATCTTGAGGCGGCCGATATTGACCCCGCGGGAACCGTTGACGCGTTTACTCATGCGGGGCCTCTTGATTCTCAGATCAAAGCGTTTGAAAACACTTAATTTGAAAGGCAGGACAGCCGTTTCCTTCCGGTTCTTTGGCACAACGGTATCCCGATAGCTTTTTCCCTCACCGATGAGATAAACATTATTTCCTTTTTGTTCAAACACGACATAGTTGTTTTCGTCGTCAAAATCAACGAGGGCTAAATAACGGCTGAATTTTGTGCCATCCCGATAAAAGAAAACTCTCGGTTCGCCTTGCGTATAAAAGCGGGATAATTTGAGATGAAACCCTCCTAATTGAATCTGTCGTTGGCTCGGCACGACAGCATGATTTCTGTCTTGCAAATATGTCATGACCGCCTGTTTTCGCGGCAAACCATAGTCAGACTCCAAAACCCTGTCGGCAAATTCGGCCAGCACAAATAATGTTGAAATATTCATGTGGGCCCGCGTTGGCCCGATTAATACAAGCTCTTCACTGTGTTCACGGTACGTTTTCCAGCGCGGCACGCGAATAGAAAGTGTTTTTCCGTCTATCGTAAATTGAAGATAATTAAAAGGATCCTTTTGGCTCTCTAGTTTCAACGTTGTAAATTCTCTATGGACGATAACCCTCCCCACCAACTCTTCGGGCAACATCAACACGCGTTGCGCAAAGCCAATTCGCCTTTCTTGAAGCACTTTATCAGAGACATTGAAAGACAGCGAAACGCCCCGTCTCCCGGCCGCCTTTATCAAGGTTGAGGGGTATACTCTTCCTGACCTTTTCAACCGGTGCACCTCTTCTAAGATGGATAAGACACTCGGATACGGCGTAACATATTCAGGTTCCACTTCAAACCTTTCCATGGCCTGATACAATCCCCAATCCTGAAACGGACCGGAACGTAAATCTTCTCGTGCTATCCTCAATCCGTTTCTTTGCCGCCAGAGACGCACTGCGATGATATCGGCTAATGTGCGAAATCTTCGTTCACGTGAAACGCTAATACCGGTGCGAAAACTCATTAACGATGCCGGTTCGATATTAGCTTTTTCTAATTTATTTTCCAGCTTCAGGAGATAATTTTTATCAAGGGTAATTCCGGAATATTTAATAGCGGTGAGAAACTGCAGTAATTTCTCGGGGTTTCGCTGAAATGATTCAAAGCTTTTTGCGTAAGCAGCGGATTCATTCAAGCCTTGAATATAAGAGAAGGTGATTCGAACAATGTCATTGATAACAAGCTGAAATGAAGCAGAGTAAGCATTTGTTAAATCAAACGGCGGCGCGCGAATAGCCAGCCGGTCATCGACATGAATAGCAGGTTTGGCCGTATCAGCCTGTGCCAACAATCGGCCGGCCCTGGATTCATAAATGATTTCCACTCCCTGGCCATACATCGCCTGGCTATGCGCGCTTCCCTGCAAGGCACGATCAAAATAGCGGTTTAAGTTACTGATTTGTAACGCAAAGGCCCTTTCGCGTAACCGCCGTTTTGCCGGCGTCGGCAATTCCGCCGGATAATGCCCTAATAATCCTAATACCGACGCGAACAAAAAGGACGCATCCGCAATCACAAAACCATTAACAATTTCACTTTTTCCTTCATCCGGCCCACCGACTTTTTCGATTCTTAAAACATATCCGGCCTTATCCCGGTTCTGTTCTCTGACCAGCTTCCACCACAGAGGCAAAATTTTATTATTGGGCGTTTGGGCTGCAATTTCAAGCTGCCAGGCACCAACACCATCCTGGCCCTGGACGTAGACGTTTCGTGTGGACTCGGCGCTAAGATAAACTTTAATCATTCCTATCCGCTGCACAGGATTCTTCACGCCCCTGACATTGTGATAGATATCCGGGAAGTGGTAACCAATGGCACTGGCGCGAATCAGGTTGTCGAAAAGATCCTTCCGCTCGCTGATAGACAGAACGTCCAAATCTTTCATGAGAACAAGAAGCGTCAGGATTTCCATAAGAAAATCATCGTCGAGCATTTCGTCATCAACGTCCTGGTCCTGTAATGTCCGCTTGACCCATCGCTTTCTGTCACGGAAATATTCCCGGGCTTTATCGGCTCTTGCCTCTTGCTTTTTCCGGTTGTGTTCAATATTCAGTTTCACGGCATAATAAGCCGCGGTCAAAACAATGATCAGGCCAATCACAACCGGTACCCAGGCAATTCCCGAAACGCTGACAGAAGATGAAGAATGGGATAGCGCTTTTTTCTTAAGCGCTTCGTCAATCCTTCGGCCAAACGCCGATGTTAAAAATTCATTCCATTTCTCTGCCACGCGCGGATTGCCCTGAATTCTTGTTAAAATTTGATTCCTGTTTTGAGCCGTCAGCGCCAGCCAGGCCATGAAACGAAAGGCCATCGTTCTTTTTTTAGTTTTTCCGTTTAATAAAACCATTCCCGGAACAGCTTCATTAAACATTTTTTCTTCGAATAGTTTCAAAAGTTCACGCCCTTCGGGTGTTTCAAGGAACCTTCGTACCGGACCGCCTAAAACAAAATGGGTTGAAAAAAGCGACATCACAAACATCTGCTCATGCCATGGCCGCGTATTTAAAAACAACGTAATTTCACTGGCGTTATCCCTGGTAACTTTTTGGGAAAGTTTACGGGAAAATGCCGGCCAAATTCGTTTGGCAGCCCCGGTTGTATATGCCTGGAATCCGGCCGCGCCCCCTTTTCGCCGCAAAACAATTTGGGTGTGGTATTTTGCTTCCATCTCATAAAGGGCACGCAACTGACGGGCAAAAAATGCCCGGGCCAAGGCCTTCCAAGAAATATCCTTGCCCGATTCGATTCGCGCGACGATAAAGGCCTTCCAGTTGTTTAATGTTTTTAATGGAACCTTTTGGGCCTGGCGCTTGCGGTCTAAAAGCTTCACCCCGTGCAACCGTTCGACACCGACGACAAAACGATAAAGATTCTCATCTTGATGGGGGCCTTTCTGGAGCCCGCGCGGATGGGTCGGTTCGTTGCGTGTCCGACGCGCTTCGAGGGCTTGCGTCGCGATCTCCAGCGCCCGGGCATGCGTCGCCAGCGGATACTTTGGCTGATGAGAAGAACTTGTTTTGCCTAAGCGTTTCAAGCGCGAATGATACCACCCTTCTCTTTTGTGACGTAAACGTTCGGCTTCGTCCTGTAACCATTCCAGAGAGATCCGATCAAAAGCAAAAAGAAGCTCTTGTGTATCGGGACTTTGATATTTTCTAACCGTGCCGTGGCTGAATTTTCCTACGGCAAATACAACAACCAATAGAAGCCTTTGAACGATTACCAACGCAACAGTATCGCCAAACTGGTGCTCAATCATACGCTGAATATTCGTAGCTCCAATAACCTTCAGAGGCACACTCTGGCCTAAAACTGAATAAAAGGCCTCAAGGCTGTCGGTGCGAAGTCTAAAACGTCCGATACGTTCCTGGTGCGCAATTTTCTTAAGCAGTGGATCTTTATTAATTTGGCACCGCAAAAGAAAACGGGTGGTCCGCGTGGCCTGCGCGCCGTTTGAGGCGCTGCCGTTCGGCCGGTTGCCGTTTGCGGGATGATTAATAGCGTTTAAAATATCTTCAATAAGCCCTCCATTTTCAAGAATTAACAACTGTAAAAGAGTCCAGGGGATTTTGGCAGGAGCCGGAGAAGTTCTTTTGGCGCGCTCTATTTTGGCAAGCTGCCTCAACACCGGGTCATTTTTGATCCAGTGGCTGACAACGCGCCGTGATGTCACCACACCCCGCGCAATCAGGTCATCGGCAATTTTTCTGGCGTAAGCCTTATGTTCAACAATCAACAATTTCATGTTGAGGCGCGAGGGCCGTTTGGAACGGGTGTCGGCGCCTCTTTCTTGATCTAACTTCTTTTTGAGCCATCTTAAGGCTTCGCTCTTTTTCATCATGCGGGTAATAAAGGATTTTGTCCCGCTTAAGTTTTGCCCTCCGTCCATTTCTCTGGCTACGGCCGCATTTCTGCCTTCTCTCATGATGAAAAGATCCGCCAATTCGCTGACCGTCGGATATTCGTCAAAGCCTCTTTTTTTATTCCGTTCCCTTTGTTCGCGCTCCTGCCTTTTCTGGCGAATTTTCTTGGCTAAATTGCGAAGCCTGGCTTTCCCGTTAATCCACGCGGAAACCTCAAACCACTGCACCGGTTTCCCGGGCTTGCTCAATGCCTTGGCAATTTTATGTGTTCTGCCTTGATGCCGGATAATCAATTCCCGTAACCGCCTTTCACCCGGACGCCTTGACGCCCGTGTCCACTGGCCGGACTTACCGGCATCTTGATTTTTAGTTTTTACTGCCCCCAATAGGGCTACAGCCATCACAAACCAGCTATCAATCAATCCGATGGAATGAGCCTCCACCCCAGCCAGACTTTCAACAGGCTTGACAACATTCCCGCGACCATATCGTTTTTGGTAGCGTTGTTCCCTTAACTGGCGAAGATGTTGCGCCCTCTGACGAATCCAATGTTGCGCCCTATGGTCGAAAACATAAAGCGGTGACGGTAATTTTGAAGTTGAATCATTATAAATTCTAACTTCATTGGCTTTGACGGCCATAATCGATGACAGGGCGAATGAAAATATAATATTAAACCGCATCCTGTTAACCTTTTGCCGGAGTCGCTCTTCGAGGTACCGGATAACATCATCTCGACGAATGACATAAGACGCCGGAAAGCGGCCCAGGGCATCATAAAGGGCTTCAAGGGCATAAATATGGATTTTGTAACTTCTATGACGTTCGTTTTTTGCCAGCGCTTTTAGCCCCTGATCCGCATTAATCCAGTCCCAAAGAGAGCTACGGCTTATGGAATATCCCTCTGTTTTCGCCATGGCGAGCATTTCGGGTATCAACCCGCCGTTTTCTAAAATCCATCGGCCCAACAGAATTCTGCCCGGGTTTTTATAATTTACCGGTTTTTGTTTCGCGCGAAGCGGTTGGGCCAGTTCACGAAATTCGTCATCAAGTCGAATCCAATCCGCCACTGCCCCTCCTGTGACAGGCCTATTTTCTTTACTTAATACTTTCGCAATTTTCGTTGCGTTACCGGAATATTGCCGGATTAATTGAGTCAACCTCTCCCGGGATGGTTGTTTTGATCGGGGGTCGCGGGTCCTGTTCTCGCGCAAATCGTCGAGGAGCCACTGAAGATCGGGATCTTTGTCAATTCTCTTTTTGACATATTGCTCAACGGCGGAATCGCTTCTGCCGCTTAACTCACGGGCAATAGCATCAACATTGCCGTCCGTTATGACCATTAAATCCGCCAACTCTTCAAAGGCGGGTTCTACAAAATCAAAACGCACGAAACGTTTTTGTTTTTCGCGTTCTTTTCTCCATGCGCGGATTTCTTCAGCGCGTTTCTGGAGCCTTGGGTCATTGTTAATCCAGTAAACAATGTTAGAAGGCGCAACGTGATGTTCATCATGACTTAAAGCCCCGGCAATGTCATCGACGTTAGCATCAAAGATTTCAAGGAGGACGAGAAAGTTCTGTTGCCCCGGAAATCCATTACGCACTTCGTGTAATTCTTCCGCAAGCTGCGTCAAACGATATTTTTTAATCCAGAAACGGACGATAGCTGCTTCAACTTTTCTCTCTGCGGTACTGAGAACTTCGGCAATGCGATTCGAATTGGCCTGGTGTTCTTTGAGAAGAGCAATCAGAGTTTTGCGGCCGGGGAAAGCCGACTGGCTTTGACGAAGCTTTTTCGCGAGCGATTTAAACCGGTATTTTTCAATTAACTTGTAAATGTGTTTTGGCGTTACACTTCGTTCCGGAGTCGTCACCGCGTCGGCAATCCTGTCGGCATTGGCGGAATATTGAATCAGGAATATTTTGAAATCTACTCGGCTGGGGAATAGCGGTTCCGGCTGCTGGTTACGGTTTTGTATAGCCATCCCCAAAAGCGCGATGACAGCGCCAAACGGCAGGGCGAGGGCGTTTAATGTTGCACCGCCCTGACGGCGTTCGGCTTCGGCGATGGCGCGGTTTTGGCGGTCGGGATTTTGACGCGAGTCCGCCAAAACCGCGCTCAATTCTTCATCCGTCATATATTCCACATCTTTAATGATTCCTTCCTCAAGCCACGCGAATTCACCGGCTAAAATCTGCTGGGCTAATTTGTAATTACGCAGTGGCCGGTTATCAAATAAGCCTGGGAATTGCGAGGATGAACGGATATTATGTTGGGTATCTTCGGAAATAAACCGGCTTAAAACAACCGCAGTTTTTCGGTTATCCCGCAATGTCTGCGCGTATTGCCGGACGACAGCGCCCGTGTAAAGATTCGCCGCCACATCAACCAGTGAAAAAATAACACTCTGGCGTAAATCAAGGCTCGGGCCCCGCCAAATAATTTTTCCAAGTAATTTCGCCAACCACGATTTTCTTTCTTTAACCGGCGGGCCATTGAGCATCATCAAATGGAATGTGTGCCGCGCCAAACGCTGTTTCATGCGGACAAAATGTTTTTCTCCTTTTTGGACAAACAACCACAACGGAAGCCATTGCTTGGGATACCAGACAGTATAGTAAAGCGCCGCTTTGGTTTTGGCCTGCCACGAATGTTTCGCCGGGTCATCAAACAGCGGCTTGGATATTCTTAAATGAAAATCCATGGCATCGCGCGCCATAATCAGCCGCTGCATCTCCGATGATCCCTCGAAAATGGCATCAATGCGCCCATCGCTGGAGAGCTTTTCAACCGGCAGCGGCCGTTCCCCGCGCATGCGTTTGGATTCGGCGGTTTCATAACCGAGCCCGCCAAAAATCTGCACCAAATCATAAAGCGCGCTTTGTTCCAACTCGGAAGTGATCAATTTCGCCGCCGCCGATTCGAGGCGGATATCCATTTTAGGTTGTTGGTCAACCAACAACGACGGATAGGTCACAATCGCTTCCATCGCGAATTCAATCTTGGCAATCGAGGCAATTTTTTGCGCAACCGCATCATGCTTGCCAATGGAAGCGTCCCACTGCACTCGGGCCATTCCATGTCCGCGCGCCAGATTTAACGCCCGTTTCACCCGGCCTAATATAATTGCACCCAACGATAAACGCCCGGTATTCAGTGTTGCCAGAGAAATTTTCATTCCGTCGCCGATATTCCCCAATACATCTTCGTCGGTAACATAAACGTCATTTAAAGTTAATACGTTGTTTTTAACCCCCGGCAAGCCCTGGAATGATAAATTGTGTTTTACCGCAAATCCTGGGGAAGCCGCATCAACGATAAAGGCCGTTATTTTTCCGTTGGCTTTTGCTAAAACAAGCAAATAGCGGGCAAAACCGCCGTTTGTCGTCCAAAGTTTTTCTCCGGTTAAGCGCCAGCCCTGGCCGCTCGGGTCTCGAACCGCAACGGTCTTAACCCTCGACGGATCAGAGCCGGCGCCTTTTTCGGTAATGGAAAAAGCCGAAACGGCATGGGACGCCAGCTGCGGCAAATATTTCGCCATTTGCGCCTGGGTACGCGCAATCAGCTCTTCGTTCTTTTGTTTTTTGGCCATGGCCAAAACAACTTTTAACGGCTGCGGCAATCCGATACTTTGATGGCCGGATAGTAAAATCGCGATTGCCGTCGAATAACTGGACGCCATGACAAGCGCCCGGACATAATTCATTTGCGATAAGCCCAAGCCGCCGTATTCTTTAGGAATCTTCATTGCAAACGCGCCGACTTTGAATAATCCTTCAATGACCTCCCTTGAAATGTGGTCTTCGCAGGCGATCGCGCTGCTATCAACTTCTTCAATCAGGAATCTTTCAAACTTTGCCAGAAACGCATCACCGATTTTCTGATCATCCGGATTCTGAGCCGGAACTTTAAAGCCGCGAATCTTTCCGCTAAAGATATCGGCAATCGCGCTTTTGCCTTTAAATTCCGTTCTCGCGGCCTCGGCGGCGGCCATGGCTTTGTCGGCTTCGCTTTCATTCGCGGCCATGGCGAAGAAAATCATCGGCAGCATGAAAGGCGAAAATATAAAAGCGTCCAGGATGACTCCGGCCTGATCGCCGGATTTTAACGCCGCGAGTTTCGCCATGACCTTTTCGGCATCTTTCATGGCGGCGCCTTTTTTGTCAGAGAGATCCTTAACAATGCGATTGACAAGCGCGTAGTAGAAAAGTTTTGCTTGCTCATCTTCGGGGAGTTCAAAATAACTGGGGTGAAACGTAATGGTATGCATGCTGATCCGGACAATTTTTCCGCGGGTAAACAAAGGATGAACGCTGATCAAAAATGCAATTCCCCCCTTACCGTCAATTGTCTTCATAACGTCTCGCAGCAGTCCGTCCGTAAAAATCGATGGATTGTCTTTGAGCTGATCCAATAATCCGTTAAGACGGCCGGCCAGCGCCTCTTTCTGGCCCGGCAACATTACACCCTTGGCAAGAACATCCTGCCTCAATCCATATTGGTCTCCCATCCAGAAAACCACACGTTTGCTGTGCTGGTTAGAATGTCCGTTGAATTGATACGGCACGGGATTACGCTCCCATTGACCGACGATCTTGTAAAATTGCCGCCTGGCGATACTGACAGCTGTCTCATCCACCGTATAAAAATTGTTTTCAGAACCGGCATAGGCATTTAACTTTCCGCCTTCTTTATTGATTACGGCTCGGGCACTTTCAAAAACGCTGATAGCCTCTTTCATTTCTCTTAAGTGGTTAAAGCGCCCTACATATTCACGCTGATAATCCTGTAACCGGAACGCATCCAGCGGCCGGCGTTCGGAAATAAACAAATACATCGCCTCTTCAGCTGTCGTCGGTGCTTCCGTGTAGGGATTGATTCGTTCCGGGGAGAAAACGGGCTGAAGCGGAGTTTGTTTATTTTTCGTTCCTGCTAAAGATGCCTTGCGTGGCGTAATGGAAACGGGAGAAACGTACTGAGGTGAGCTTCTTTCAATGCGGCTTTCGAGTTCAACAACAATTTGCTGGTCGGCTGATTCAATCTCTTGATTCCAATCGGGGGCAATTTTTTCATCAAAAGCAAAGAACCCTGCGCGATACGAACGGCTGCGGTTCATCCGCAAAACCGCATCTTTTTCCAAACTCAAAGCCCGTTGCAAATCAAATCCGCTCTGGCCGTGCAAGGAAATCAGCTTATCCGTAATCTGCATGGCAACCGGAGAATGGCCGGCAATGGCCTTTAGAGAATTCCTGACAAAATCGGCTTCAAACGGATGGACCCTGGCATCAACTGATGCCGCCTGCAATGCTTCCCGGATGGCCCAGAAATCTTTCTTTTCCCGGCCGAAATATTTGGTAACGTAATGGATTTTTCGCAAACTGAAATGGCTGTTGAGTGTTGCCGTCTGCGGCCGGTAGCGGGCTAATAAATTTTGTTTCAAGGTATCGCGATTAAAATCGGCAGCCGCCGCCGGTGCCGTCAAATCGTCCATAAACGCATCCATCCGGCCGTTGGAAACATAAAGATCCGCGAAATTAAAGGCGACAGTTTGAATCCCTTTGGTACTCTCTGCCGTCAGCGCGTAATAGCGGGCAAAATCAATCCCGATACGCCGCGGATATTCCTGAAGAGTTC
>CAZEUO010000003.1:97589-122978 GCA_964515035.1 uncultured Planctomycetales bacterium
GGACTTTGGTGTCGCCAAAACGGTTTTTCATCGCCTGACCCAAACTCTGCGGCACATCAAAGGTCGCGCCTGAAGGAAGGGGAAGGCCGATTCTGGCTTCGGCTTCGCTTTCATCGGTTTTTTCAGTCGCAACCGCAAGTCCGGAATATCGCGCGGCACGCATCAGCCCCAAGCCGGCGCCCATTGTAATTCCGTCGGCAATCACAATAATAAGTTTTGGATAATCACGGATATATTGTTCGACTTCGTATAACGTTTGATAAACCGCATCAATACTCTTTTGATCATCGGATTCCAGATAGCCAACAATGTCTTTTAAGTCCCCGCCGGCCGAGAAGGCTTTTTCACCGGCGCCGCGGATGACAATCACGTTCACCGCCTTATCTGTTTCCAGACGAACTAATATCTTTTTAATTTCCAGATGCATGGCGCGGGTGATGGCGTTCATCTGTTTGGGCCGGTTTAAGGTGATCGTCGCAATCGAACCTTTAATATCCAGCAATACCGGATCATTGTCTGCTTGCCCAACCATCGCGCCCAAAATCATAAACGCAGCAAGGAGCGGGTCGGCGAAGGCATTCAGAGACGGGGCAAATTCATTTTGACTTTGCCCATTGAGCCATGTATATTTGTTAATGGAGGAAACAGAAGCATGGACCCAAAATCTTATTTTCAACTGCAGGCGAAATACGGCGGCAAGTTCATCGCCAGAATCAACAAGCGCGTCATTGCCTCTGCCAAATCCTCCAAAGTCCTGTGGAATAAAGTCCGCAAGCGAGTAGGGAGCCGGGATATGATCATTGAATACATCGAGCCTAAAGGAGGCGTCTGTATTTATGGAATTCCCGATTCTCGAGAAGAAAACCACGCTTGGTACCCTGCCGGACGTTAGAATCCCCGTCCAACTCCCAACCAAAACCGGATACCAAACAGTCTTATTTCTTCTTGATACGGGCGCAGATTTTGCAATGATGCCAAGCCATATCGCACGATGGCTCGGTATTGATTTATCCCATCTTCCCCGCAACCGTTCATACGGAATCGAAGGCAGCAAAGGTGTTATCGTTTGGGTCGGTCGGCTCCATGTCAAAATCGGAAACCATAGGTTAGACATTCGTTGTCTATTTTCAGAAAATAACTCCTGTCCATATCTTCTTGGGAGGGCGGATCTCTTCGCCCATTTCAACATTCTTTTTGATAATGCCAACGGTAAAATCCGATTCACCAGAATTACTTCCTGATTATTTTCCGCTTCCGCCATTTGCCCCGCAATCGCGCCTAAAATCATTAACACGGCGGAGAGCGGATCACCGGAAAAGGCCAGGAGGGCGTTGGGTTTCGGTGACAACGGCAACACTAACCGCACGGTTGTTCCGACCGTTGTGCGCGTGCCTCTGGTATGACTGAGTTGATGATCAGAATAACTTAATAATCTGGGTCGAACTTCGCCAACAGCCAACGTATCGATTTCAATGGCACCTTGAAGGCGATTAAGATCAGCACGGATATTCATATAAGCCCTGCCCTTACCGCCTTTTAATCCGATGAAGAACCGCCCGCGACGCCCTTTCTTCGTTGTAATCGACCCTTTCATTAATTCTTGAAAAACGTTTCTGGCAATACCATCTCCCGAATCTGAAATTTCAAAAACAAGCCGGCTATCCACAACCAAAAGCTGTACATTGACAAAAGCGACATAAGGAAATCCCGGGATCGCGGGCTGGACATGCATCGCATTGATAAATGGATCTTTCAACGGTTTAATGATGGCAAAAGCAACAAGATCAAAAATAACGCGCGCGATGAATATTCCGCCTTTGATACCGTTGGGTTCGGATTTTTGGGCCATTGCATCCTTGGCATTAAAAATCAACTCTTCGATCATCCGATAAACAAAATTTAGATTGCGGCGGGGGTCTGAAGCCGCATCCCAGCGTTCGATTGTTCCGTAATCAAAAAGCCGCCGATAAATAAGGTATTTCAAATGATCCAATGTCTCATGGAATCTTAGCGGCCATTCAATTTCATTGCTGACGACTCGCAAGAGAATAGTTCCTTGCCGTGTTTTTCTGGGGTTTTCAAATCCGCCTTTGGGAATACCAAATCCTCTAGCCATATTCGTGATATAAAACCAAACGGCATAACCGGCCCAACCCACTACCAACATCCCGCACACAACCGCCATTCCCGCCATCAAGCCGACGAGTAACATTCTGCTAAAGGTTATAAAGCTCAAAACAAATTGGGGATAAGAAATACTCTGAATACCGAAAGAAAGGATATTTGCTGCAGATATAACGGCAAGCGCTTTAATAACAATCAGAAAGGAATCCTCATCGCCCCTTCGTTTTGCCAGCCACGCCAGTAAAATACCCAACACCCCCACGCCGGAAATTACAAACATACCGGAAAGCGGATCGACGAGGAGGGCGGAAAGGGATTCAGTACCGGAAATTTTAGATTGCGAGGTTAGCTGTGTATGGATCTCCTGGGCGCGTCTTTGTTGGTCCTCACTCAGCCATGCGCTGGCAACAACAATACCGTAGCTTTTGGCTTGCAGGGCAGGGTCGGGTGAGATTGTAAAATGCGCTTTAACTTTGTTTTCTTTCTTCTGATAAGTGATGTCGGTTTTCCAAAGGTCAAGACCAACCTTGTCAGCAAGCAATTTCAATCCATCACGAATATGAGTATTGAATATGACCGTAACATTTCTGCTGCGAAGATAATGCAAAACCGCAAGTTGGATGGCAGCCAACTCAAAATTATCCGTTCCATGCAATTCGTCTAAGATAACTAAGCTGTTCGGTGTAACTGATTTGATAATACTGGCGTATTGGCCGAGGATGTTAAAGAAATAGCTTTCCCCTTGTTCGGTAACATTTCGTCCGCCGAAAAATCCGTAAAGGCCATCAAAGCGTGTTAGTTCGAAATCACCGGAGACATAAAATCCATTTAACGCAAAGATAGCGTTTAAATAACTGTTTAACATTAAAACAGTTTTGCCGCTCGAATTGGGCCCGGTTAAAACAAAAACCGGCTTCTGTGGATTTATCGTTACGGTCTGCGCGACTGCTTTTTCTAAAAACGGGCTTTCATCTCCCCACAACGACCATCTGGGAAAGAATGGCAAGCTCCCTTTTAAAGAAAAAGTGTTTGAATTTTGCGAAAATTGTGGCGGTTTTAATCCGAATTTTAAAATACTGCGGCCGATGCCGGTGTACTCATCAACAATCTGAACCGTTGTGGCTAAGCCACCTAACAGACTCTTCCAATCTTCGTCCCATTCCGTCTGCAGATCTTTTAACGCCTCTTTTTTATCCTTAACTTCCGCCTTTAATTTTTCCTCAAATTTTTCTCGAAGCTGTACGATGTCATTTAATACCCTTTTAAGTTTCTGAATACGCGCCGCAATTTCCGGTTCATCTTTCAAAACTTTAAGATAAGAGATTAAAGTTTTAATGTATTTCTCTAAGGCTTCCGTTTTCTTGAAGTTCTTTTCCTTATTAAATTCCGGCTTCTCCCAATATCCCCGCCGTTCATTAAATTTCTTAAAGACCGAGAGTAATTCGGTTAATTTTTCCAAATATTCTTTGCCTTGCGCTGCAAAAATACTGGTCACCCGAAGGCGAGTCATAGGTAAATCTTTATTTTCCTCCTCTTGCGCTTCTTTCTTCGGTTCCGCTTTTTTCTTTTTCTTTTCGCCAAAAGGACTTCCAAAGAGACCATCCAGGCTTTCCACTAATGATTCAATACCTTCTAAATCGACTCGCTCACCTTTGAATGTGCCGATTAGTTGTATTTGTGTAACCGGGAAAGCAAAATGCCCTTTCGGATAAATTGTTTTTATAACTGCCTCGACTGTTTCCTGTGTCGTTGAGTTAACAACGGCAGAACCTTCTTTTGCTTCAGAAGACGGTTGGGCAACGCTTAAGGCGGGAATTTCAATTGCTTTGGTTTCTTCAATGATCAAGCGGTAATAGGCTCTGGCGAGATCGACAATTTCATTTGAAAATCCTACCCGCGGCATTAGTTCAATGGCATAGCTATGTTTTGCAATCCCGGGTACCAACCCATAGTCCGGCACCACACCACCGTCGTTCTGTTTGACTGTATGCATGAATGGTTCTTGATTGGTTCGCTCGGCGATAAGTTCAAACGCTTTTTTCAAATGCCCGGTCACAATCACTGTCGCACCTGTATGAATCAAATCCTCTAATAAAACAACGGTGACGGCCACAAGCTCCCTATATTCCGTTCCCGTAGGAACTTCGTCCAAAATGACAAGGTCGCCGTGGCCAGCCTTTTTGATGAGCTCGGTCAATTCATTAATTAAAGCACCAAAATATCCATACCCGGGCTGGACTTGCTCGGGCCTTGGAAAAACTGTATAGATATTTCGGAAAATTCCTAATTTGGCGATGTCGGCCGGAACGGGGAGTCCAATTTGATTTAACAATACGGCAAGGCCGATTCCCCGTGCCGTCGTTGTCTTTCCTCCCATATTCGGCCCGCTTAATAAAAGTGCGCGTCTATCTTTATCAAGACGGACGGAAATAGGGTGTATGTCGGATTTCGCGTTGACATTCTTTTTTTCCGGCTGAACTTCAGTACTATTTTCGGAAATGGTTTCTTCAATAATATTCGCTCCATCAATTCCATTTCCATCTTCATTGTCAGATCCAAATATATCTTCATCATCAAATTCCAACTTGTCATCATCGCTGGATTCAAATTCAACTTCGCTGACAGATTGCATGCCAAATAAACTCATTCCTCCCTTTTTCTTATTTTTTCTAGCATTTCGGCTAATAAGTAACGGATTATAGTAATCTGAAAGCTCTATTGTGCCGGTGGGATGAAGGATATCCGCAAAGCGATAATCGTTTTCAGCCATAAAACGCACAATACGTAAATTAAAATCAATGTCGGCCATGGGATTTTGAATGAGTCCGGCAGGGAATTGACGCAGAAAACTATGTTGATCCGGTCCTGGTTCGAACCATTTTCTGAGAGTTTTCGGTTCCTCATAGCCGGAATAATCGAACAGATGAAACTCATCAGATTCAGCCGAATGGCGGCGGAATCTATTCTGCTGTGGAATTTCTCTTTCGTGGGACCCAACATTTAAAAGCCAAAGATCGTGGTGTATCTCGGCGAGACTTGAAAATTCCTCTAAGAATGCATCCAGTAATCCTTCCTGTTTCAGGATCTGCTGTGAATCCCTTGTGAATCTGCGTAAAAATCTATCGTTACGGCTGACTCCAAAACCGCGGTACCAGTAGATAAATTCACCTTTTTCGTATTCATCCAGCTTCTCCGGGGAAACGACAATGTAAGGATTATTAGCGACTTGCGTTACAACTTTTAAGAATGTTTTTCTTTCCAGAAACGGTTTTAATTCCGGCCTATCGAGGCTTTCTTGAATTCTTCTCTTCCATCTTGCTATCGTATCAGATTGGCCATCAGGAAGAAGTTCGATAATCTTTTGAAGTACAAGAATAATTTCTCCCAACGTCATCAAAGGTGTCGTGACTTCAGGAAATGGTTGATTGCATTTCGTTGGTTCTGCCATAAATCCCCTTCTGGATCGACCATACCAGTGATAATAATGGTGTGATTTCAAATCTTCGAGCCGCTTATAATAAACCATTTGGAGTATGTTGTACTCGGCGACGAGTTCTGCCAGCTGGCTAAGAAGGTTGGAATTCGTTCCTTGATTTAATTTTTCTAGCGTCTCAAGGGCTTTTCTGGAATTAAGAATTTCGCGATGCGTCCGGTTCGGCGCTAAAAGTCTTTGTTTTAAAACTTCTTTGACGGCTTCTGGGGCATCATCAAAGAACGGTATGATGTTTTCAAATGAAAATTCTGTTGAATACGTACCCATCGCTCCCAGATTTACAAAATCCTTATTCACGATGCCCATTCTTCCCGGCCAGAAATCCGGATCGCTGAATCGGGGTTGTTTAAATTCCTCCGCTCCTTCTCCTTGCCCGGCCAAGGCACCCAGGATCATAAACACAGTAAAGAGCGGGTCGGCGAAGGAAAGGCCGGAAAGCGCGACGGGCGCAGCCGGTGCGGTGAAGACAGCGGGCGCGGCGCCGGCAAGGACAGCGGAGGCGCCGCGCTTTCGGATAACAGGCAGTCGTTCATTATTCTTTTTGGCTTTCGGTAAGGGCCGCAACCGCCCGGCCAATTTCCAGTTGATAAATCCATCAATGGATAAATGGTCAAACTCTCGGTTCTCGAGTTTCATGAGCCGGTAATATTGATAAAGTCCCCAAAGTGTCCGGTTACCTAAAACCGGAATCTCAACCTTGCGGTAATGGCGGTATTTCAATCGGGTTACGCCAACACCGACAACTTTTGCCAAATCTTTTCTGAACCGCTGATGAACCTCTCTGGGAATTCTCTTCCAGAGTACGGCCACCCCAACCGCATAGCGTCGTCGATAAAATCTTTCGGAAGAATTCTGCCTATTTGTTAAGTGGCCATTCCCAGTTTGTGCCTCAATTAAATCCAATAATGCGATATTCAAAGCGGGATCGGAATAAATCACTTCTCCGACTTGGGAACGAGCCAATAAGGTTTCCTCGATGATTGTATCCGTTGTTTTTCCTTCAATGACTTTTTGAATGATCACAATTTCCCGGCTTTGGGCATCCCGGGTGCTGCTTTCAGGTAACCCCTCCAGGAACCGGCCCCAGGAGGCTAATAAACGCCGGCGCATCGATGCATTGATACGGCTGGGGCTGTCGGTATGAACCAATACCAATTCCCGGAAAGTTTTCCATCGGACTTGAGGCCCCAAGCGCTGATTCAGTTCATCATAAAACTCGCGATAAGAAGGCAGAGTCTCAATAAATCGTCCGATTGCGTCCAACACACCCCGTTCAGAAGCATACCGGCGAACCTTGCGCCCCTTCAACATGGCCTCAACAGCGCTAAAAGACACGCCCAACTCTTGGCCAAGTGTTTCCAGAGACTTGGTGTTGTCTTCAATTTTCATCCTTAAAAGATCAACACGTTTTTTGATCTGAGATTTGTTCAACCGATTCGGGCCTTTCCACCAGGCATTAAAATTTTCTGAAAACTTTTCCAGGGCCATCAGCAGAAACAATTGTACCGGTTCTGAAAGTTCAGAAATCTTTGACCCACCGTGCGGCCGGTGCAGCAAATATTCAGCGATATTTTCCGCAGATAATGGAATAAGCCTTTTCTTGATTTCCAGATAAACGGGGTGCTGCCCGTAAGTCGCTGCGATAAACCGGCTAAAAATCTGGTAAAGATTAGGCCTTGCGGGGCTTGTTTTACGTTTTCCCCACAATAGTTCGCGGATTGCGTCTGAAGTCAAATCATCCCGGCCTGCACCTTTGAGAGTGACCGCCACCTCTTCGGCATCCCGCATGGGATAAGAAGAATCCGAGTAATCCGTTGGCAAACCAAGTAATAATTTTAAGGTTTCCAATCCCAAATTCTGTCTGGAACTCATATCCCCTGTTTGTGTTCGAATTCGTTCGATGATGTCTCCCATCAATTTTCGCTCAGATTGGCTCAAGGACCTCCAGTCGATGGCTTCCCGCAAAAGCCGTTTGATAAAAGAATGGCGGTCAACGGAAAGAATCTCGGCTAATAAACCGCCATTGTCGTCTTCAGTTAAAAATTTGTAGAATTCTTTGATTAAATTTTGTTTTTTCAGGTCTTTTTTACCAAATAACCAATGGCGCACGCGGATCTCCCCTAAGTTAGCGTCCTTGGCAATCTGCGGCAGCGGTCTGTCGGGGAATAAGAAGTAAAAGAAAACGGCTTTTAATTGTTCTTCCGTGATCCGTCCTTCGCGGTACAACCACGCGGCAATAACCAAACGGGACTGAATGTAAGGGTCCTTGTAATTCTTGCGGCTGTAGCCTTTGATAGAAAATTTCTTAACCCATTCAGAAATGTCTTTTTTCATTTCGTTTAAATCGACTTCTTCCTGTCTCGTCATGGCGCCGAGCACAACAGTAATTATCGCTATTGCATCGGGCAAAATAGCAAAAATATTTTGAGAAGTAACGTCTTCATATTCTTCATCCCGAATGCTGAAAACCGTTGCCGATATGGATCCAGAATGATTCGCCCATAGGGAAGGATGCTTCCGCTTAAGCAGCCATATGTTTAATCGCCAGGCCCAGGAAAATATTGGGACATGGGTCAAGCGCTCAAAAGCATAAATCCATTCATCCATCCTTTGTTCATACCAATGTTCACCCCAGTCAGGAATCAGCATTCCCATCTGGACCCAATAGACCAGTGTCGAATCGTAAAGTCCCTCGGCCAAGCTGATTCCCGGAGGAAGAGGCCCATCGGATTTACGCTTTCTGGCAAAATCCATGAAACCGGTCCTGAAAGACCGCGTCCGGTACATGGCCCGCATGGTGTTGTATTCCGAACGAAGAGCCCGTTCGAAACCAACCATCGTATGGGCCTTAACCAAGTAGGCAATGATATTCTGCACGTTAATGGAAATACTATTCAACTGATTCGCGGATTCGATGATGAAAGAGCGTTCATCATCGGAAAGTAACGCAAACGCGTCGTCGCGCTTAAGCAAATGAGGATAAATGGTGCCTTCCGCGCCTAGAACCATCAATCCAAATTCGATGAGGCCGGCATCAAAATGCCGGTCAATCAATTCACGCTTGCGGTCCAGGGTTTTTTGAGTTTCATCGGACAATCCGGAAAATTCCGAAGCTTTCTGCCGCAATAGATTTCTTAATTCCTCTGCTTTAATGTGTTTTCTCGTCCGGATAATTTCCTCAAGGGTCGCCATCAATTCCGGCAGGTATTGGCTTTCGATATAAACATCGGCTATTCCATAATGATACGCCTCTTCACCGGTCATGAAATTTCCGGTAATATTGTAATAAATCGCCATGGCCAGGCTCCCGGTTCTCTGGTACATAAAAATTGTCGCGGCGGCTGTAGGAACATAACCCTTTGGCGCTTCTGGCATGGAATACCGGCTTCTTTCGGTCGCAATCATGATATCGGTATTTCTCGCAATGCCGTATCCGGCGCCCATGGTGGCTCCGTTGGTAATGGCGATAGTCGGTTTCCTGGATTCGCGAATCATCTGCTCAACGCGATACATGATCCTGGCCCGTTCATCAAGCCCTGTATAATCTTCCCGTTCCAAATAATCTGCCAATTCATCAATATCCCCGCCGGTTGAAAATGCTTTTTCGCCGGATCCTTCAAACACAATGGCTCTCACCTTTCGGTCTTTGCGCGCGGTTTTGAGAACCCGTTCAAGAGACGCATGCATGGCGCGATTGACCGCATTTAATCTTGATTCACGATTCAATAGAATCCTGGTGGTTGCGTCTTTCTGACTGACCAGAATCGGATCACCCGTTTCTTCAGGTTGCGGGCTGCTACGGATAACCGGTTTTTCCGTTGCAGCATTTTCCGATGCAAACACAGGCAAGAAATCCGCCATTTGTGACGGCCGCCCTTCGATACTATCCGATAGTTTTTTCAATGATCTTACCCAAAGAATAGCCACAATGATGCCGGTAATTCCAAAAATCATCACATAAAAGCCAAAGTCATTGACCACCCCCACCTCCAAGAATCCGGCGAGTTGATAATAGACAGGTTCCTTATGTTCGATAAAAGGCGCCGTAGGATTGGCTTCGTTTTGTCTAAAATGCGTGACCACATTATCTCGTTTGCCGGTCTTGGCCCACAACCAAACATGTCCGTCATCACATGTACACGCGGTAACGTCGACAAGTTGTGCAGGTTCAAGCATCCGGCCGAATTTATTGAGTAACGGAATGGCGTGGGTACCAGCAGCGGGATCCACGGGGTCAACGTTTACTTCCTGAAGAATGACATACCGTTTTCCGCCCACTTTTGCCCGCATCACTAAACGCCCGTCGATAAGGCTCATCACAAGGCAATCAATTTTCTCTAAAGGAACAAGTTTTCCGTTGAGCCGTGTATGAGTAATAACATGGAACGGGCTGCCGGCATTAGCTCGGATCAAGAGGGCATCTTTTGATCCTTGATCCTCCTGAAATATTCTCATTCCCATGCGGCCATTTTTCGCCATGGTCAAGCCGTCATAGATGCCGATTTGTCTGGCATGACCTTCAGTATCGGTGAAATGAGAAACAGCTTCCAAAGATGCGTTAAAACCATCCCTGACGATGAGAAGAGTAACCTCTGACCCCATGGCCTTGGCCCTAATAGCGGAAAAGCCGCCGATTTCATAAGAATTGATTTCATAGAAAGAATCAAATTGCCATGAGCGGCCTTCCCGATCGTTAAAAATATCCGTGACGGAAAGAGGCCCTTTGAGATTTTGAGGTGCTAACAGGGAATAGTGATTTCCGATTTCAACAGGGAAAAGTTCTAAGGGGCCGCCACCAAATCTCGGGCGCATGAGAGGGATTCTCTTGATAGGAACAGATCGGCCTTCTGAATTAAGAACATTGGTTTCGACATGAAATGGTGAAGTACGGGAATCTTGTTTGGCGAGAAATCCATTTTTGGTCAATTGACTGCCTGCCGGATAGATAATGCCTAACCGGCCCCCCGGCATCTCGGGTCCAACGATAACGCTTTGAACGTTGTTCAAAGGTTTTCCGTCGGCACCAATAATTAAATGAACACCCCGCCGGGCCAGGAATCCGATGTCTTCCGGCCTCAAATGCATCAAAAACTGCGGATCGTGCCGGGTTCCGTCTGTGATGCGCCGGCCGCGGTCGTCTCTTCCTAAGACGGCAAACACTCCTCTTTGATGATCCGGATGCTGGATGGCATGTTTGCCAAAAGGATATTCACTTTTATAGGTTCTTTTGAGGTCTTGGGACGGATTAACATTGAGCAATTGATTGGCAACAGTAATGCCGATCAAAGACCGCTTGTTATCATTGTCGAGCACGGATAACGTTTGCCGGGCAAATTCCCTTATCGTGTCGTTTTGTTCTGAATCGGCAGCCGTTTTGAGATTTTCAAAAATGTTTTTAAGATGTTCCTCGTCAAAGAAACGTTCGATGATTTTCTTTCTTTCTAGAAGTTCTTTTCGAACATGACCCGGGACTTCGACCTCAAATGTTGAAATAATCTTCCTGACATGCTCTATTGTCATCTCGTTCTGAGAAGCAGCAACCCGTAAAGCCGCTTCCAATTCATCAAGACGTTTGGAATCGATCATAGAATCGGCCCAACCGTAGACAATCGCTTCGTGAGCTGTAAAGTGAAGGCCGGTTAATCCAAAATACTTTGCCAAGCCACGGCTTTGGAAATAATGTTCCAACAAATAAGAACCGCCGACATTGGGGAAAAATCCGATGCCGGTTTCCGGCCAGGCCAAGCGCGTGCGCTCAGTCACAACGACAATATGCCCAGCACGAGAAATCCCTAGACCGTTACCGAAGGCATAGGCGGCATTTCCTTTGAAACCTTCGGGGCCAGCCGTTCCATCGACGAAAGAGACAACCCATTTTTTTGAAAGATTGATGGCCAAGTTAGCATCATTGGTAGCGTGCAAAATTTCCGTGTCTTTAATCGGAATTTCTCCGCCGGCACAGAAATGTTCCCCTGCGCCTCTAAAGAGAATCAGACGAACCGCATCATCGCTCTGGGCCGCTTCAACTTCTCTTTGAATAGCCCGGGCCATGGCAACCGTCGTGACGTTCATTCGCCTGGGGTCATTTAATGTAATCGTTTTGACACCTCGATCGACATTAACAATAATTTTATCTTCATCCCCACTATCGATCATTCCCAACGCCAAAAAGACCAAAGGTTAAATGCCGTCGACAAAAATAACGGCATTGGCAAACGGGCCACTCTCTTCAGTATGCCTGTTTGCAACAAACCGTTCGACTATGCTTCGCACAAGCCCTTGCGGCGCTTCCGAAACTTCACGAGATCCGCTCGCCCAGTAAAGACCGATAATATCCCCTGTATCGTAATAGTCGATAAGTTCCTTAAGAAAATATTCTACTAGTTTATCGCCCCAGCCGGCAAAACGGGACCAGCGGTGCAGCCGATATAAGGTAGACTTTAAAATATAAAGCGGTTCGTAGTCACCATCGAGGACTTTTTCGGCGACAGCCTTGAATTTTTGCATACTGCCCCTGGCTTCGTTTAAATCCGTCGTCACATGATGAACGTCCCATAATAAAATTTGTCCGTCTTTCGACATAACCATATCTTCAAAAAACTCCACGGAATTATTAAAGACGCCCCGCTGCCAGAGTTTGACCTGAAAGATCATGATCTGATCAATGAGACCCACTGCGGCTTCCCAAGCTTCGGCATCATCGTCCATCGAAACAATTTCATCCATGACTTCGGATAAAAATTTTCCCGGCCGAGAGCGAACAACAAAATCCCTGAGAATGACTCCGTGGTTGCGGGCGGAAATTCTAAGAGCCGTCGGAGTATTTTCATAGACCACGGCCGGAACGATCAGATCCGAAATAAGATTATTGGCCGTCCGATAAATCCGGAAAAGCGGACTTGAGGAGCCATTGGCGAATTCAATATAGTGTGTCGTTGCGTCCGGTGACTCCCAAACCTTAAATAATTGATGGCGTTGAATCAATCGATAAAAAGGCGACCAGCGTTTCTTCTCAACGGCCATTTGAATATTGTTTTCCAAAGCGAGCTTGGCTAAATGTTTTCCGAAAATAAGCGCTAAAAACGTAACGAAGATAAAGGCATTCAAGAAAGCCGGAATGACAACTTCTATCATCATGATGTCCAGGAGTCCCATGAGTTCCTGCGGTGCATCATTGGCCCGCGCGGCATCAGAACGGCGTTGGGATTGACCTGGGCTAACCAATGTTCCGTCCAACAACCGGTTCACTTCATCCGCCAACTGCCAAATCCATAGAGTATTATCGACGCTGTTAACCAATGTGCCGCGGACATTGGTGCGAATCGCTTCGAAGAAGGCATGCAATTCATCTGCGATGGGATTAATTTCGGCCGGACCTTTGAGGCTTCGAATCGTTGTGGCCGGGCGGCCACCGTCCAACGTCAAGGCCAAAGAGCGTTTCATCAAATCCAGCCTGGCCATCGGAGTTGTCCCGTTTACAGGATTGCCATAAACCGTAATAACTCGGCGGCTGGCCGGTAATGTGACCGGGTCGCCGGGATGACGGAAACGGTTATCAACTCTGATGGATACGCGAATCGGAGCTTGAATACCAAGGTTAAATTCGACTTTGGTTCTTTCGGTTTTCGGCCGGCTTTGTTCGGGATGAATGACAAGCCTGTCAATCTTTTTTGTTCCTTTAATCCCCAAGGCCTGTACGATACTTAGAAGATGGACCCCGAGGTTATCAAAGGCGGTCATGGAATCATCGACAGTGCCGGAGGGGTTGAGCAGTTCCAAATCCAGGCGGGTGATTTGACCAAAGCCGGGTGTCCCCACCTGTTGCTGCAATTCATTGCGCACGGCCAAAACATCCGGGTCATACATGAGCTGCGTGCCGACGGCAAAAACCAGTTCAAACTTCTTGGCCAAAATGGCCAGCGGTACGGCCGCGGCACCTTCAAAAGGCTTTTCCACAAAAACATTGCGGCCATGTTCGAGCGCCTCTTTGGCGAACTGAGAATGCGACTTCAGATCGCGGGTCGTGATGAAAACGGCGCGGACACGGGAATATTTTTCGGGATGAGCGTACATATATTTCAGGGAAGGAAGCAGATGAAAACGGGGGCCGCCGAGATATTGCTGACGGACCGTATGCCAGAGCGATTGATTATTCCGGGGTTCGACAAAATAAATCTGTACGGACGGCGGCAATACTTTGATCAGGTTTGGCAGAAACTTGGACGTCGCCCACTTTCCTAAACCGATCACAGCCACACCCTTGATGTCATAGGGTTTGGTGATCGAGCCCAGTATCACAAGTGTTACGAGAGCGGTGAAAATATCCGTCGGCAGAGCAAAAGAGTGAAGCCGGACGTTTCGATGGTTTTGATGACCGTTTGTTTTTCTTAAGGAATCAATATCCTGCCGGAACCCTTCTTTTGTAATCCAATAAATTCCGATCTCGTTGTCCAACTGATCGACCGCCTGAATCGTTAAATGGGCCCGGCGCGTTAACCGGACCACGCGCCAATAATCGGGGCGGGTTGTCAGGTAGGCAAGAAGCGCAATGCCGTTTCTCATTAAATGCGATCCTGCGCCAAGGACAAATCCGGAAACAATTTTATGGCCGGGATCATTTTTGGCGTAATCGGATATGTGCCGTATAGGCCAATCATAAATCGGCGCAAAAAACGTAATATAACGGAATCGTTCCCCCGGCATTGCCGCCGAATATAAATTGCTGACTCTCGCGTCAATTGTTCCTCTCAACTCGTCAATTAAGTCGCTCCTCGTTTCCCGAATCAAATGAATAGACCCGGGATGGATATCAAATGCGACTGCCGTGCCTCCCGCCAGTGCCGTATACGCGGTAACACCGCCGCCGCCCGCTCCCATTTCCAGGACCCGCGTCCCTTTGCGGATTCGCATGCGCTGCACCATTTCCTGCGCCATCCGCGGACTGTAATAAATTTCCCGTTCATGATTAACATCCGCCGTAAAATCAAACTCCCGCCCGCTTTTCATAATCAATCCAAAAAGGACAAGGCTGAAAATATCCGTCGGCAAGATGGCAAAGATGCCGTCCGGCAGACGGCCCGGATCGGAATCGTCCTGGGCCGGCCGGCCGTCCTTGTTGCCGCCGATGCCGGCCGGCCCGAAAATAATAGCTTCCATATCCGCCGTCGCCTGCCCGGCCAGGGTGTTGACCAAAAAGTTTTTCGCTTCCCGAAGCATATCTTCAATTTCCGGCGTCACCCCCAAAATCGGCGCGAACGGCCCGGTGAGGGCCTGAACCATCAGCCGTTCTTCCAGCGTAAGATTGCCTGATTTTAAAACCCTGCGGCCCATGCGGGATAACAGCAGGCTTCCGGCCTTCACCATCGTATAAGGATCGGCCGTGTTCACCCGGACATTGACGAAGATAAAATTTGTTTTTCCTGAATAACCGTAAACCGGCCCGATAAAAACCGGCGTAATGCGTTCCTGAAACGGCTCGTTTGTGTAGTCTAAGATCAATCTGTTATAATTTTCCTCGTTGATAAAAATGGCTACAAAGCTCACTCCCTCGGAAGACAAATCATCGATATGGCATAAAAGCTGCTGAGGCGACCATTTGGCTATGCCGTGGCGCCTGACATTATTTAAAGGCGAACCATCGACCTTGATAATCAGGGCATCAAAGTGGTTTTTTTCAGCCGGTGAAACGCTGTCTTTCCAGTTCCCAATCAACGCCCCGTCTATCAGGACTAGCTGCTGATCATTAAGGATAGAGATATCCAAAAGTCTATCCGCCATCACACCCTGGCTGATCGTGTCATCGCCGTAAATCACGAGCGGAGTTTTACGCATTAAGTTTTCCAGCAGCATCCATCGCCTCAAAAGAAGCCTGACAATAATTTGCAATTCCGGTCCGCCTTTTTTAAAGTACGAAGCGGCAAGAATTTCATCGGGAAAAACAGCCGTCAGTTTGTCTTCATAAAGGCCGTGATTCGTCGCCTCCACCCGTCCGATTAAATCCCGGCGCAGTGATACGACGGCATTTCTGAGTAGATCGGGTTCCTTATCGGCGCTCGCGGCTCCGAGCTCTCCTAATACCATCAACAAGCCTATCGTCATATCAACCGATAACACGATAGCGTTTAATCCCGAATCGGCGCTTTCTGTTCCGGAAGACTTGCCGGGTTGCTCGATGATTAGATTCCAGAATTTCCAATTTTGCGCTTCCAGGCGGTCCAACACCAAAGCGCGGGTATTGTGATCAATCACAAAGGGCAATAACGCCAAAACATAGACTTTAGCTTCTTCATAATCCTCGAACGGTTTATGGTCACCCTTGACAGCGATTCCGGTTTTACGGTCAACGGCGTAGTCATCTTCGAAGAATTGAACCCGGACGTGGCCGTTTCTGTATTCCACTCTCAGATCCAGATCCAAATCGTGAAATTCACGCTGGAGGCCATAACGCAAGAACAAAACGGCGATCATAAAAATCTGCAGGTATTTTTCAAGCCGTTTATCCTCCAAGGCGTATGGCTCTTTGTCGTCGGATTGCGAAATTTCATAGACTGCGGGCACTTTCAGCGAATTATCATACCCTCTTAGATCTTTGCGATAGATCATATAACTTTGGCCGTTAATAGCCAGCCCCATGCCGAAACCATTGACATAAAACTGCATCGTCAAGTGGATCGTTTTATTGTGCGGAATCAATGGTTCCTCTGTCATTTGGCTGAGGGAAACTAACGACATGACGAGCGCCGGCAGCGACCCGCCGATGGGATCGACGGCAAAGAAACGCCCGGGGAGGCGGTCTTTGATTTCTTCGATGACCGTTTCTCCGAGATCTTTCTGGGCTTCCCTGCCGTCTAAGGCTCTCTTGGCGATCCACAAAATCCCGCCGGCAATCAAAATCGCCCAGACGACCTCCGGATTGAAGTTCCATCCAGAGAGCTTTTCGCCATCGAGACGGCTTTCCGGCGAAGGCTGCACGGCCGGTAATCGAATCGTAAACGTCGTGCCGACGCCTTCTTGGCTTTCGACTTCAATTGTGCCGTGGTGTTCCTCGATAATGCGCTTGACGATCGCAAGGCCGAGGCCGCTGCCTTCATGGCCTTTGGTCGTAAAGCCGCGCTCGAAGATCCGAGGAAGAATATCCTCCGGAATGCCAGGGCCGTTGTCTTTGATATAGATGACAACTTGATTATTTTCAGCATCAAACGATGTCCCGATAGTGAGCATCGTGTTTTCGAAACGTAATTTTCTTAGTGCATACAGGGCATTGGTAATAAGGTTTAAAAAGACCCTAAAAATACCAACATTGGAACCGCGGACTAATGGTACATCTTTCGAAAATATAAATTTAAATGGAGACTGTTGGGAATATCCATAAAGAAATAAATTTTTAACGAGTTCCCTGATAAATTCATTTATGGAAATTTCCACGTGCGTATTCATTAATTCTTCGCTTTTCTCGCCGGCATGAATACTTAAAATGCTCTCAATAACTATCAACACTTTGTCTACGTCCTGATATTTGCCTCTCAAGTCTTTAATAAGCGCGTATCCAGAATCAGTAAAAGCATCAAAATCTTTCATAAAAGTCAAAAGTTTTTGTTGAAGTAGAAATTCCTCTTGCGCGCCCCCCAGCAATTCTTTATTGATGAGAACGCTTATCGCATCGTATTGTTCTTTAATTCGGCTCAATTCTTTAACTAACCATTCCAGTTTGTTAAAATTAATTCCGGTACTGTCGGCATTGGACAATTCATATTTGAGCCAAGAGTTAGCAATCCCGAGGACAGCGGATAGATCATGCCAAATGCCCCCCCAGCTATCAAATATTTCCCGGGCTTTAGCGACTTTCATTTCATACGCCCGGCGGATGGCGTAGAAAGTGTCATTGGCGAAATAGATTTGACGAAGAGATCCGGGGGCTTTCGCGTAAAGTTCCACGGCGCGGTTGGTTTCGTCAAACAGGAAGTGATAAAAATTCCCGGCCTGGATGTAGGCGAGGCCGACGGTTTCGCTCACGTCAAATCCTTTAGATTCAAAATAAGCCCTTGCGGCTTCGGTTAATTCAAGGAACCGTTCCATGAGCGGTTTTAATGCAAGTGCGACGTCTTTTTTCACCCCTATCCATGTTTTGAACCGATTATCCCGCTGTATTTTCATCCATTCATGCCACTCCCATAAAGCCCCTTCCATATGTTCCTCATCCGCTATCTGCCAGCTTTCGAAATGTTCGGCAAATTCAACCTCGAGGGCGTGTTTGAAATCTAAAATAACTTCGGAAAGATCGGCGTCGGTAAATTTAATAAACGTCCCGTGTTTGACCAAAAGTTCAAAGCGCAGCCAAAAGAGTTTGCGCTTTTCCGCCGCGGCTTTTCTTGCTTTTAAGATTCTGTCAAAAATCGGCCGGTAGATTTCATACATCACCTGGTTGCCAAAAAGTTTTTGGGCCTCTTCAAAATTTCCATGCTTAAAGATTTCAAAGGCGGCCCAGCCAAATTTCGCGAGTTTATTTTCAAAACCTTCCAATTCATCCGGTGTATCAAAGACAAACCGATAACGGCCGCCTTCAGAGACAATCAATCCCTGCCCCAATAACCAATGCACGAGTCCCGCCGTCCGTCCTGCCAAATACCGCCAGCTGAAATCATCGGGAACTTCCAGATATTTATAAACAACCGCCAGCGATTGAATAAACATCCTAAGATAAATTGCTCTTCTTTCTTCATCGGACCAATGAGTACGCAATTTTTCAAAAAGCCTATAATTGGCATAGTCGGGATCAAATTCATAGGCCACTTTATAAAAGCCGGTTTCTTCATCGCGTAATAATTTCACGGAACGCTCGACTTCCTCCGGTGTCAGCGGCATCGCTGCGTGAGAAAATTCGTGCAGCATAATTCCGCGAATAAACCCATCGGCCGTGACATAACGCTGCTGGCCTTCGCTTAAGAATTCATTAAACAACGGCTTGTAAATGGCCTCGAAACCTTGTTTCATGCGATTGGTAAAGTGCGCGCTCGCCTGGCCTACCTTTTCTTTAACGCTGTCATCCGGCGGAAGTTCCTGGGCAATCAGCCGTCCCGGCACCGATAAGGCAAAAGCCTGCAGGGCAAAGATATGGTAATTGGCCTTGTTGGCGATATTTTCAACCTTGTGGATTTTCAAGTAATCAATTAAAAAACCTTCCATGATTTTCGCGTCGCGGTCAAAATAGGTATCGGTGATGCCCAACACCATTTGATAAGCCCGCTGCACCCCGCCTTGAAATGCCGCCTCATACGGCCCGGCATAAAAGACCAGATTCGATCCGCCAAAAGGCTTGCGGCCTTCGCGTTTGGCTTTAAAAAGAATCGAAAGCCAAACCTCATTTTTCTTTTCCCACTGGTTCCAAAGGAAGGCATCGCGGTTGGCCAACAGATACATTTTCAATTCTTCATCTTCAACCAGGTTGGCCAACCGCTCAAAAACCGCGGCAATCTTTTGGGACTCTTCTTTGTAGGCAACGCTGAATGGCACAAATACAGTTTTTCCGTTAAGAACGCCTCTTACCATCGCATAATCGATGTGCGCGATGCGCGGGTCATTGGCTTCTTCCACCATGGCTTCAGTCACGGGGAAATCCTGAACGCCGCCTTGTTTCTGATTCTGTCTCATAAACAAGCGGCCTATCGCAGGGAGAGCCTCATCATGAAGGGGCTTGATTATCACTTGGTCATCGTCGTTGGCAGTATCCCATAGGCTATCCGTAATCCAGGATTTCCAGATGTTTGTCTCCGCATCCTTTTCGATTTCGACAATGATTTCCGGTTCCTGATGTGCGGTTCTGAATTCCTGAATAAATCTTTCGCCTTCTGCAATCGCCTCCCGTCGGGCATCTTCCCCCGCCATCTGGGCGAAGAAAATAATCATTGGAATAAAGATAAAATCAACAAAAGCGCGAAGTTCTTGTCCCGCTAGGATGTTCATGAGATCCATATCGTTGAATGATGCGGGGCTTATTTGAGCCTCACCAACCAATACTGCAAGAACATATTTTGCCTCCCCTGCTAAACGACTCCGATTGTTTTCAAGAAAATCGGCTAATGAATCAACACTTGCCTCATCGTCCTCATAGCCTGCCTCCAAAATTAATTGCCTAAAATCAATATTTTTAAATGTTCTTAAAGCTTTCTTGAAATAGCCAAAATCATAACCATCAGTAGCCAAATAAACACCGGTCCTTTTGTATAGTGCATCCATTCCCTGATCCCCAAGGAGGTCTACTAATTGTCCAGGCATTGGCCTGCCATAAATCTTTAAGTTGTAGATCAAGTTGTAAGTAAAACTCATAAACACATCGCTATAGTCGGAATCGAAAGCCACGTCATGATCAAATAAAACAGGAACACCACCTACATATCCCTGGTTGTAATCGTGGTGGTCATACTTGCGAATAAGAGTTAAAAAGATAATTTGGGCGATACGGGCTTGCCGAGCATCCTGGTGGACAAGTTCGCTGGCATCATAGTCAATGACGAGACGGGATAAATAGTAATCTTTTAACCAGCTTGTCGGCTTCCATCTTAACCGCCGTACCTCCCGCACTTGTTTGCGGTCGGTAATTCTTCGTATTTCAACGGTATTAACGCGCCCACGGCCAATTAAGTATGCGAGCATTTCCCGCCTGAAATCGTTAACCAATCCTCGTCCTCTTCTGCGTTCCCGCCACTTCAGCATAAAGAGTCGGCCATTTTCATCTTTCAAGATCGGCCTCGGATTTAATTGATATCCAGGCCCCAGTTTTTCATTGATCAATAAAAGCTCCGGGCCTTTGACTTCCTGATAAGTATGCTCGGCTAACCCCTCCCCCGCCATCTGGCCGAGGAGAAGAAGTAGGCCGGTCAGCACATCGGGCAACACGCTCAACAAATGATTTTCTTTCAAACTGTCCGCGGGCGGCAGACATTCGTCTTTAAGAGGCGCATAGTCCTCATAGAATTGAGGATCGTTGATAAACTCAAGGAAATGCGGATACCGCGTCCAATCGACTTCGCCTGTGGAAATAAATTCCCTTAACCCTTCATTGGTGATATGTCCGTCGGCAATTTCACCGGCAGTAACATGCAGCAATACCCTCAGATTCTCAAACCATTCATTTTTTCCATAAATGTAATAAAGAAGACGAAGTGTTCTTGCGGTAAGTTTTTGATTAACAAGTTGTCCATTACCTTGAGAATTCTCTCTCAACAAAGAAGAGCCGTAGATAAAATCTTCCAGGCCTTTTTTAATAAAAGAGTTTCGGGCTAAAGAGGCCAATTTATCTAAATCTTCCGTGGTAGAATATTTGTGTACATAGCCGTACAGTCTTCGAAATCCGATATTTTCTCCGATGATCCAGGAAACGGAAATCTTTCTGGAAAGAAATTCAAGCTCTAAAACATCCTCGTTGGTCATTATTCCGGTGGCAAATTTCTCACTGTATTGTCCGTATTGCCGGTTTGCTTCTAAGTCCTGCCTCTGTTTTTCGGGGTCACGCAACACAAGACCTAAAGCACGAGATGCGGCAAGACTTCCCGTTTCTTTTATCAAAATTCCTTTGGTGACAAAGCGAAGACTAGGATTCGTTTCGCTTTCTTCAATCAAAGCGAAAAATGTGGGGACATCAATTTGGACACCGAGAGAACTATAGTCGTCAGAAGCTGGAAAAACGCGCATGATGAGACCAGTGTCGTCATCGGTCATGGACAGCGAAAGTTCGGTTTGCGCAAATATTTGAATTAACAATCTTAATTCGTCTTCGCGGGAGGGTTCTTCCTGGATTAATTCAGGCAGAAGGCTGTTGAAATAATCAATGATCCTTTGTTTTTCCGTTTGTGTAAAGGCGCGTTGCGGCTTTCTAGAGGGGCTCGATACTTCCGGCGGCGAACGGTTCTTATCAGAATTTGAATACTTAACGTAGCCGATGAGAGCGGCAAAACCCATAACCATGGCAATCACGACATTGCGGAAATTGAATATCGAACGGGAATGTTGTTTGGCCGGTTGTTTTTTATGATTTTTATCTTTCTTTTGCGCCACCTGGCCAAGAATAAAGATGAAAAATAGCGGCGTCAGTGCCAGGCTAAATAGAGGTTGAACCTCGACACTATCGCTTAACTGCCTGGGTTTGTTTTCCAAAAGCGGCATGAACAGTTCACAATTATTCGGGTCATTGATAAATTTCAAAAAGTCCGGATGAAACAAATTGAGATCAATTTGCCTCAGCATCAATTTTTCTAAATCCGCTCTTTCAAAATGTCCTTGCATAATTTCATCGGCTAAAATAAAACCGAATATTTTCCTGGTTCTCGGATCTTTCGATTGGGCCTCAGGGATGTTCTCGAGAAGATAGAATTCAGCCAATTTTAATATGGCCAGCAGCCTGCGGTCGACTACGCCATCTTTGACAACCCGCTGGATAGTCAATGCGGCACCTTTGAGATTGCTGGATACAGAGCGGCTTCGCACTTTTGAAGCCATTGCTTCTAATTTCTCAGGGCCAAAACCACTCGCCAAAAGGTAATAAATATACCTTTCAAAACCGATATTTTCTCCAATGATTTGATACGTAAAAAGCCTGCGGTTTAAAACCAGAAAACTATCCCTTTGCTCAAGAGTGGCGTTACGAGAATCGACGATGCTCGCGGTCCGTTGATGCTGTGTGTACCATTCCAAAAATGTTTTGCGATTCTGCAAATAAATCCTCATGGCCGCCAAACTTCCGGTCTCTTTGATAAGGAAAGCTTTGGTCAAGCTATTGAGATCCGGATTCACAGAACTTTCTTCAATTAAATCCAAAAATGCCTTGGATTCGACGAAAACAAATAAAGAGCTGTCATGCATACCGCCCCCAACACCGATCAAACCGATGGAACCATCCGGAACAATGGACTTAGACAGCTCTGTATTCTCAAATGTTTTGACAAGCGTTTCTAATTCTTCTTTGTAGGAAGGCTCTTCCCGGATCAAATCGGGAAGAAGGCTTTTGAAATAATCGAGGATTTTTTGTTTTTGCGCGGCAAGGACCTGCGGGTCTTGTTGAACAGTTTGCTTTGAGGAATCCGGAGGCGAACGACTTTCTTTAGAATTAAAGAAACGTAAATATCCTATCGAAATGGCAAATACGGCGATCACGGTGACGAGAACATTTCGGAAGCTGAATATCGAACGGGAATGTTGTTTGGCCGGTTGTTTTTTATGATTTTTATCTTTCTTTTGCGTCACCTGACCGAGGAAGAAAATCGGAAAGATGATGGCGTTGAGAGTTGCGTTTTTAGCCGGGAGCTCTTTGCCGCGCGTTCCTTTTCCATAGACAACCGCCTCGTACCAAGGAAGCGTACGGGCCAGCCACAGGGATTTTCCGGAGCCAGGCGTTTTCTTATCGTTATTGATACCGTCGCGGTCCATGGGATAAAAACGCCCGGCAACGGTCGCGACCTTGAACTTCCGGGCAAAATCTTCACCCAAGGATAAAACATGGTCGAGAATAATTTTTAAAGATTCATCGCCGGGCGTATCGGTATCGCGGCCGTCAAAGATGGCATGAAGGACAATATCGTTTAAGTTTGCTTCGCCTCTTAAGAGCGTCAGGAGTTTGAGGAAATGGTCCGTATGCGAATGAACGCCGCCGAGTGAAATCATTCCGATAATATGCAGACGACGGCCAAGCGCTTTGGCATTTTCAAGCACTTCCTGGACAACAGGTTTTTGTATAAAGTCACCGGATTCTAATATCCTGTTAATGCGCGTCAAAGGCGTTTCAATTGTCCGCCCGACACCCATATTGGAGTGGCCAGTTTCGGAATCGCCCATTTGATATCCCGGATGACCGACATACGTGCCGTGGGCCCAGAGTTCGGTATAGCCGTGCGCGGGATTGTCCTGCAAAATTTTATCGGCATAAAATGGTTTTCCTTCCTGTTTGGCCTGCTGCCGGGCCTGATATACAGCGTCATACTGAAAAGCCTCGGGATATTTTTGAGGATCGGACCATTTGTTAATACCCTGCCCGTCGCGGATGACCAAAACAACGGGGCCTTTGACCGGACCGGCCGTGTCATTGATCAATAAACTTTCGGCGTCCATCTCGGCCGGTTTTGCGATACCTTGAAGTTCCAGGATTGTCGGCGCGATATTTTTTAGACTGCCGTTTTCCCTTAATTGAAGTTTCCCCGCTCCAAGAATAATGAAATCAACTTTATTATCAAAAGCATGGGCTTTATTGGGGATCATGCGGCCGTCGGGTTTGCGTTTTAAGGTGCCGTCATCGTTAAGCTTGGCCATTTCCTCGGAGGAGCCGTGGTCGGCGGTAATCATCATCACGCCGCCGACACTTTCAATAGCGTCCCACAAACGGCCGATTTGCTCGTCAACTGTGCGTACACCCTTGACCGTCGCATCAAAATTGGGGAAATGGCCTAAGATATCGGAATTGGCAAAATTAATAACGGCAACGTCTATTTGTTCGTGAGGGCTGCCTTGCGCGTCTTTGCCGGTGATATAGGCTGCGGCCTTATCGGTGATTTCTCTGGCTTTCATTTCCGGCTTATCGTCATGGCGTTCGAGTTTGTTGGAAGGAATGAGTTGCGTGATAAGGCCGGCGAGTTTTTCGGCCAAATCGCGCAGACCGTCAAAGAAATACGTGACGTGCTTGAATTTTTCGGATTCGGCGATGCGGAGTTGTTTTAAACCGTTTTGAGCCCAGACTTCCCCTAACGTATTTGCGTAAGGGACATCTTTGGTCAAACCAAACAATCTATACTTTTCATAGTAACAGTCGTTGTAAACGCCGAAAGTGACAATTTTTAATAAGAGCTTCTTTAAATCCCAATGTGTAAAGTCGGGGTCACCGTGAAGGATCCGTAACATCGGCTCGGCCCGGTCACTTCTGAAATTCACCATAATAACCGAATCACCTTCCTGAATCGTGGCGTTGTCTTCCAAAACAACGGGCTTGACGAAATAATCATCCTCGTCTGCCGTTGATTGAATCGCCGCTTTGGCTTGAGCAACGTATCTGTTAAACCGTTCTTTCTCTTCCCCCACCTGACCGAGCCCCGCTAGAAATACTCCCGGCCCTATTGCCGAGAAAAACATTTCTTGCAGCGGGGCAGGAAGAATAAATGCCGCGGGCGATGCGAACGCTAGGAACCCGCCGACAATGTGGGCGATTTCCATAACCGCTAAATACGCTGAAACGCCGGCGAGAAGAGAAATCACCCCCAGCAAAATCCATTCGAGGTATAAACTTGTTTTGGCCCGTCTGTTTATCTTTTCTACCTGCTGTTGGAAATCTTTTTTCCTCGCTGTTTTATCCCAGGCAACAGGTCCCCATCTATGATTTCTTGAATCACCATTGCGATATACATGATTTATCTGGCCGAGGAGGAAAATTGTCACTGCCAACATGGAGGTTGTGTCGCAAAGGACTGCCGCAAAAATTTTTGCTTCACCGGTGCGTTTTTCAACACCGGTCATGCCGTTAACAACCAAATTGAAAAACTCTTCCGTTTCCCAACTGGAGCCGCCGACCAAAACATTGGAAACAGGCCGTTGCCTGAAAATCTCTCCGGCATTCGCGGAATTGACACTGGCCCCATAACCAACGTTGGCCTCCAAAGCAACCAATTCGCCATACCGGTCTTTCAATGCCCTGCGTAAGCGTTGTGTCCGCAATAAAGCGTCTTCGCCGGATACCTTCAGGCTCGTGTCGATTGTCCCCGTACCGGATTGGGTGCTGATTAAACCGGTCGGTTCGATCG
>CAZEUO010000004.1:0-13341 GCA_964515035.1 uncultured Planctomycetales bacterium
TAGCGAGGAAGCGTAGGGGGCAGATCATGATCTGCCCCTACTCATTGACACGGCTCATAATCTTAATGTAAATATTCTGCGCGTTACTAATGCTGGGAAAGAATGATTTTCTGGCTTTGACCTTAAGGCGGGTTGTTGAAGGCGTTAATTGCATAACATTGACGATAATTTTTGCTCCGTTGACACTAGCCGTAATTTTGCCCAGTTCAGGGCTCTGAGCGCTGATCAATCCCATAATGGAAAGAGTCTCAACAGCCGTGTCCCAAACAGCATCAAAGTCTTTTTCTGTTTCCCCCTGAATAGTGTCCTGGCTCACCGCATAGCCTCCGGCCGCCGCAAGTCCACCGAGAACCATATAAAAACAGCCGCACAAAAACAAGCACACAACCATAGCGCTTGTCGCCGCAATAACCCTTTTTCCAAAAATCATTTTTAACATTTTTTTTCTTCCTGTTTGCGGTTTTTATTCTAACAAAAGACCCGACGACGGTCCCTGGATATCTTGAACTGGTACGGCCGTGATTTCCTTAATTTGTTTCTTTGATGCGCATGTCAAAAAATGACCGAAGCACGAATACTAAAGAAATAGCAAAGAAAACCCCCGCCAAGGCTAGGCTTAAGCCCCGGCTTAATTCAATCGCCAGCTCAATGGCCAGAAGGCCAAAAAGCGTCGTAAATTTAATGGTCGGATTAATAGCGACCGATGAGGTATCCTTAAAAGGATCTCCGACGGTATCCCCGACCACCGTAGCCGCATGTAATGGCGTTCCTTTTTCTTTCAGTTCAACCTCGACAATTTTCTTGGCATTGTCCCAGGCCCCGCCGCCGTTGGCCATAAAGATGGCCTGGAAAAGCCCGAAGATCGCAATCGAAATGAGATACCCGATAAAAAAGAATGGTTCAAGGCAGGCAAACGCCAGCGTTGTAAAAAAGATTGTTAAAAATAGATTAATCATCCCCTTTTGAGCGAATTGGGTACAAATCTCAACAACCTTTTTACTGTCGGCAATCGACGCCTTTTCGGCCGTATCAAGCTTAATGTTGGCTTTGATAAACTGGACCGCGTGATAAGCCCCGGTTGTAACCGCGTGCATGGAGGCCCCCGTAAACCAGTAAATGACGGCGCCCCCGGCTAATAATCCCAGCAAAAACGGCGGATAAAGAATCGAGAGTTTATCAATATTCGACGTCAAGCCGCTGGTTAAGATCATGATAATGGAGAATATCATGGTTGTCGCACCGACAACGGCGGTTCCGATTAAAACCGGCTTAGCCGTAGCCTTAAAGGTATTACCGGCTCCGTCGTTGGCCTCAAGGTAATCCTTGGCGTGTTCAAAGTCGGGATCAAAACTAAAATTCTGTTTAATGTCATTTCGAATGTTAGGAATCTGTTCGATTAAGGAAAGCTCATAAATTGACTGGGCGTTATCCGCTACGGGCCCGTAGGAATCAACCGCGATTGTGACCGGCCCCATCCCCAAAAATCCGAAGGCAACCAACCCAAAAGCAAAAACAGACGGCGCAATCATTAAAGCATTCAACCCAAGAACGCTCACTCCATATGCGGCCGCCATCAAGACAATAATCACCAATCCCATCCAATAGGCGCTGAAATTCCCGGCCGTCAATCCGGCGAGGATATTCAATGACGCGCCTCCCTTACGCGAAGATTGCAGAATGTTGCGAACATAAGGCGAATCGACTGACGTAAAGATTCTGACGATCTCCGGAATAATGGCACCGGCAATTGTTCCGCAAGTAATAATGGAGGCCAACTTCCACCACATACTGCCGTCACCGAGACCAGCAATGAGTAAATACGACACGCAATACGTTAAAGCGATGGAAACAAGTGAGGTGATCCAAACCAAAGATGTTAACGGAATTTCAAAATTCATTTTCGTAACATGAAGATACCGGGCCTTTGCGATTAAGTCATTGATCCAATACGACAGACTGCTGGCGATAATCATGACCAAACGCATCACAAAAATCCATACCAATAATTGCACCTGGATAATCGGATCGTGCACCGCAAGCAAGATGAACGAGATTAAGGCAACGCCGGTAACGCCGTAAGTTTCAAACCCGTCAGCCGTCGGACCCACCGAATCCCCGGCGTTGTCCCCCGTACAATCGGCAATAACACCGGGATTGCGGGCATCATCTTCCTTAATATTGAATACAATTTTCATCAAATCCGACCCGACATCCGCAATTTTTGTAAAAATCCCGCCGGCGATTCTTAACACCGAGGCGCCCAGAGATTCACCGATGGCAAAACCGATAAAACAGGGGCCAGCGTATTGCGGATTGATAAACAGTAAAATACAGAGCATCATAAAGAGTTCAATCGAGATTAAAAGCATCCCGATACTCATCCCCGCCTGTAAGGGAATGGCGTATATCGGAAACGGTTTTCCTTTAAGGCTTTCGAATGCCGCGCGGGAATTCGCCAAGGTGTTGATCCTCATTCCAAACCACGCCACAAAATAACTTCCGGCGATACCGACAAGGCTGCAGGCTAAAATCATGGCCACTTTGTTGAATTCAAAATGCCGAAGCCACCCATAGTACGCCACAATAATGACGCCGACTAAGGCCTCGAGGATAAGAATGAATTTTCCCTGAGTAATCAGATATGTCTTGCAGGTTTCATAAATTAATTCCGAAATTTCCCCCATCGACGGATGGACTTTAATCTTCCTGACCTGCAAAAACTGCATGAATCCGAAAACAAAACCAAAAACGCAAACCAAAAGCCCCCAGGTTAATAACGTATGTCCATCCGTGTTAAGAAAATTCACCGACCTTAAATCCGGAATGACCAGATCCGCTTCACCTGCCGATGCCGGAGTTATAAAAGACAAAAGGGAAAGAAACGCCACTAAGAGTCGAATTGCCATAGTCTACCCCTCACTTTTCGAAAGTATCTACAAATGTTTAAACCGAAACTCAATGTCCCTTGCTGGGCCCTTTGCCGTGATTGGCCTTTTTGGAACGCCACTTGAGTTTGCCTTTTCTTTTCTTTTTACTCATGTCACACCTTTCTGTTGTTGTTAAGACTCATGTATCGTAAAATGCCGCTCACACACGCGATGTTGTTAATGATTTTGTCGGGATGCAGGCGCGCAAGTTCTTTTCGGGTACTCGAACCTCCTAATACGGCTATTGTCCTGACTTTAGCTCTGTTTCCCGCCAGGACATCGACCGTCATGTCTCCGATGTAAACGGCCTCCTGCGACTGAACAGACAGCCGCTTTAAAATCCGCAAAATGATATCGGGGTGCGGCTTAGCCCTTTTTATCTTATCGCCGCAAAGAATATAATCAAAATATTTTTTTACTTTTAAATGCCTCAGAATAATAAGAGAAAATTTTGTCGGCCGATTACTGGCAACAGCCAACTTAATTTTTTGCTTTCTTAAATCCAGAAGGAGTTTTCTTGCGCCGGGCAAAAACCGTGTTTTTTGTGCCAACGCCTTTTGATGATCCTGCCGGTAAATGGCAAGCGCTCTGTTCAAATCCCGTGTTGCCACAAACGGCTTTAACAGATTTTTATCTCCCCAACCGACCGCACGCCGGATGACCCGGGACTTCTGTTGTGGACGCCCGAGAGCTTCCATCACTTTATTAAAACTCTGCACAATCGCCGGGTAAGCATTCACAAGCGTTCCGTCTAAATCAAATATAACCAGCTTTATTTTCATATACCAAAGAGCATTCCCTCTACATCGGATTGACGACCCCGTCGGATACAAGAAATTTAATTGCCTGTTCGACGGTGATGTCGGTCGAAATAATCTCATCACGCGGAAAAAGCGCAACAAATCCCGAAAACGGACTGGGGGATGTCGGTATCAGCACGTTACATAAATCTTTGTTAACTTTTTCACAAAGTTTCGCAGAGCTGTCATTGACCAAAAAACCCATGGCATAAATTCCTTTTCGCGGGTACTCCACCAGAACCACTTGCTGGAATGTCGGCTTTTCGCGCGAAAAAAGGAATACGGCGATCTCTTTCATGGCCGGGTAAAGCTGCCGGAAAAGCGGTATCCTTAAAAGCAGCCGCTCAACAATCGGATAAAGTTTTTTCCCGAGAAAATTAGTGACAAAAAATCCGATCAGAAAAAGCAAAAAAATAAAAACAACGATGCTAATGCCACGAAAATAAAAGCCAAAAATATCGATAAAAATAGGACGAATGAATTTTCCTAAGAATCCGTCTACAAAATTAAAGGTCAGGACGATAATATACACGGTCAGCAAAACCGGTAAAAAGACCGTCAACCCTGTCAATATGTAGCGTCGGCACACTCCGAGAACTGTTTTCATGGGCTTAACCTCTTTTTCTTATTCCTTCACGAGAACAAATAGGCATAACGCCACCAGGGCCAGCACAATACCCCCCGCCCCTTTAAAAACAACAACCACATACGGCCACCAATGGAGAATGCAAGCGACCCCAACAACCATGAGAACCATTCCGCAACAGAAAATAAACATTTTCTGAAAATTCTTTTTTTGGGTATTCTGCGTCATACCAAGCTCTTTTCCGAATCCGCGCTCTGTTGCAAGGGTTCGCCCGCCGGACGGCTCTTCCAGCGCCGGTGCATCCATCCCCATTCCTGGGGATACTTGCGAATGTACCGCTCAATAATCTGTGTAATGCGCTCGGTATTAACAAATATTGTGTCCTGATCACTTCCTTTTTCTTCCAACAATAACGGCGGCTCGACTATAATTTTATGAGTTCCGTCTTTTTGCCGGACAATAAACATCGGGATCAAGGGCGATTGCGTGCGCATAGCAAAAACAACCGGACCCGTGGCGGTCGCGGCTTTCTGGCCAAAGAAATTGACAAAGACCCCGCCGCCGCTGCCAAAATTTTGATCGAGAGGAATAAACAGAAATTCGTTATTTCTTAAAACCCTTAGCGAGGTATCCACGCATTGCTTTCGCGGCAAACTATAAACCGTATTTAGCCCAAGCTTAGTGCGCTGCTCTTGAAAGTATTCTTCAATCTTCGCATCACGCGTGGGACGGATAATCGCGTTGGTTTTATAACCTTCCTGGGCGCAACGCAAAAGCATTAAAGGGAAATTTCCGAAATGGGCACTAATGGCGACCATTCCTTTGCCCTGCCGAAAGGCCTCTTCAAGATGTTCCTGGCCCTCGAAGCTGACCCGTTCTTTAATCATGCGGGGATGAGCCATAAAATAAATCAATTCAATCATCCCCTCGCCTAAATTCCAAAAACACTGCCTGACAATTTGCTCAATGTCTTGGGGGCTCTTTTCCGTGCCAAAAGCAATCCGGAGACTTTCACGAGAAATCCTTTTTTGGCGAATGGTAAAAGAAAATCCGATCGCAATCAAAACACGCGCCAAAAACTGCACAACGCTGTACGGCAGACGGGTCAAAATCCCGCTTGCGACAAATAAACTATTACGGGCAAACGTTCTTTTGAAAACTTTAATGCGATCGGAGAAAGTCATGGAGGCAAGCCGCTATCTTTTATATCCTATCTTACGCAGAAAATCTCTTCGCCACTTGATGTCTTCGTCGTTTTCAATGCCTTTTGGTTTCAAACCGTCAATGACGCCTAAGATACCTCGCCCGGCGCCGGAATCGGCAACAATAACCTCCAGCGGATTGGCCGTGGCCGCAAAAATCGAACAGACCTCCTCAATAGATTTGATTTGATTTAAGATGTTGATGGGAAAACCTTTTTTCATTACGATTAAAAAACTATGTCCGACGGATAAATCCATGGCAATTTTGGCAGCGAGCTTTTTTAATTCCTCGTCATTGCCCTCAACACGAACTTTGCAGGCACCGGAGGCTTCAGAGAACGCCAACCCAAATTTCATCTCCGGTTGCGTTGAAATTACCGTTTCATAAAGATCTTCAACGGTCTTAATAAAGTGCGCCTGCCCCAAAATAATATTGACGTCATCGGGTTTTTCAATTTTAACAGTTTTAATATCCATGCAACGGTTCCATATGATACGGAAAGAAAATTAGCCTTTTAAAATATGTTTGATTTCGGCCAAAACTTTCGAGAAATTCAATGGCTTGGTGAAGTGCGATACAGCCCCCAGTTCCAACTCTGCTTTGACATCATCGGGAGAGTTTTTTGCCGTCAAAAAAACCACAGGAATATTTTGTGTCTGTGGCTCTTTTTTTAATCGCGCGCATACCTCGCGGCCCTTAATTTTTGGTAAAATCACATCCAATATAATTAAATTCGGCCGGTACCGTCTGGCTAAGTCCAACCCTTGTTCACCCGTATCCGCCGTTAAAACCTCAAAACCGTGCGAACTTAAGTTGACTTTCATCAACTTTAGAAAGCCTCTGTCATCATCAACCACCAGGATTTTTTTCTTCGCCCCGGCCTCCAGGCCAATCATCTCTTCCTTTGACTTCGATTGGCTATAAAATAATGCTAATAGAGAAAAAACAGTCATGGCAATCAGTGACCGCGGATTCACTTGCTTATACTCAAAAATCATTCTGTATAGGAAAAACAATACAAGCGTTATGTTGGAAATGGTGACTAGGCTTCGCCCCCATTTTTTCAGCCTTAAAATAGCAACGAGCCCGGTCAGCTGCGGCACCAAAAGGATGGCCAAAGCTATGGCGCGAATTTGAAAGGCCGTCATATCATGCGACGGCCCCAAGAAAAAAGATGAGTTGACGATAACGCTGCGGTTAAAAAACGAAAGGATGAAATCCGTCACTAAAATCAGCAAAATCAACCCGTAAGCCATCACCAGTCCGCGGCTGACAGTCATGACCATGTTCGGTGTTTTTTCGTTCACAAAGCCTCCCGATAAAAATAAAACATAAAAATCAGCGACGATGTAAGCGAAATCGTCTCCCGACTGCCACTAGTATACCGCCAAAACATAAATATGTAAAAACATCTCCATATTTTGTGTAAAAAGTCCAGTCGCGATTCAAACCGATTTCCGTTTTGGCGAAACCGCTCACATACGTTTTCCTGCCGTGATGATCCTGAACCGCCTTCAATACCCGGCCATATCTGTCAATAGCGCAACTGACACCCGTATTGGTTGAACGAATGAGGGTTTTTCGGTTTTCGATCGCTCGAAAGACGGCAGCCTGCATGTGCAAAAACGGCGCCTTCGTGTCCTGAAACCAGGCGTCGTTGGTTAGGTTAATCAAAAGATTCGCGCCGTGCTTAACAAATTCCCGGGAAATTTCCGGAACAGTATCCTCAAAACAAATAAGAACCGAATAGGCTGTTTGCCTTGGCGCAAAGCCATATTGGGGAAAGGAGGGAAAAAGCGTGTAGGTATCACCGGGCGTAAAGTCTCCGATAGGCACAATGGTTGATAAAAAAGGAAAGACTTTTCGAAACGGGATGTATTCGCCAAACGGGACAAGATGGATTTTATTATGTTGCGCAACAACTTCCCCTTCTTTGGAAATCAATAACGCCGAATTATAGTATGTCTCGTCAACCTGCATGACAACGCCTAGCAAAAGTGGAATTTGCATCTTGGCGACAAATTCTTTAAGGGCCTCAAAAAGTTCCGGCGATTCCCAGATGAACCCGGGAAACGCCGATTCAGGCCAAATGATCAAATCGGGTTTTTCCAAGGCCGCCTGTCGTGTGAGCATTAAATACTTTTTCATAATCGACGGCCACGCATCCGGTTCCCATTTCATTTCCTGCGCGACATTGACCTGGATAACGGCCGCCGTCATGCGAACCTCGGATGTTTTTTCCTGCAAACGATAAAACCCGTACCCCAGGACAATAACGAAAATGGCCGTAAGGATTTTTGCCTGCAATAAAACGGGCTGAAACGTAATACGTTTTTTGATAAAACATCCATCGGCCAGCTGTTTGAAAAACACGTTAACGATAACAACAAGATAAGAAACTCCAAACATACCGGTCACATCGGCCATTTGAACCAATGGAAGTAAACGATATTGCGCTTGGCCCAAACTCGCCCATCCAAACCCGGTAAAAACATGCCCTTTCAAAAACTCAAGACATACCCAAATGGCCGGTAAGAGAAATAGTTGAATCGTAAGGCTGCTTTTTTGAAAATAATAATAACCGATGGCAAATAACGCGAAATAAACTGCCAGGTAAAGAATCAAAAGAATCATCCCCAGAAGCGTGACATGAATAAACCAGTAAATTGTACCGGCATAAAATACCATTCCCGTCAGGAAGCCTAAGAAAAATACCGTCCCGATACGCTTGTGGTCTAATGCCATCAAAAGCGGCACCAAACCAAACCATGCCAGAAACCAAAAATCAGCTCTTGGAAATGCGAGAACTAAAAGGCCGGCGGACAGAAGACATAACGTGAGGCTTTTAACGAAGGGGCGTCGGGAGAAAAACTTATCGATTGCGGTTATCGTCCGCAGCATTTTTTGTATTTTTTTCCGCTGCCACAGGGACAGGGATCGTTACGCCCGACCTTCGGGCCTTCATGCTGAACGGGCCGGGCGGGAGCCGGACGCTGTGAATCGCTTTCTCCAGCTGCAACGTCGCCGGATTGCGGGCGGAGGGCATTTTTAGAAAGACTGGTAAAATCGTTGTGAATCATTTGTTTCGGGAGCGCGCTAAAAATACTCCTCGGCCTGTCCTGTTCCTTGACGGCTTGGACCTTAAAAATCATTTCAGAAACTTCCTGATGTATCGCGTCATACATCATTTCAAACATATTAAAGCCTTCGCGTTTATATTCAATCAATGGATCGCGCTGTCCAAAGGCTCTTAGGCTAATCCCCTCTTTGAGCTGGTCCATCGCGTAGAGGTGGTCTTTCCATTTGGCATCAATAGTCTGTAACAGTAAAATTCTTTCCAAATGACGCATCGCCCCCGGGCCGATGGCCTGCTCCTTGGCTTCGTAAAGTGCTAAAACGCCCTGCGCGACCAACCCAACGATTTGTTCCTGGGACATGTTTGTGGTATCGGCGCTATTTTTAAAATCAAAATCAAACGTAGATTTCAGTGCAACCGCAAGGCCTTGCAAATCCCAGGCCGCTTCGCGGGAATCGGTTGCCAGGTATTCTTTGACTAAACTGCCGGCAAACCCTTCGATAGCCTGTAAAATTCTCTCTTTGATATTTTTTCCATCGAGAATGGAGCGGCGCAAACTATAGATGACCTCGCGCTGACGGTTCATGACGTCATCGTATTCGAGAAGTTGTTTGCGGATTTCAAAGTTGTGGGTTTCGACGCGCTTTTGAGCGACCTCAATGGCGCGTGAGACTAAAGGATGCTCAATAACCTGGCCTTCTTCCATTCCCAATTTATCCATAATGGTCATGATGCGGTCCGAGCCAAAAAGCCGCATCAAATCATCCTCGAGCGATACATAAAAACGCGACGAACCCGGGTCTCCCTGGCGGCCGGAACGTCCGCGCAATTGATTGTCAATACGCCGGGATTCGTGGCGTTCCGTTCCTAAGACATGCAGCCCGCCGGCCTCCACCACCTTTTCATGCTCCTCGGAAACTTGTGTTTTAAACTGCTTTAAAAATTCGGCATAAGTGTTTTTTGAATCCAATTCTTCTTTGTTATCTTTTTTCTTCTCTTCGGTTAAACTTTTGGCCAAATATTCGGCATTGCCGCCGAGCATGATGTCGGTCCCGCGGCCGGCCATGTTGGTTGCAATCGTTACGGCTTTATAGCGCCCGGCCTGGGCAACAATGTGGGCTTCCAGGTCGTGGTATTTGGCATTCAAGACTTGGTGGGTGATGCCACGGCGCTTGAGAAGACTGGAAAGTAATTCTGATTTCTCGATCGAAATGGTACCAACCAAAACCGGACGGCCTTCTTGGTGTAATTGGGCAATTTCCTCGACAACGGCGTTATATTTTTCCCGAGTTGATTTATAAATACAATCCGGATGGTTGCTGCGCAGAAGAACCCGGTTGGTCGGCATGACGACGCAATCCAGTTTATAAATTTGTTTAAACTCATTGGCCTCAGTATAAGCCGTACCAGTCATACCGGAAAGTTTTTCATACATGCGAAAATAATTTTGGAAGGTGATGGTCGCCAGCGTCTGATTTTCGCGCTCGATCTTAATCCCTTCTTTGGCTTCGACCGCCTGATGCAACCCATCCGACCACCTTCGCCCGGGCATCATACGACCGGTAAATTCATCAACAATGATGACCTTGCCATCGCGAATGACGTATTCGACATCCCGTTGGAAAAACTCCTTGGCCTTCAGGGCTTGCAGCGTATGATGGCGGTACTCAATCGTTTCCATATCGTGAAGATTGGCAACGCCAAAGAGTTTCGCGGCCTTTTCTTCACCGCCTTCGCTTAAGGAAATCGAACGTGCCTTTTCATCGGCCACATAATCAAATCCCTTGTCGAGCTCTTCTTCTTTTTTGTGGTTGGCTGCATCAGCAATGCGTCTCCCCTTAAGCTGCCGGGCAATTTCATTGGCTTTATAATATTTGTCGGTCGATTCCTCCGCCGGACCGGAAATAATCAAGGGCGTTCTCGCCTCATCAACGAGGATGCTATCAACCTCATCAACAACGGCGAAATAGTGCTCGCGCTGCACCATCTCTTCTTTGAAACCCACCATATTATCGCGAAGATAATCGAAGCCAAATTCATTATTGGTTCCGTAAGTAACATCACACCCGTAAGCCTGCTGGCGTTCCTGAGGGTTCATGTCGTGCTGGATAACACCCACCGTCAACCCTAAGAATTCATAAATCGGGCCCATCCATTCACGGTCGCGCTTCGCCAGGTAATCGTTGACGGTCACAACATGTACACCTTTTTGTGTCAAGGCGTTAAGATAAACGGCGGAGGTGGCGACCAGAGTTTTTCCTTCGCCGGTCGCCATTTCCGAAATACAGCCTTCATGCAACACGATTCCGCCAATCATCTGCACGTCAAAGTGCCGCATGCCGATGGTGCGTTTGGCCGCCTCACGGACAATCGCAAAGGCATCGGGTAAAATCGCATCCAGCGTTTCTTTTCTGACTTTTTTTAAATTTTCCCTGGCGCGCTCAAGTTCGTTGGTAAGGTGCTCCTGTTCTTCATTCGAAGCGGCATTGTCAAAAATGGCTTCCGCTTTCTTTAATTCTTCTTCATAAGGCTTAACCGCTTCCTGGATTTTTATTTTAAATTGTTCTGTGGCTTGGCGAAGTTGATTGTCACTGAAACGTTCGACTTGTGCCTCAAGACTGTTGATCTTAGAGGCGACCGCCGCTTTAGCCTTCACCATGCTAATAGAGGGAAAAGGTAGGTCTTTGGGAAGATGAATGTTGACCTTCGGATTCAACCGGTCAATAAACTTCTGCGCCCCGGAAACAAACGAATTGCGGACAAGAAAATCTAACATAAATTTAATTCGCCTTCGGATTTGTTTTTAAAAACTTCAAATAACTTTCGATGAACATATCCAAATCACCGTCCATGACTTTTTGGACGTTTCCCGTTTCGGCCTCGGTGCGGTGGTCTTTGACCATGGAATACGGATGCATCACATAAGAACGGATCTGGCTTCCCCATTCAATTTTTTGTTTTTGGCCGTATTCGACGGCCATCTTTTCATCCTGCTCTTTTTGTTTCAATTCATAAAGTCGGGCGCGCAACACCTTCATCGCCGATTGCCGGTTTTGCAGTTGGGAGCGTTCGTTTTGACACTGGACAACAATGCCCGTGGACAGATGCGTAATCCTCACCGCCGAATCGGTCGTGTTGACGCTCTGACCGCCGGGCCCGGAGGAACGATAAATATCAATCCGCAATTCTTCAGGCCTTATTTCAATTGTGATATCGTCTTCAATTTCGGGAATGACATCAACCGAAGCAAAAGAGGTGTGGCGTCTTTTATTGGAATCAAAGGGTGATATGCGCACCAACCGATGCACGCCTTTTTCGGTCTTCAACAAACCGTATACCATCAATCCTTCGATTGAGAGTGTCACGTTTTTTATTCCCGCCTCTTCCCCCTGCAAAATATCAAGCATCCGGACTTTAAAATCTTTGCTATCAGCCCAGCGTGTATACATCCTCAAGAGCATGTTGGCCCAGTCACAGGATTCAGTACCGCCGGCACCGGCATTAATACTCAGAATCGCACTATTTTTGTCGAATTGACCGTTTAAAATCGTGCGGATTTCAAGCTTACCAATTTCTTCCTGGAGCTGGTTTAACTCTAAGCTAACTTGATCCAAGAACGCGGCATCATCCCCGGAGATTTCGGATAATTCTTTGAGATCCTGCAGTCTTTTTTCGCAATGCCCAAATGGTTCGACGTCAAACTTGAGCAGTTTTAATTCCTGCATCAGCTTGTTGGCCGCCGTATTATCATTCCAAAACGTCGATTGCGACATCTGGTTTTGGATTACGTCAATGGATTTCAATTTACCGGGCAGGTCAAAGAAACCCCCGAAGTTCCTGGAGCTTCTTGTTAAGATTGTCGATTCGTTCTTTAAGTGTATCGGCCATTTGAAAAACCTTTGGGAATAAAAATTTTTTAAAAACAGACGTTATTATAGCATAACCTCAAATCATCACAAGATTTACGATAGATAGTAAAGGTGGGGAATTGTCAGTACGCCGAACGCTTGATGCCTTTGAGTTCGAGGTTAAATTCATCCCGGCTGTCGGCTAAGCGGCGGGCCTCTTGTTCATCAACGAGGTTTCCTTTGACAAGACCGACGAGAGATTGCTTGAAGGACTGCATCCCGAATAACTGCCCCTCATCGATAAACGACTGGATTTGCGGAATGCTGCCCTCTCTGATTAAACGGGCAATGGTGGGCGTTACAACCATGGTTTCAAAAGCGGGAACGCGGCCTTTACCGTCCTTGCGGGGAAGAAGGCGAAGGGAAATAACACCCTTCAACATCAAAGACAGTTGCATACGGACTTCCGTGTGAAGATAGGGCGGAAAGAAATTGACAATACGCTCGATTGTTTGAATAGCATTGTTTGTGTGAAATGTTGATAAAACGAGAGTCCCCAGTTCGGCGGCACCAATGGCCGCGCGCATGGTTTCAGTGTCACGGATTGTTCCGATAAAAATAATATCCGGGCTCTGCTGGGTGACATAGCGCAATGCCGCCGGGTAAGAGTAAACATCAATCCCCAGCTCGCGCTGATTAATGATGCATTTATTATCTTTGAACAAGAACTCAATCGGATCTTCAATGGTGACAATATGCTTTTCACTCGTGTTGTTGATATATTCGACCATGCTGGCAATCGCCGTCGATTTACCGCTGCCGGCGGGCCCGCAGACCAATACCAGGCCGCGCGGTTCCTCACAAAATTGCTGGCAAAGCTGAGCGGGAAGGTTTAATTCTT
>CAZEUO010000004.1:13351-19881 GCA_964515035.1 uncultured Planctomycetales bacterium
TTAATTCTTCAAAAGTCACAACTTTATTCATGACATAGCGGGCGACAATGGCCGGCGTCCCGCGCTGGGTAAAGATATTGATACGAAAACGCCCGACTTCCGTGTCCTGATAAATAAAATCGATATCGAGATTTTTCGTAAATTGTTCGCGTTGGACATCATTGCCCAATAAAAAATCCGCAATCGTTGACATCTCCTCTTTGGAGAGGATTTTATCATCGAGAATCTGGAGTTTTCCATCGATACGCACATGCGGCGCGGCATGGGCTCTTAAGAAAAGATCCGAGGCTCCTTTTTCAACCATGGCTTTAAATAATTTTTCGGCGCGCATAGCCCCCTCTTTTGATTGATGTATTTCTATTGTACTGTTGAACAAAGCTATCTGCAATCATTCAATCTAATTTTATTTGCGGAATCGACGGACAATATCTTTCTCTATTTTTAACAAAGCCGCTTTTTTGTTGGGTCCGCCCGCGTAACCGCCTAAAGATCCGTCTTCCTTAATGACCCGGTGACAAGGGATAATAATCAAAAAAGGATTTTTGCTGAGGGCCTGCCCGACCGCGCGGACGGCCTTGGGACGGCCGATCGTCTTAGCGACCCACTTATACGACCGTGTTTGCCCGATGGGAATCTTGGCGGTTGCGTTTAAAACTTTCCATTCAAAATCGGTTAATCTAGTTGTTCGTGAAGACATGTTGACCTCGCAGTTTACGGTGATAGGAAATCGCGAAACGATGGGCCTCGTCGCGAATCCGTTGGATTAATTTTAAGCCCAGTGATTCCGGCGGCAGTTTAATCGAATCCCGGTGATGAGGTAAAAATATTTCTTCCTCTTGTTTGGCGATGGACGTAATCGGAATCGAAACGTCCAACGCTTTTAGTTGTGCCAGCGCCGATGATAACTGCCCTTTACCGCCATCGATTACGATAAGGTCGGGAAACGCCTTGCTTTCGTTTTTCAGCCGCTGATAGCGACGGCGAACAATTTCCCCGATCATTTTAAAATCATCGATTTGTTCGACTTCGCGGATACGAAAACGCCGGTAATGATTCTTATCCGGTTTGCCGTTTAAAAATGACACCATCGAACCAACCGCCTGGCGGCCCATGGTATTAGAAATATCAAAGGCCTCAATCCGCTCGGGCCGCCGAGGAAGATTTAAAACGCGCTGCAATTGTTCGGCTTCTTTATAATAGTTGATATCTTTAGTCCCTGAATAAAGCGCGCCGATCGCCCGGATTTGGTCGCGAATCTTAGCGGCCTCTTCAAAGCGTTTGTTCCCCGACAAGGCTTCCATTTCTTTTCTTAAGTTGTTGTAAAGCGCGTCCTTTTTTCCCTTGAGAATGAGGCAGACATGTTTGATGGTCTTGGCATAAGATTTTTGGTCAATAAAATGTTCGCAAGGAGCATCACAGAGGCCCATATGGTAGTCAAGACAAACCTTATGGGGAAAAGGTTGACAGGTACGGAAATGAAATATTTTGCGGATAATATTTAACGCCTCGCGGATTAATCGCGGCTCGACATATGGCCCGTAATAGTGGGCCTTGATTTTTTTGGGGTTTGACTCTTTAAGAGCGAGCTTCTTTTTATCCAGGCGGACAACTGAGATGCGGGGAAATTTTTCCTTTGTAATTTCGATAAACGGGTAACTTTTATCGTCGCGCAGGTCAATATTGTATTTCGGCTGGAATTGCTTGATGAGGCTCGCCTCCAAAATCAACGCCTCGGCCTCGCTATTGGTTTCGATAATTCCGATGTCTTCAATTTCAGAGACTAAAAGATCCGTCTTGGAAATTGCGCCTTTGGGACGAGTGAAGTAGGATTGGACGCGTTTACGCAGACAAATGGCCTTGCCGATATATAAGACCTTGCCGTTTTTATCCTTCATTAAATAAACACCGCTGGTCAGAGGAAGGGTTTTTACCTTGGCCTTGATATCCATCGCAAGACAGCCTCAACTTGACTGATTTTTAAGAACAGGCAGGACACAAGATAAATAAAAATCCCCAGCGCCATAACGACAAGGAGCCTGGTGATTTCAGGAAAGAACCCCAATTGGTTCCAGGCGAAAATAATGCCGCTACCCATGAGCCCGGCCGCCAAAGATACTCTAAAAAAATAATGCAGCAGATTTTCATGAATACCGTCCAATTTTTTATTCATGAGATAAAACAAAACCAGGAAGTTCACTGTTGAAGCGATGGCACTCGCCAGGGCAATACCGCCGACCTTCAGCGGCCCCATGAGAAGAAAATTTAAGACCGCATTTGTGATCAAACAGACAAAACCCACCTTCACCGGCGTTGCCGTATCCTGCAGGGAATGAAACGTCGTAACCATGATTTTTGATCCCCCGAATCCAACCAGCCCGAAGGCGGAAAATAAAAGCGCCCAGGAGGTGATTTGAGTGGAATAACTATTAAATTCGCCTCGTTCAAAAAGAATTTTTGTCATCGGGAAAGCGAGCAGCATAACGGCAACACTGGCCGGCACCATAACCAAAAAGATATTTTCTAAAGAAAAGGCCAGCGTCTTTTTTAAATCTTCCAGGTTATCCCGGGCGGCAAACCCGGCCATCGACGGTAAAATCGCCGATGCCAACGCCACACCCACCAGCCCCATCGGAAACTGGATAATGCGGTTGGCGTAATAAATGGCCGCAATCCCGCCCGCGCCGACAATACCCGACAATGAAGCACAAAACGTATCAATCACAATATTCAACTGATAAACCGCCGACCCAAATAGCCTGGGCAATAACAGCTGGCCGACTTTTTTTGCGCCCGGATGAGACAGCGTCAATGGCCTTTTGATGTGAATCCCTTTTTTAACCAAGGGCCAGATTTGGACAGAAAGCTGTAACACCCCGCCGATTAGAACACCAATGGCCAGGCCAAGGACATGATCATGATGCAAAAATGTCGCAACCAGGGCACTCCCAATCATGGCAACGTTCAGCAAACACGGGCTAAACGCCGGCGTGACAAACGACCGGAACGTATAGAGAATACCCATGCTGTAAGCCGTCAAACCGATGAGAATCAAATACGGAAACATAATCCTGGTTAAGAAAATTGTTGTTTCAAGTTTCTGGGGATCGGTTAAAAATCCCGGGGCCATGACGCGCACAATAACTGGCGCAAAAACAATTCCCAGAATTGTGATGAGACTTAAGACCATCAGCGAGAGGATCAAGAAAACGCTGACAAAATTCCACAACTCCACCTTGTCTTTTTTGGCTTCGTATTCCGAAAAAACGGGAACAAACGCAGAGTTGGTTGCCCCTTCACCGACAAGGTCACGAAACAAATTCGGAATCCGAAAAGCGACAAAGAAGGCATCTGCTCCGCTCGCCGTCCCCAGAAGTTTGGCAATGATAATATCCCGGACAAACCCTAAAATCCGGGAACTCAAAGTCCCCAGAGAAATGATGGTCGTTGATCTGACGATGCCCCGTTTTGAATCGTGTTGGCTGTATTTATCAGTTGACATGGGATTTTGTGTTTGCTATATTATGCCCCTTAAGCTGCATTGAAAGTTAAAGATCCCGTCGAAGTTTGACGTCGAAAGGAGTGATACTTTTGCCACACCGTAGAAATTCCATTAAGGCTCAACGCCAAAATCACAAGAAGCACATGCACAATCTTGATATCAAGTCCGAGTTAAAGCGGACCGTCAAAAAATTTCAGGAGTTAATCTCCCAAAAGAACAAAGCTGAAGCAAAATCCGCCTTACAGATTCTCTTCAAGAAATTCGACAAAGCCGTTAAAATCAATCTGCTCCATCGCAATACTGCCGCCCGCCGCAAATCTTTTTTCAGCCGGCGTTTTCAAAGCATAGCTTAACAACCAGAACTTCCAGCGCGTGATTTGGATTTAAACGGCTTCTTTTGATATTAAGATCGGCCTCTTGCAATGCCAAGAGGCCTTTTTTAAATTCTTCACCGGAAAACCCCCTGCGCGCGTCCTTCCAAAACCAAACCAATCCGCCCATAATCTGCAACGGTTGATCGCCCTGATCCAACAAGGCCGATAGGATTTTTAATGCCTCCGCCGGTTTTTTGATTGCAATCGCACGGGTAAGGTTAAAAACATTTAGCGGTTCCTCGTTCTTAAAATTTAAAACTTTTGCCGTACGGCTCATTGTTTTAATAAAGGCATCGGTCAAATCTGCTTTTTGGGATTCCAAAACCAAAACGCATGGCCCCGGATTACCGGAAAATTCCAAAATCAATTCCTTATTTTGTGCCGTCAACTTTTGGCATTCTCTGATAATCACAAGCCGGTTTTTTGAGACAGCAGGAATAGCCATCAGGGCCTTTTTTAGCTCGTCGGGCCCCAGCTTCTGGGCGTAAAGAGTTTCGCAGTCAAATTTAAGGGATTCAGGAGAGGGGCAGATTTTTTTCTTAATTTCGGCAATCTTCGCGTCCTTTGCCGTCAGATCCTGCCCTAAAAAAAGATAGGTCATGGCTGTATTATGCCAATTGGGGAATGGAAATTACCAGTCTTCAATGGTCCGCTCAACAACCCGGCGGGCAAGGTCCGCCAACGCGTTCTGGACGGCCGCGGATTCCGATTTGGCCAAACTGCCGGTCGTGAAGTAGGTCGAATCGCCGGAAAAGCCCGATTCGCTCCACACCGGTTTTTGCTCTGCATTGTCCCAGAGAGTCATTGAAACTGTAATTGTAATGCGGTACTCTTGAACATCATTGCTTTCAGTGTAACGCAGAGCATCACGCCTGAAGTCAATTAACTCGCCCTGCAAAATTAAATCCGCTTTATCTTTGTTGGTCACTTTCAAATTACCGTCAAACATAAATCGGTCGGCAATAGCGTTGGTAATATTGACCTCCAGCATCGGGAGGTAAACGTTACGAGCCCCATCAGTTCCATAAATAATCCGGTTCTTAAACGGTTCGATATTGATCGTCCTTAAATCGCCAAGAACAACTGATCGCGTCGAATAGCCGCAACCGCAGAATAGAAACCCTAACAGAATAAAAAACCCGAAAGCCGGGGAAACTGTTTTCATGACTTAGTTTGATCCTTTGAGGCAAGCGCGCGTAATCTTTCCGAGGCCTTGGCTGCCCAAGATGTGTTTTGGTAGTCTTTCATGACCGTCTCGTAATAGAGTTTTGCGGCTTTATATTTCTTTGTTTTCTCGTAGTATTTTGCGATGAGAAAGTGATTTTCCGCCTCCTTCTCTCTTAAGTCGTTGATTTGTGCCTGGGCCTTTTCGGAGAGTTCGGCGTCGGGATAGATCTTGACAAACTCTTTAAATTCCTCAACCGCCGTTTTTGTAACCTTCTGGTCATACTGCGCCTCCGTTGAGCGTTTGGCATCCACCAGGGCAATTTGATATTTCGCGGCCTTGACCCAGTCGCTATTGGGATAATCATTCACAACCTTTTCAAATTCGTCTCTGGCCTCTTGGAACAAACCTTTTTCGCTCAAATACAATCCGATTTGATACTGCGCAGGAGCGGCATATTGTCCATAAGGGGCGTTCTTGATGACAGTACGAAAGGTTTCAATGACGTCGTAGTCGCTGCCTAAGAGTGTCGAAACAAATTTCCCGCTTTTGCCCTCGCCGTTTAACAGCCGCTCGCCGATTTTAAACTGCCGCTCAACGATTTCGGTAAAACGATCGCTAAAGGGATACTTGTCAACAACCTTTTGGTAGGATTTAAAGGCTTCATAAGGCCGGATTTGGTCTTCATAACAGCGGCCGATTAAGTATTGGGCTTCGGCGGCTTCTCTGGATTTGGGATAATGACGGATGAGTTTTTCAAATTCTTGAACGGCCTTCTTATAATCTTTGGCCGCAGAAAACCCTTTGGCAAACGTCAGCTGCTCTTCGGGATCGTCTTTGACGTCATATTTGGGGTTGGTCCAGCGGTTGGTTTCCGGCGTCCAGATCCAAAAAGCAAAAGCGTGTGCCTGAAACATCAACAGGGCGCACGCCGTCAATAAAAAAAGCCTTTTCATGGGGTTCACTCTACCACACTTGAACTTTTTTGTCAATCCTTCGAACCCCCCACAGAGGCCAAGGGTGCGGGAAAGAATCGAAAAAAGAACTTCCTAAGTGTCCCGCCAAACAATTCCACAAACGCAACGACGCCGTAGTAACCCGCCACAGCCCAAATAGATACGTACGAAAGATAAAAATAGGACCAAGGAACAAAACTAAAAAGATATATGAAATAAACAGTTAGGTTCAATAGAACCTTCAGGCAAACGGCAAAAATCGTGGCACATCCGGGAATCCACGACCCTGCCAGCATCCCTAACCCCAATATGATGACCAGTGAAATCAGCGGAATAACAACCAGGTTGGCCAAAACCGTAACAGGCGTGATGATACCAAAATAGAGCGCAATAAACCCAACAACACCAATCCAGGCCGCCAAAGAAATTGATAATGACTGCAAGCAAAATAAAAACGGCTGCTTTTGCAGGAATTCCGGACCCTTTGTTAAGGCTAGAAATATTTTCGGATAAAAAAGCACCATGGACAAAACACT
>CAZEUO010000004.1:19891-21404 GCA_964515035.1 uncultured Planctomycetales bacterium
CAGATGTAAAGGAAAAATACAGAAGACTAGACAAGAGAATCAATAAAGCGGCGAACGACAACGAATTAAGTGTGTCGGGTTCGCGTTCAACCAGAAAGCCGGAAAGAAAAACGACGGCCATGATGGTCGCGCGCACAACCGGGGGCCGCAACCCTGTTAAAATGGCATAAAAAATCAAGACGACGATTGTCAAAACCAACTGGGCCTTGCGCCCGATCGGTAAAAGGCGAAAAACCAATAGCAGCAAAAACGCAATGATCCCGACGTTAAACCCGCTGATCGCAAGGATATGCGCTGTCCCGGTCTGGACAAAAAGGTTCATAATGTTTTTGGGGATATCGTAGCGGTCACCAATAATCAGCGCCTGCATTAAACCAGCCTCGCTTGGGGAAAGGTGTTCGTCAAAAATCTCTTTAAAGCGGTTTTTTAAATGTATGGAAAACGTTTTTATTGACCAGTCCCCCGCCGTTTTTAAAACTTTGAGGGGACTGCTTTTCTTGGCACTTAAAATAAGATTAATTTTTCGGGCTTTTAAATACTGCGCGTAGGAAAATTTTGAATCGGGTAACGCCCGAAAAGGCCGGTGTAATTTTCCCTCGATACGGATATATTCCCCGTAATGAAGGTCGGCATCGCGAAAAATATTCACCAGAACCTTTCCGGTCTTCTTTTTCCATCCCCACGGGGTCGCCAAGCGTTTGACGTTTAATTCAAAGGTAGTTTTCGTCGTTCGAAAGATCTTTCTTTTTTGAACATCGGAAACGACGACCCCCTCCAAAACGGCAGGGCTGCTTCTATAGTATTTTGCCACGCGCACGATATCATCCTTGGGCGCGTATTGAAAATTCTTGGAAAAAACCGCTCCCAGGCAAAGAAATGCAAGCATAATAAAAATGCTGCATAACATTCTCCGGCGAAAAGCAATGGCCGCCAAAAACAAAACCAATACCCCCGAAACAACATAGGCCGCAAAACTCAGCGAAATATATTTATCCGCCAAAATTCCGGCGCAAAAAAATATAACAACCCCAACCAGGGGGCGTTGCATAAATGAGTGGTGTTTTAAATTTTTCATAACATTGTTACGAACCGTTTATTTGTAGGAATTTTGAAATGTTTTTGAAATGATTTTCACCGACCCCGGGAATCGCTTTTAATTCGTTTAAGTGATGAAATGGGCCATTTTCTTGACGATAAACAATAATTCGTTTCGCCGTGGCCGGGCCGACATTAGGAAGATTGACGAGCTCCTCATAGGAAACCGTGTTGAGGTTTACTCTTCGATACAACCGGTCATTGTCCAAAACAGCGATCGCCTGTCCTAACATGGGATTTTTCTTAAATGCCATATTTAAGGAAACACCACATAGAAAGACCAACGCCAAGGACAGCAAGACAATCTTCTCTTGTCGAGTTAGGTCAAACATTATTAAGGTACCGTTTGGTTTGGGGCTTAACGGATTACATCAATCCGTTAGACGTAGAACTGATCGAAGTTTTTAATAAAAACATC
>CAZEUO010000004.1:21414-22422 GCA_964515035.1 uncultured Planctomycetales bacterium
GGACGATTTCTAGAAAGGCCTCAACGACCTTGGGGTCAAACTGGGTTCCGGAATTGGCTTGAAATTGCCGGATGATGGCGTCTTTCGTGAGAGGGTCTCGGTACAGCCTTTTGGATCTCATCGCATCGAACGTGTCGGCAACGCAGACAATGCGCGCGCCCAACGGAATGCCCTCACCTTTCAGCTTATCGGGATAGCCTGTCCCGTCGAAACGCTCGTGATGGTGGCGGACAATCTTTTTTTCCTCGCTTAAAAATTTTAACGGCTCTAAAATCGTAACCCCTTTGATGGTATGAGATTTAATCAGGTCAAATTGCTCCTCGGTTAATTTTTCAACGCCGAAAAGGACTTCGTCGCGAATACCGATCTTTCCAATGTCGTGCAGCTTAGCGCCCCGGCCGATTGTTTCAATGTCTTCCCCGGGAAGCCCCATTTTTTGCGCTAACATCATGGCAAAACGTTTTACCCGCTCTGAGTGTCCGTAGGTGTACGAGTCCTTGGCTTCTTGGGTTAAGACTAAAGAAAGGATGGTGTCGACATGGCTCATTTTCAGGTCTTCTCGGGCTTTTAATAAATCCCGGTTAAAGGCCTGCAAAACTTCGATATCCTTACGTTCCGCCAGCCACAAATACAAAACACAAATAAAGACAACAATGATGGAAACAACATCAGGAATGACGGTTATTTTAAAAACCAATTTAACGAGCTGCGCCCATACCAAAATTAAGAGGATAATAAAGGTGCTGAATTTAAAAAAATTTCTGGTCTGGAAGGAAAAACTCTCGATGGAATTTTGCGAAACTGTTGCGTCCATAAGCCCTTAGGTGACGATGTTGACCAACTTGTTCGGGATAAAAATGATCTTTGTCTTTTGCTGCAATAGCTCTTGTATTCTAACATCTTTTGACAAAATTTCTACAATGGTTTTTTCCGTCGTATCAGTGGGAACCGTGATGATCTTTTTCGTCTTCCCGTTACACTGCACAATAAAAGAAACGGAATCCTGTT
>CAZEUO010000004.1:22432-28021 GCA_964515035.1 uncultured Planctomycetales bacterium
CTGTTTTAAGAATTTCTCATCGTATTTCGGCCATTGTACTTTCACAATGCTGGTCTCCTGCCCGCCCATTGTCTGCCAGAATTCCTCGCAGACATGCGGCGTAAAGGGAGCTAAAAGAAGTACAGCCGTTTCAAGCGCCTGATTCAGTAAGACCTGCTTTTCCCGCGATCCACCTTTGGCAGAAGGATATTTATCAATAGCGTTGACCAAGACCATGATGTGGCTGATGGCGGTATTAAATTTAAAACCTTGTTCAAAGGCCTGCGTCACCAGCTTAATCGCTTTATTGCGTTCAAATTCTAATACTTTATCATCATCGTCTTTAACAAATTGAGCGGCTTTGGCTTTTGAATCATAACGGTCTTCAATCATGTGAAACACTTTGCCTAAAAACCTCCGCGAACCTTCAATCGCATGGTCATTCCATTCGAGCTGTTCTTCCGGCGGCGCGGCAAACAGGATAAAAAGTCTCAAGGCATCAGTACCGTATTTTTCAATAATCCCATCGGGGTCAACGACATTGCCCTTGGATTTGGACATGACCTCGCCGTCTTTTAAAACCATTCCCTGGGTTAAAAGCCGGGTAAACGGCTCGGAAAAGTTGATTAACCCCAAATCCTTTAAAAATTTTGTAAAAAACCGCGAATACAATAAATGCAAGATGGCATGCTCGATCCCGCCGATATATTGGTCAACCGGCATCCAATGTGCCGCTTCTTTTTTATTAAAAATTTCTTTTTCGTTACGTGCCGAGCAAAATCTTAAGAAATACCATGACGAGTCAAAAAATGTCGCCATGGTATCGGTTTCCCGACGGGCCTTGCCTTTGCACTTCGGACACGCGGCGTTGACAAAATCTTTTACGCGCGATAAGGGGCTTCCCCCCTCGCCGGTAATGGAAACATTTTTAGGAAGTTCAACCGGAAGCTGATCCAAAGGAACTGGAACGGTTCCGCACTTTTCACAATAAATCATTGGGATAGGCGTTCCCCAATAACGTTGCCGCGAGATCAACCAATCGCGCAGCCGCCAATGAACAGTGATCTTACCCATTGCTTCGTTGCCCCGCCGCGACAAATCTTGAAGAGATTTGTCAGGCGAGGTCTCGCCCGCCGCAGCTATTTTCCATGGAGGCGGCGTGGCGGACATCCATTGCGCAATTTTTTTGATAGCCTCACGATTAGGCAGGCCATCGAATTGCTTTGAATTGATCTGAGCACCGTCGCCAACATAGGCCTCTTTGAGGTCTTCCACTTTTTGATTTGGTTTTGCCGGATCTGCGATGACAATGCGCATGGGCAAACGATGTTCTTTGGCAAAAAGAAAATCGCGTTGGTCATGCGTCGGCACAGCCATGATCGCGCCGGTCCCGTAGTCCATCAAAACATAATCAGCGATCCAGATCGGGATTTCTTCGCCGTTGACGGGATTAACCGCGTATTCACCGATGAACATTCCCTCTTTCTTTAACCCTTCGGCCACGCGGGTTGCTTTACTGTGACCCGCCGCTTTTTCTATGAAAGACAAAATTTCTTTTTCACGTTTTGAACCGGCAATGAGTTTTTTTACCAACGGATGTTCCGGGGCCAACACGACATAGGTTGCTCCGAAAATGGTATCCGCCCTCGTCGTAAAAACCGGCAAGACATCGCGTGTCTTTTTGATTTTGAAATGAATTTCGACACCATAACTTTTACCGATCCAATTTTCCTGCATAGTAATAACGCGCGCCGGCCAGCCTTTCAATTCTTTCAAATCCTCTAAAAGCGCCTCGGCGTAATGCGTGATTTTCAAATACCATTGTTCCAAATCTTTTTGGACAACCTTGGTTTTGCAGCGCCAGCATTCGTCCTGGATAACTTCCTCATTGGCCAGCGTCGTCTCACAACTCGGGCACCAATTAACGGCAGAGGCTTTTTTATAGGCTAAGCCTTTTTCAAACATTTTCAAAAAAATCCACTGATTCCAGCGATAATAACTGGCATCACAGGTCGACAATTCACGGCCCCAATCATAGGAAAAACCCATGCGTTTGAGACCATCGCGCATTTCCTGGATACAAAGGTTGGTCCATACGGCAGGATCTGTCTTGTTTTTGATGGCGGCATTTTCGGCGGGTTGTCCGAAGGCGTCATAACCCATCGGATGAAGGACGTTGAAGCCTTGCATCAATTTAAAACGGGCAATCACATCGGCAATCGTGTAATTGCGCACATGGCCCATGTGGATCTTTCCCGACGGATAAGGAAACATTTCCAGGCAATAAAATTTTAGTTTTTGAGGATCCCAAACGGCTTTGAAAATTCCGTTTTTTTCCCAAAGGGCCTGCCACTTTTTTTCGATTTGCTTTATTTCTTCAATGGTATAAGGCATAATAATCTCTCGTTTGCAACTGTAATGGAGACAAGGTGTTAGCTTACAATGAAAGTCATTCTAACAAAGTCTTAAAGGAGCGTCAACCCTCGCCTTCATCCCGCCTTTGTAGGAGACCACGGACTTTAGTCCGTGGAGGAATGCGATTTGCTTCGGCGGGATGTCGCCGGAAGTCCGTGGTCGGGTTTGCGGCGGGATGATCCTGCCGAAGGCAGGATCTGAAGAGGTACCATAGGTCTTAGTCTTTTGGGCTCCATTGACAAAAATATTTTCAAATGTTATGATTGACGCCACTACAATTTTTTATTTTGTTAATTTTCCCCTCGTCACAGAAACTGAAAATGAGGGTGACTCAGGATGAAATTTCTAAAATTCAGAAATTTCAGGGGCTGTAGCTCAGCTGGGAGAGCGCTTGCATGGCATGCAAGAGGTCAGGGGTTCGATCCCCCTCAGCTCCACTTGCTTTTGCCGAAGTGGCGGAATGGCATACGCGGCGGTCTCAAAAACCGTTGTCTTCACGGACGTGAGGGTTCAACTCCCTCCTTCGGCATTATTTCCTTATTCGCATGATACTTTTCCTCTGCAAAACAATCCCGCTGATTATCCTGTATTTAGTAGCATCCAGAAAATATGTAAGAAATATACTTCTGCGTTTTTCTTTTACCCCTCTTTTTCTAATCTCTTTATCCTGGTTACTCTATTTTTTATTTCTGGTCGGCTGGTATGCGACCAGTCCTTTATATATCGACCATGTGGAGCCCAATATCGCTAACGTTACTTTTTTCTTTCTGAAAGGCCAGCCCCTTTATCACAGCGCGATAGATCCCCTTCGGTATTCATTCCCGCACGGCCCTATGCTTTACATTTCTAACGGCCTTTTCCTGCAGCTGCTTGGCCCAAGCATATTTTCTTCAAAAATCGGAGGCATCATTGCCGGGGCACTGAGTTTGCTTTTTATGTTTATGCTCTTTAGAAAAGATCTTGGAAACCGGACGGGAATTATTCTCCTAGGATATCTGACCTGGATTTATTTAAATTTTGCCAATACGACCTTTTGGAATAGGTCGGATTCCTATATTTTATTTCTTGTTGCGTTAAGCCTGTTGGTTTTGGAAGGAAAAAAAAGAATTCCCACTGCGGTGGGCTTAGGCCTTATCCTGGGAATTGTTATCAACTTTAAAATACATACCTTTCTCTATCTTGTTCCTATTTATTTTATATTTTATTCCCGCCATGGACTGAAGGCGGCAATCTTAGCACTGATCCCGGCAATAGCGGTGGCCGTTTTTCCGTTTCTAGTTTTCAAAAACATAAACATAATAGATTATATCGGCTGCCTGGTGGTTGTTTCTAAACACCCCCTCAGTTATTTTATGCTGGCAGAAAATCTTAAAATGGTATTTTTTTATATTTTTCTTCCTCTGTCATCAGGGATTTTGATTTTTGGAGAAAGAAAAAAGACTATTCAGCTCTTAAAAAACAACCAGAAACTTATTATTTTACTTTCGTTGACTACGCTCATCCTCATCTATGCTTCTGCCAAAGAGGGTGGCGGAATTCATCATATGATCCCTCTGGCTTTAATTTATGTGGGATTGTTTTCTCATGTCATCACAAAGACCCTGGCCGATGGAAAAGCGAAGGACACAAGAGAGGATAAGCCAAAAATCGCCGGAGCCATGTGCGTTGTTTACGCATCCTTACTTTGGGCGTCCTTCTTTGCCTCGCCTATCTACTACGCGAAAGTCATGACATTCTCTTCATTCAAAAAAGATGACCAATTGGCCGCTAAAATTTACAACGATATTCGAAAGATTATCGATAAATATCCGCAAGAGACCATGGAGATGGGTTACGGAGGCCAATATGCCTATACGTATTTTAGACCCATGCTGACGTTCTATGCAAACGCTCGCCATCCTCTTGATGCGGCCGCATTAATGCACTGGCAAAGAACCGGCTATCCGTTTCCGACGAAGGCCATGGAATTCTTGCGAGACTGCCGAGTTAAGGTTTTTCTGATACCTAAAGGCGGGCCACCGTTTCAAATCAATAACTTCTTTAACCCCCAAGAGGAACTGTTTAGCGAAGAATTCAAGAAAACATTTTATCAAAAATACACGCTGAAAGAGTCGTCACAGTTTTATGATATTTGGGCATGCAAGTGAAAACCCTGATATTGGAAATTCTTTGTACCAAATTTCTTTATGAAAACCGTTGACTTTGTTACCAGAAAAGTGATAGACTTCCTTCAACATTACAAGGGCATTTAATTATGAAAAAATTTTCAGCCGTTTTTACAATCACCCTTACCCTTTTATCAGTTGCCTTATTTGCTCACGCAGAAGATACCTCGCCGGCGAAAACCGGTGAGACAGCAAAATCAACGCCGTTTAATCCCGCAAAAAAATTCAACCGCGGCATCGTCAATATTGTGACCTCACCTATTGAAATTGCCAAACAGGTGGACTTAAGCTGGAAACAAAGCTCCGAGGATAAGACAAATATAGGAACGGGGATTTTTTCCGGATTTGTCAAAGGAATTGCCTATACCGTTGGGCGAATGGGCTCCGGAATTTGGGATGTGGTATCGTTCCCGTTTAAAACGCCGGACAAGTTCGAGCCCATCATGAAACCCGATTACGTACTCGACAAATAATCCTCGCAGTAAAGACACATGAATCCATTCCAACTTTTAATTCTCGCCTTAATCATTGTCGCCCTTGTTAATTTTTTTAGATTCTTGGCATCAAGCAACGAGGGCCGTAATTTCTTATTTGAACTCTGGTATCGGTTACAACAAAATTTTAAAAACGTGCAGGTTAAAAAGGAGTTAGTGATGAAAATCCCCGGAATGGTCGTTGCGTTGGCAGTCATTCTGCTTTTGGTTGTGTCATTTGGCTGGGTCAACGTCCACCCAACCGAGGTTGCCGTAGAAATTAACAAAGTGGCCGGTAAGGTCAACGAAACGCCCAAGAGCGTCGGCTACCATTTTTATAACCGCTGGATTACCGACATGGTGATTTATAAAGTCGCTGCCCGGGCTTTTCCCTCCGATACCTTAGCCAGTGAAGAGGCCAAAAAATATTCTTTGGAACTCAAGACGAACGACGGGCAAAATGTGCAGGTTGATTTGACCATCATCTACGCCCTCGATCCTAATAATGTTCCTCTTCTTCATCAACAGGTCGGTGTTAATTACGAGGATCAAATCTT
>CAZEUO010000004.1:28031-30691 GCA_964515035.1 uncultured Planctomycetales bacterium
TCAAATCTTGTTGCCACAAATCCGCTCGGAGGCAAGGCTCGCCATCGGCAGTTATTCCGCGGAAGAGATCTATCAAGGTAAAGTCCGCAATGAAATGCAAGATGCCATCAAACAAAAGCTGAATGAGGTTATTGCAAAGTATCCCGCTCTCAAAATTCATGATGCGCTCATCCGGCATTTTTCTTTCAGCCCGGATTTTGAACGTGCCATCGAACAAAAGAAACTCGCGGCACAACAAGTCGAAATTAATAAAAATAAGGCCCTTGCCCAGGAAGAAGAGGCCAAAAGGCAAGAAGCCGAGGCGCGGGGTATGAAACTCAAAGCCGTTCAGGAGGCCGAGGGACGCGCCCAATCCGCGAAAATTGAAGCCGACGCCGAAAAGTATAAACTGGAACAAGAGGCTGCGGGTAAGCTCGCCGTCTACAAGGCAGAGGCGGAGGGAAAGAGGCTTCTTTCCGACGCTCTTGGCGGCGGCCAAAATGTCGTTGCGTTGAAATTTGCCGAAAATATTCCCGATAAATTACGCATCTACGGATACCCTGTCGGGCAGCAATCGACGTCCATTATGGATGTTTCAGGGCTATTCGGCGAGATGTTTAAAAATCCGAAATAAATTAAATTCATAAAGAATAAAAAAACCGATCATCAAGATCGGTTTTTTTATGAAATCTTATTTTCTTACTTTTAAAAAATTACTTGGCTAATGAAATACTGTCGTAGGATTTATTCTTCGGGAGGCCTTCCCCCAAAAGAAGAGGCACATTGGCCGGCATGATATTGATGATGATAGGAGCAAACCCATGAATGGTCATACTGTCAATCGGCTGTTGAGGCAAAGGAAGCGGAATCCCCTGGCCATCCCGTTTAATTTCCAAATGAAGCATCGTAGGAGCCAGGTTGATACCGCCGACATAATCACTTAACAAGGCCGGATCTGTTTGCGAATCTTGTTTGACAGTCATTTTTTGAAGAGCAATCTTTAGAATTTCCCCATGACTGGCGTTTAATTCCGGAATCTCTTCAACAGGATACCATTTGGCTTCGATGGCATCATCCGCCGCTTGGGGAATTAACTTCTGAGCCCGGGCGGGATCTGCAACATGAAAATGCCTAGCCTTTGTTTCCATCCAAGCATTATCCGTATTTCGAAAATCATCCACATATCCTTCATATACTACTGAACTTGATTCTATATCTTGCGAATCGAGGACAATCCCCGTTTCTTCCTTTAATTCCCGTAATGTGGCTCCCATCGCGTCTTCTGAATACGCTTTTTCGGCAATGCGGAATCTTTCAACCATTCCTCCCGGAAAAGCAATTTTATTATTATCTTTTCGGCGAATTAACAGGACTTCTAACTTTCCGGTTGCGGGATTTATCCGCGTTACAATCGGATCCACAGCCTGGTTTGGCCCATATTTTCCAAGCTCCCCGCGATTTTTGATTCCTGTGCGTCCCCGGGGATTTAACGGCAATCCGGTTTTCGGATCATAATGCACCCGCCCTTCAGCGCTGATCATACGTTCACGTCTTTCCGACGCGATATCATCGAGGACAATTGAAAAATCTTCCGGATCGGCCCAACCGCCATCTTTTGCTCTATAGTCATTGTTTAAAACTTTTTGGGTCAAAATATTAGAGGGATTGTATTCCGGAAAATCAACATCCCAACTCACTTTATCATCGGGAACGGAAAATCGTATTCCATATTCCATCGGGGCCTGGGTCCGGGCAACCGTGTGCAGAGTACTTAACAAGGCCAAATCTGTTGGTCTTTCTTGTGTTTTTAGGCTGCTGGCGTGGTCGATCAGTGCCCGTTGTGCCCCCGCTAATTTTGTCGAGAGGCGGGCTAGTGTGATTCCCTGGTATCGTTGAACCTGTTCCCGCACAAAAGCGCGAACATCAAAGGCATCCGGAGTGTGATAAACAACCTTTCCTTCCTGAACCCATGGAATTTGTCTCGGCGCGGCTTCCTGTCCTTGCGGAAGCTCTAAATCGTCCCCGTTTTCAAAACCGATGATGACATCCACCAACTGGCCTTTGTCATCAGTAATATCATAGCTTCGTTTTCTCCCCGGTAACGACGCTTTTGCAGGATTTGCCCCGCTTGCCTTCACGCGATCTTCTCCGTCAAATGAAGAAAGCTTAAACACGCCCCCGTGAGCTGCTTTTTCACCACCGGTTAAAATATTTCCTTGTAAAAGTTGTCCTTCATCATTTCTGATAGCCAATGGAATTCCGAAAGCTAAATGGGCATCCATATTGGTGGTACGATTTAACCCTCCGATAAAGGCAGCCCAGGAAGCACTACGATGCGCACGCCCTTGCGCTGTCGATAACCCGTCTTCAACCCGCTGCTCTTTTCCTCCGCGCATAACAACATTATTGGCCCAGGAGGCATCCAGAGTCGGGAAATTCATATCCTTAAGCATCAGCGTCTCAATAACGATTTCAAACATTGTCCCGTCAACACTGGCAATACTTTCCTTGGGAAATGCAACGCTTCCTTCGGGCAAACCGTAAATATTCCCGGAAAATTTAAAATTGGCCAAAAATTGAAGGTACTCTTCCGTAAACCGCCCGGTCTGGCGCAAATAATCTATCTGTTCCTTGGAAAATGTAAAGTTCATCAAATCTCTTAAGAAAAATTTGACGCCGGC
>CAZEUO010000004.1:30701-33581 GCA_964515035.1 uncultured Planctomycetales bacterium
CCGAGCGGTAAAAATAATCGAAGGTTGCCTTCCGGTTATGAAAGCCCTGGTTAAACATCGCCTGGCCCATCGTCAAATGATAAAAGTCTTCTTCCAGAGACGAATTTTCATCTTCCTCAAAAATCGTCGGGTGGGCAATCGGCGTTTCGTGACGGGCGGCAATCTTAACACCGAGATTTTGATTGGCGGCAATCAGTTCCTCTGTTGTGATAAGTTTAATACCCAGCTTGTCAAATTTTGCCCGCATATTGGCAATACTGTCCGGCGGAAAACCAACCGGCTTTGTGGCATCGATGACAACGTACACTTCGTCATAACCAAGTTCCGCCGCACTGCAGGCCCCTGACCCGACACAGTAATCTTCCGCTAAGCCGGTTAAGAAAAGCCGCTTAAATCCTCTTTGCCGAATCTGGCCGTCCAATTCTGTGGGAACGCCGGCATTGCTTGCAAACGGACTGTAGGAATCATCCTTCCCATCCATCCCTTTGACCACGATGTATTCAAATTCCTTATTCAACATGGACCGGTGTAATTGCGCCTCGTTGCTCCCCTCTAAAGCGTGATCCGTCCAAAGTACTTGGAATCCGACACCTCTGTGTTTTCTTAACGTGTCGAAAATCCGTTGTTTTTGATTTTTAAATTTATCGGAAAGTGTGAAGTCTTTGAACTCCAAATTATTAAAGGCTTCTAATTTGACTCCGTAGGAATTAACATAACCCCGCTCTGTTAACTCTTTTAATAATCCCTTAGTGTCATTAACAAATTCGTTGTATTGTTCCGGTTTAAAACCGCCTTCGAGATATACATGCAGATCAGAGAGATTAAACAACGCATGTTCAGCAATTGAATTGTTATCTTCGGTCCAATCTTTAATAAAATCCGGAGTCAAAACCGTTGCTAATGGCGGCAGGCCGATATAGGAGCTGGCCAAAGAGACGTGGCCCCGCGGATGTTGATCTAAAGAAGCAAACCGGTTTCGCTTGGGAAATAAGTTCATAACCTTGCGATTCTGGGGCAACATTTCATCGGCATTGGCGACAGGCAATCCGCCCCGTCGTAAAAAAGCCCCTTGCGTATCCACACTCAGAAAAGCATCTGTTTCCGGATTAATGGAGAGCGAGTTGTCTCTTTCTTCGATGGGAATGGGCGTCGCATCGTTTAACCTTTTTTGACCCGGCCTCAACCGATCCATATCGTTTTTGGCACGCAAATGCGCCTGCCATGGTTTTTCGGCATCATTGACCCTGGCTCCATTCGCCCAAAATTGCACCAGCATTTCCTCAATATCTTCCTGATAAGCCGCCATGACGGTACGGCTTTTTTGAGTTGTCACAAATTTCTGAATTTGGCCCCTATTTTGATGAACCCGCCAGTAACGCTTTTCGTTCGATGGAACAATCTTAATCTCTAAAGTGGCCTGCTTACCGCCCGTGATCAAGTTTGTTCCCACGCCAAATCCGTCAATGCGCGCCCCGTTTGACAATAATTCGGTAATACGATTTTCATCCAAATCATCAGAGGCGATGATCCTGACATAACTTAACCCGGCCTCATTAAACATTGTGCGTATTTGCTTGGATAACGAAACTAAATCTCCGCTGTCCAGGCGCACCCCCAGCAACTTATGTCCCCGTTTTTCCATTTCCTTGGCGACCTGAATCGCTTTTTTCGCCCCCTCAATCGTGTCATACGTATCGATGAGAAATACGGATGAGTCCGGGTAGGCCTCGGCGTAAATCCGGAAGGCTTCGATTTCGTCCTCCGGTGCAAACATCATGACAAAGGCGTGGGCCATGGTACCGGTGGGCTCCAGATAGTGCAGTTTTGCGGCTTTGACATTTGATGTTGCTGATGCCCCGCCGATTACCGCGGCGCGAGACGCGGCCGACGCGCCTTCTTCTTGAGCGCGTCTTTGCCCATAATCAGCGACCATACGCTCTTGAACGGGATCAAAACCATCCTCTTGGATAAGGCGTTGACGTATTTCCGGGCTGACAAAAGCGCCGTTAGCGGCCTGTTGAATCCGGGAAGTTTTGGTGGCAATATTCGTACTAAAAGCCATCCGGTTTTTAATTAGGCCTTCCAATAATTTGATTTCTACAGGAGAGGCTTTGATTCTCAAAAGCGGGATATCGGAAGTCACGACCGTCCCTTCCCTTAAACCGCTAATGTCGCCTTCAAAAATAAAATCCAATAAATATTTCAGAAAATCTTCGGAATACCGGCCTGATTTTCTTAACATCTCTATATGATCGGGCGTAAAACGCCGGCGGCGAATATCCGCCAACGTCTCTTCTAATCCGGCGGCAACATAATAGCCGCCCCCATGCGGTGTTTGCGGAATCGTCACGTCATAAATCTCACTAAAATGGTGTTTTCCTGCCCGAAACGCGTCATAAGCTTCATCCAATTGCGTGACACTAAGGGTTAACTCATCAAAGTTTTCAATCGTTTTCTGCTGCGATGTCAGTAATTGTTCAAAAGCAATTTTAGCTAATGCGTTATCAATCAACGTTCGATGGCGCGCATAAAATTTTTGCTGATCGTCCTTGGCGTTAACCCAGCGGATGGTATTTGATTTCATCCCTTTTTTGGCCTGGACATCAAGCCCGAGCGATTCTTCATAGGTTAATAGGACAGCGATTCCTCGCGTCACAACCCAGGCATCATTTGTATCACGCCAATCTCCCGAAGGGCCTTCATAAACAACAACGCCATCGTGTTTAAAATCTAATTTGACATTAAACTCGCGGTACGCCGCTTTACTGGCGGTAACGCCGATAAAATCCCGTCCGACTTCGTTGCGTTTGGCAAACTGGCCGGCCAACGCGAACCCTTCTGAATCATCATCCCGTTCACCGGCTAAAACTTCGACTTCCC
>CAZEUO010000004.1:33591-71496 GCA_964515035.1 uncultured Planctomycetales bacterium
ATTTTGATTGAGGCGCAGAATAACGGCGTCTTCCGCCAGATTCGGGCCATACCATCCTAAATCGCCCCGTCCATTCATAAACATTTCTCTTTTATTTCTGGGACGGCCGCTGATAAATCTTGTCTCCGAGGCAAAAGTTTGAATAAACGCGCGCGTTCCTTCTTCCAGACGATTTTTGTCTGCCGGCAATAAAACCGGATCATCAGGATCAGGATCTGCCCATCCTTCGGAATTTTGGGGACTCAAAGCATTGTCTTTAACATGAGCCGATGTGTACACGGGAGCATTTTGAATGCTCCGGTCAGGATACCCGGCCGGCCGCTCTCGGTTAAACTGATCGACTTGGTCCTCCGGAGTCAATCGCGACAAAATGGCAGGATCCGTACGATCTGTCAGGCTAAAACTTGAAATAAATTCCTGGGTTTCCAATTCGCTATAACCGTCAGTAATCGGCATCCATCGGTCTCCATCCAGCGCCAAAGTAGAAACCTTTGTACCGGGTCCGGATTGCCGGCGTTTATGTTCGGCATTAACCACCAAACGATCCACAAACGATACGTCGTCACCGTCAAATCTTTTCGATAAATTGGCTATAGACTCGTTACCCTCAATAAGCCCCACGAGAATCGGATCAAGTACGGAATAAGGCGGTAATTCATCTCTGTCCTTCTGGCCTTCGCTAAGTTCCGCTGACGGTTCCCGCTCAATAATACTGACGGGAATAACTTCCCGGCCCGCTTTTTCATTGGCATGCCGCGCTAAAGCAATGACATCCGTTTTGAATAAATCTTTTAAAGCGCCATAACCGCCGACCATATCACCATAGAGGGTCGCATAACCAACCGACAGCTCGCTTTTGTTGCCGGTAGACACAACCAAAGTTCCCGGATTATCATTTGAGAATGCCATCAGGATAATGGCGCGAATCCTGGCCTGAAGATTTTCCTTAGTAACTTTACGTTTAATGTCCCCCAACAATGTTGTCACTTTTTGAAGAACCGCTTCGTACAACTCTTGAATAGAAATTTCGCGATGAGTCACCCCCAACAAATTGGCCGCTCTTTCCGCATCCGAACGGGTTGCGGATGAATTAAACTCTGTCGGCATAGAAAGGGCTGTAACGTGATCTGCGCCAAACGCCAGCTTCAAAAAATATCCGGTTAAAGCAGAATCAATCCCGCCGCTATTCCCGTAAACAGCTTCGGTAAAACCATTTTTCCTGGCATAGTCCTGTATCCCTAAAACCGTGGCCCGTTCCATGGCTTCCAATTCACTGAGCCGTTTTGAAACCTTGGGTTCACTAATTTCTACTTTCGTATTTTCCATAATCGGCTTAGCCAGAGCGATGGTACCGGAAGTTTGCGAATCATCTTTCTCGTTTGTTTCGACTTCCAAATCTGTAACAATAAAATCTTCAGCAAATTGTTCGGCCCGCGCGATAATGTTGCCCTGCGCGTCCATAATAAAACTACCTCCGTCAAAAACGATGCCGTCCTGCCCGCCCACAAGATTTGTATAAACGATTGTGGCCCCTGTTTGTTGGACCCGTTTCCCGATCAATGCTTCCCTCACATCCATAACACCGTTTCGAAACGGGGAAGCGGAATTATTAATAATGAGTTTCGCGCCCAAAGCGGCCTGTTCCAAATAAACAGGGGGAATATCATCATCCATGGGATCAGGAATACCTTCGCCGCTTTCTCTTTCCTCTGATTGAACCCAGACATCTTCACACGTGTTAAAACACGTCTCAAGGCCATCGATATCGAAAACCTTTTGGGCTAAAACATTTCCCTCAAAATCAAGTAATTGACTGCCTTTTCCCGGCCAAAAATGACGTTTTTCGCGGAGAACTCCGTAATTCGCAAGAGCGTTTTTCCGGTATATCCCTTTCAATTTCCCATCAGAGATAATCGCCGTCGCGTTATAAATCCTGTTCTTTTTATCGATATCGACAAATCCGACAACCGCTGTAATCCCATTCGTATATTGCAAAAGCAATTTCACCAATTCTTTATTTTGCAAGACAAAGTGCCTCTGCTTAAGACGGTCTCCGGGCGGATAGCCGGTCATCATCAGTTCCGGAAAGACCACGACATCAGCATTTTGTTCCCTGGCTTTTTCGATGCGATCGACAATCAACCGGAAATTACCGACTAAATCTCCTACCGTAGGATTCACTTGGGCCATTGCCAGTCGGACTTTTTTCTTAACGAGAACCGGTATCGTTCTTAAGCGGCGTTCGTTAAGAATCTTGATCAAGGCGGTTATCCTTCTCCAATCACGCTCTTTGGCGATCGTAAAATCCGCTCCTGCATCATAGATAAATTTATTTTGATTGCGCTTTAACTCTAACCCTTCGCCCTGGGGAAGCCCGATATTAATCCCGCCAAACTTTTTCACCACGTCCATGCCGTTGACCCAATCGTCAAAATAAAGCAATCGGTGCGATAAATACCGCTCGGCAATATGTTGAATTGTTTTTTCGCGCGAACTTCCCGTAAGGCTGCCATCAGCGGACAATTCTTTTTGTTCGTCAATTCCAAACACCGTGTTTTCAGAAATGACATCACCGAATCCAGCTTTTTTCAGCTGTTCGATCGCAACCTCTTTCACGGTTCCGGTGACAAACACCAATGGAATATCCATCCGGGCCAGAGATTTCAAAGTTTCTAATGCTCCCGGATTGGCCTCCGGAATAAATTCACGTTTATAAAATTCATGGGAATCGGCGATTATTTTTTCGATGTCAGTTTCTGAGACATCCTGGTTCATGACTAAATTGACATGCAGTTTTAATTTTCTGATGATTTCCGCATTGGGAATATCCCGCGTGGTATCGATAATTTCTTTAACAATATTATCTTCAACCCATTTTTGGCCTTCGGCCATACCCCGATGAGTCAACTGGTCATAAACCCTGGCGTATTCCAGCTTCCACGTTGGTTTTAAAAGCGTCCCGTGAACATCAAATACAGCCGCAAACGGTTTATCATGTGGAATCGTGCGGCCTGAAATGGTTTTAATATCTCCTGACTTGGCATCGACCGTAAAAACTTCATCGGGATGATATAAATCGTCCGACTCGATCATTTTCGCCACTTCTGGATCAACAAAACCCTCTAAAGATTGTCCTATCGCAGCACGCTGTCTTATGGCCGTCGCTGAAATATCAATGGCCGGCCGAACAACATGAATGACATTATAAGGCGATTCGACTCTTTTATATCCCGGACGGGTGTACGCAACAAACTTTACTTGTTTATTAATATCGTCAATCCTGTGCCAGCTGCTTAATTTTTCGACATGATCCTCCCCGATAATAAAAAAGAATTGGGATCCTTGAGGATACTGCGCCCGAATATGTTCAACCAAATCGATTGTATAGGAAGGGCTTCTGTGCTTGATTTCGAAATCCGATACTTTAAATCCGGGAATATCGCGCATCGCGGCTTCGATCATGGAATAACGTTGTTCTCCGGAAGCCAAGGGCGGACTTTCAAGTTTATGCGGAGAAATATTGGCCGGAACAAGAACAACTTCATCAACCCCTAATTCCGCTCTAATATCTTCAGCCATTTTACGATGCGCGACATGGAACGGATCAAATGTCCCGCCAATAATAGCGACTTTTTTAGGTCTCGTGTCGTCTTGGGGCAGCAAAGCCGGATCTGCCGCTCCGGAATTGTTTTCCAGTGCCTGCCAAGTAACAATACGGTCGTCGCCATGAGACAATACAGCAGCAATTCGAATGTCCTGGGGTTGTTCGTTTAACGGTCCCCGATAGGTCGTAACATCCCTAACACCGACCGCTCCTCCGGAAAAATACTTTCTGGGAATTTTTTCTTGTGTTGCGGAATTGTAATCTTCCTTAATATAGTCGTAGACCCCCTTCTTAAAGGCTTCGAGATATTGCGCGTAGATTTTCTGTTTGGTATTTATGTCTTCATCAATTCCCAGGGTTTTATTTTTGTCGATATAAACCTTTCCCAACAAACTTTCCTGCAAATTCTTTTTATACCAAACAGCTAAAATCATCGCGTTATAGATTTGGCGTAAGTTGGCGAAATTTTTACCTTCGTTAACTTCCTTTTCAATCTCAGGAATTAAAATCTCGCGGATGATGCCGGAAGACACATTGTTGATGGCTTTAGAATCCTTTTCCGGGATTTGACTCGGTCCGGATTTTGGATTATCTAAATTTTGCTTCAGCGCTAAATAATCCTCCTCCAGCATGACCTTAAGATGCCGTTCAACGACAAAAACACTTCCGTTATGTTCGTAAACAGCAGCCTTATCAGGAACAATCCAAACTTTGTTAAACGTATTAATGGGAATTTCAGTCGTTCCATACTGCTCCTGTGCCTTTTGATAAACCCGTTGCCAGAATTTATTTCCTAATTCGTCCTCGGGGTAAACAAGCGAGGCCGTCAATTGCTTTAAGATATAATCTTGCGATAGTAAATCGATCCCCATTTTGGTTACGCCTAAGGATTGCGGAACAATTCTGTTTTTTTCATAGGGAGAGAGGTTGACCCAGAGGTCCTCTTCCGGCACAGTCAAAGATGCCAAGAAATATTTAATTAATTTTGTCGCTTCCGCTTTAAAGGCCTCCCCTTCAAGACGGTCATCACCCGAATCGATAATAAAATCAAACTGCAAAGGGTTTTGGGGATAAAGCGTTAGACCGCGAACAATGGTTGGCGTATAAGGAGCGGATAAATTTACGAAACTGCCGATGGGCGGTAAGTTGAGGGCCGGTTGCGCGGCCCCTTGAGCATAGCCGGAAACAGGAAAGAGGAGAGTGACACTAAAAGTCACGCAGACAAAAGAAGACAGGATCTTTTGAAGAAGTTTCCGGTATTGTTTGGGAAGAAAATGTGTCATAGGAACTCATTTAGGAAATACAAACTCGAGGAGACATTATCCCTAAAAGTGTTCAAAGTATATCATACAACTTTTTGGGATGCCAAAATTTCTTGGGAGAGCGTCCGGCGGAAAAGTGTCTTATTTTCGCTTATAACTTATTGTTTTTTATCGAATGGCGTAACTGCACCCTCACTCCAGTTCGGGTACGTTCTACGCCACTTTATTTAATGGTTGTAAAACGTGGCGTAACTGTCCGCACGCGGCATTGACATCACGCCCGCGGGGCATGCGGATGGTTGCGGGGACGCCTAAATCGGTCAGGCGTTTTTTAAACAAAAGCATTTCCATCTTGGTAGGTGTTTCGTGGGGAAACTCCGTTACCGGGTTGTAGGGAATTAAATTCAGCTTACAGGTCATTTTTTTAAATAATTTTCCTAATTCTTCCGCCGCCCCGGGTGTACAGGTTACGCCACGGATCAGGATATATTCAAAAGTGACCTGGCGATTGGTTTCCTCTATATACTCCCGGCAGGTTTTGACCAATTCTGTTAAAGGATATTTGCGGTTGACTGGCATCAGGATATTGCGATTGTCATCATTAAACCCATGAAGCGAGACCGCCAATTCCACCTGGATCCCTTCGCGCGCTAACTTCTTTATTTGAGGGATCACTCCGCACGTGGAAATGGTAATCCGGCGGGCCGCGATATTAATGCCATAGGGCGAATTGATGATTTTGATGGCCCTAATCACGTTATCGTAATTGTCCAGCGGCTCCCCGATCCCCATAAAGACAATGTGAGATAACTCGTGAAGTGTATTATTATTCTTTGCGTAAAGGACCTGGGCTAGGATTTCGGCACAACTTAAATTTCGGTTCCAACCGCCGATACCGCTGGCGCAGAATTGACACCCAAACTTACAGCCAGCCTGGGTTGAAATGCAAGCCGTCGCGCGCGTTTCGGTGGGGATTAAGACCGTTTCGACCTTCTCGCGATCTTTGAGTTCAAAAAGAAATTTTGTCGTTTGATCAGAAGAAACAACCTTTTCGAATAAGTTTTGTTTCTCGAAAAGAAATTCATCCTGGAGCCGTTGGCGAAAGGCCATCGGAATATTGGTCATATCCTGAAAACTCGCCGCCTTTTTTTTGTAAATCCACTCAAAAATTTGAGTGGCGCGAAAGGATTTTTCTTTAAGACTGAGGACATGCGCACCCAGCTCGTCGTAAGAGAGGTCCCGAATGTCTTTTTTGGAATTTTCTTGAAGTGTCATGGGTTCAGCAACCACGGCATCACGTGCAGAATTTTTATAGATAAATGTACAGGTTTAATTTTTTAATTCGTCGCAAACTCGCCTATTTTTCTGAATTTTTCATAGCGGGCATTCATTAATTCTTTAGGCGAGAGCGAAGACAATTGTTTAATGTGTTTGAGAATTGTTTTCTGAAGGTTGGCGGCAACAATTTCAGGGTCACGGTGGGCTCCGCCAGGCGGTTCCGGGATGACATCATCAACAATACCAAATTGAACTAAATCTTCGGCCGTGATGCGAAGGGCCTCGGCGGCCTGGGGCGCTTTCAGGCTGCTGCGCCAAAGAATTGAGGCACACCCCTCCGGCGAAATGACCGAATAATAAGCGTTTTGTAAAATGCAAACTCTATCAGCGACACCAACACCCAGTGCCCCGCCGCTTCCGCCTTCTCCAATAATCGTCGCGATAATCGGCACGCCGATGGCCGCCATTTCTCGAAGATTATACGCGATGGCCTGGGCCTGGCCCCGTTCCTCTGCTCCGATCCCCGGATAAGCGCCCGGCGTATCAATAAAAATCACAACGGGCAATTGGCACGCCTTGGCGAGTTTCATTAAACGCAAAGCTTTACGATATCCTTCCGGATGGGCGCATCCGAAATTGCGCATAACATTTTCTTTAGTATCACGCCCTTTTTGATGCCCGAGAACCATCACCTTTTTATCGCCAATCGTTGCAAATCCTCCGATTAACGCCAAATCATCGGCAAACAGCCTGTCCCCGTGCAATTCCACAAAGTCCGTCATGATGAGGCGAATATAATCCAGCGTATAAGGCCTTTGCGGGTGGCGCGCAATTTGAATACGCTGCCAGGCGGTTAAGTGGCCATAAATCTCGGTCTTGACTTTTTCAAGCTTTTCCTCGAGTTTCTTGATTTCGGTACCAAGGTTAATATTGCGTCCCGAGCTAAAATTGCGCAGCTCGTTAATCTTGGTCTCCAGCTCAACTATGGGTTTTTCAAAATCAAGGCCGTTCATATTTTTCGAATTTGTTTGAGGGGTAATGGGTTATGTGCTTGAAAGAACGCACGATTTTTAGGCAGAAACGTTTAGTCCACAATGGTGACTTGCGTACCCATCGGAAGGAGGCTATAGAGCTCTTCGACTTCTTCGTTTCTCATGCGAACACATCCGGCCGTCAACTGTTGGCCAATAGAACTGGGGTCGGTGGTCCCGTGGATTCCGTAGCCGGGGATATTAAAACCCATCCAACGTGTTCCTAAAATATTATCGGGGCTTTCGGGAGGAACAATGGCACCGCTTTTAAACCAAACGGGATTAACAAGTTTGTCAATAATTTTTAAATCCCCAACGGGAGTAATGTTATTTTTTCCGGTTGCAACACTATAAACTTTCACGACCTCGTCATCGGATTTTAAAATTAATATATTTTGGCTTTTGTCGACAAAAATGCTGAAGACCCCTTTCCAAATTCTGAGTCTTTGGCCAATGCGAATGGTGTCACTCATCAAATTATTGCTTCTTTTAACTAGCTCAACCGTCGTGTTGTATTTTTTGGCAATCTTTCCGATGGAATCACCGGATTGGACTTCATAAATTTCCGTTTTGGGTGTCTCAAGCGCCGAAAAAATAATTTTCATGTTAAGCGCTTCCAGCCGTTTTTGAACTCCCGTGATATCCTTGTAGTCAGGATATTCGGAAATGATTCTCTGATAGGTCTCTTTTGCGGCAAGAAGTTCGTTGCCCTCTTCCTGGGTAACAGCACTCTCATAGGTCTGTTGAACCGAACCCGAAGAAGCGGCAAAACCGCTGGATAGACCTTTTTTAAAAACCAAAACAACAGCAAAAATAATGGCGACAAGGGCCATGCAACCACCAATGACCAGAATTCTTTTATTCAACGCCGCTCCTTTTGTTTAAATTGAAGAAATTACCAATCATATAGGACGATGGCCGTTAAAAAACCGATAATCGAACCCATCAAAACTTCAATGGGGGTGTGTCCGATCAGCTCCTTGAGGCGATTCGATTCTACCCGGCCCTTCCAATAGATATCAGCCAAGATCATGTTTAAGATTTCCGCCTGCTGGCCGGTTTGACGCCGCACCCCCTGAGCATCAAACATTGTCACCAAGGCAAAAACGGCCGCTAGGGCAAAAATCATGGAGTCAAACCCCGAAGAAATCCCGCAAACCGTCGCCAACGCTGTTGCTCCGGCCGCATGACTTGACGGCATCCCGCCGGTACCGATAAACCAGCGGAAGTTAAACCGCTTCTCCCGGACAACCCCCAAAAACACCTTGATGCACTGGGCAAAAACCCACGCGATCATGGTGATAATGAAGATCTCGTTATCCAGGATGGCTTGAAAAATATTTTTCATGACTTCAATAGGGGCCTGTTTCTCTTTTCGAAGGTATTGCCTGTTAAAGATTTACATTTGACGGAAAAATGTAACTATGTTAAGGTACATTATAAATTTCGACGCATGAAAAAGCAAGGTCTTTTCTCTTTTCACAATCCCCGCCTATCGCAAGTCCGTTGAAATAACATCAATAATCTTTTAAAAACTCTTGATGCTTGCCAAAGCCACCGGTTTTGGCGTCTTGTGGGCTTGAGGTATACCCTGTCACGATCGAGTTGGAAATCCGACAATGGGTGGTAGCGCAAGAGACAACCTAAAAGGAAAGAGAAAAACCTATGACAAAAAAACAATCAAAATCAACACGTACCGAAATTCCTCAAGAATATATCGAAAGCAAAATATTAGTGATACGGGGCTATAAAGTTATGCTAGATAGCAATTTAGCAGTTCTCTATGGTGTTGAGACAAAATATTTAACTCGTCAAGTTCGTAGAAATATAGAAAGATTTCCTTCCGCTTTTCTTTTACACCTGACACATGAAGAGGTTATAAACTTGAAGCGCCAATTTGGCACTTCAAGTTGGGGTGGCACTAGAAAACCCCCAATGGCTTTTACTGAACATGGTATTTTAATGCTTTCCAGTGTTCTCAAGAGTAAAAGAGCTATTCAAGTCAATATTCAAATAATGGAAACATTCACCAAGTTCCGTGAAATGCTGTTAAGTCATAAGGGATTAAAACAAAAAATCGACGAGATGGAAAGAAAATATGATGACCAGTTTAAGATTGTTTTTAAGGCAATTAAAGAATTGCTTGAGCCGCCTGAAAAACCAAAGGGCCGAATCGGATTTCATCCATAAGGTCAAGTTAATTTAAAAGGGAATATTATCAATGCTTTCCAAAGTCATGAGTTTTGGCGTTTGCGGCCTTGAGGCTTATCCTTTGACCATCGAAGTGGATGTGGCCCCGGGCTTGCCCTCATGCGTCATTGTAGGCTTGCCCGATAACGCCGTTAAAGAAAGCAAAGAACGGGTCCGTTCGGCCATTAAAAATAGCGGTTACCAATTTCCTGCCCAGCGCATTACAGTCAATCTGGCGCCCGCCGATGTCAAGAAGGAAGGGCCGTCCTTTGATTTGGCCATCGCCTTGGGAATTTTAACGGCGACGCACCAAATTGACATTCCAAATGTAAAACAGTTTATCCTGATCGGTGAACTTTCACTCGATGGCAATATTCAACCGGTTAAAGGCGCGCTATCGATTGCCATGGCCGCCTCAAAAGAAGACTTCGTAGGCCTTTTAGCCCCCCTGGCGAATGCCGCCGAAGCGGCCATGGCCGAAAACCTTCCGGTCTACCCCGTCCAAACACTGCAACATGCGATTCAATTTCTTCTAGAACCGGAAACAATTCAACCGGTCAAGGCTGAAAGCACATCTTTGTTTAAGAATACGATCGTCTACGATGTTGATTTCACGGATGTCAAAGGCCAGGCCCATGTCAAGCGCGGTCTGGAAGTCGCTGCCGCCGGCGGCCACAACATTCTACTGATCGGGCCACCGGGAAGCGGAAAAACAATGTTAGCCAAAAGATTGCCAACCATCTTACCAGACTTAACTCGTCAGGAAGCACTGGAAACCACACAAATTCATTCTCTTGTCGGCCTCGTCGATTCGCGGACAGGAATTGTCACAACGCGACCTTTTCGATGCCCACATCATACAACATCCAATATTGCTTTGGTCGGAGGCGGAACTATCCCTAAGCCCGGCGAAATCAGTTTAGCTCACCATGGGGTTTTGTTTCTCGATGAACTTCCCGAATTTAACCGCAATGTCCTCGAAGTCTTGCGACAACCATTGGAAGATCATCACGTGACGGTTGCACGCGCGACAAAAACAACTCAGTTTCCTTCCAAGTTTATGCTAGTTTGCGCCATGAATCCCTGCATGTGCGGCCAATTCGGAAATTTCCGCGCACTCTGCCACTGCAATCCGCTTCAAATCCAAAAATACCGATCCAAAATCTCCGGGCCGTTACTAGATAGAATCGATATCCATCTTGATGTCCCCGCAGTCAATTACTCTGAATTAAGCGCCGTCTCCTTTTCGGAAACGTCCACACAGATTAAAAAACGCGTTAACACAGCGCGGACCGTCCAATTGGGAAGGTTTTCAAACAACAGCGTTATTTGCAATGCCCGGATGAGCCACAAACAAATTCGAAATTTCTGCATTTTGAAAAAAGAAACGGGCGAATTGCTGAAAGTCGCGATGACAGAGCTAAATTTTAGCGCCCGGGCGCATGATAAAATCCTGAAGGTGGCAAGAACCATTGCGGATCTGGCGGGTTCCAATGACATCCAAACCGAACACTTAGCGGAAGCGATTCAATACCGGAGCTTAGATAGGAATTGGTGGGGATAACTTAGAAAGGATCAAAAATGAAAATTGTCCCTCAAGATATTATTCAAAGTAAAATATCTTCTCTTCGTGGAAAAAAAGTTATGCTCGATAGCGACTTGGCTGAGCTTTATGAAGTACCGACAAAGTCTCTTAATCTCGCCATTAAGCGAAATTTAACTCGCTTTCCAGATGACTTTATGTTCAGGCTTACACAGGCGGAAGCGAAATCTTTGAGGTTTCAATTTGAAACCTCAAAAAAGGGCCGAGGAGGACGTTGATATTTACCCTATGTCTTTACCCAAGAAGGGATCGCGATGCTTTCAAGCGTACTTCGCAGTGAAAGAGCAATCCAGGTTAACATTCAAATTATGCGTGCCTTTGTAAAATTACGAGAACTGCTGGCATCACATGAGGAGTTGAAAGAAAAAATTGAAGAAATAGAAAAGAAATACGACTATCAATTTAAGGTGGTATTTAACGCCATCAAAAAGATTTTGGATCCGCCGAAAAAACAAAAACATCCGATAGGGTTCCACGTAAAGCTATAGAAATTCTATTAATACTTTGTTTCTGTCAGCAAAACCCCGCTTTTTTCATATTCCTTACGTTCCGTGCGCAGGCCGTCTTTGTACGTTTCAACATAAAATAATTCACCGGTATCATAATATCCCTTACAAGCACCGTCTATTTTATCGTCTTTATAATTGTCTTCCGCAAGTAAAGGCCCATCTTTGTAGTAAAGTTTAGCGACACCTTCCCTTTTGCCGTCTTTATTATAAGGCCAGTCACCTTGCAGCTGGCCGGTTTTATAGTAGCCTTTGACGATGCCAACTTTCTTCCCCTGATCGTACTGCCCCACCCCCCACAACCCGCCACTTTGATAAAAGGTTTTATAGGGACCCTGGGCAACGTTATTTTTAAAAACTCTTTCGCTTTTTATCTTCCCGTTTTTGTAATATTCGTAGGCCTTTCCTTCCAGCTGGTCATTCTTATAATTCAGCTCCGCCATGAGTTCGCCGCTGTCATAATACTGGCGAATGAGACCATTTTTCTTCGGTTCATCCTTCGGTTTTGTGCCTTCTCCAAAAATTAAAGAACTGCAGGCCATAACGAAAAATAAAACTGCCGCCGCACCCAATAGACGCTTCATGATCCGGATTTTTTCTCCATAAGAAACACATTCCGCCAAAGTTTATAAGCCACTTTCATTTATCATCCTAAACTATTCTGGACAAGAAATTTGGAAATACGGCTAAACGCTTATTGACTTTCAAAAACTCAAATGCTATAGTGTCCCCATGCCTGAACAAGTTCAAAGCCAGCCCAAGGGACCTGTCGATCCTCAAAAACTTGACCCAAAAAAGCGTCAGCTAACCATCGCTGAGTACAAGGCTCTCCAGGCCAAGGAAGCCAACAAGTTTAAGGTTCAAATTCCCATGGCCGTCAAGCTGATTATGGCGCTTCCTCTCTTTGCCATCTTCCTCTTCGGGCTTTTCTACATCCCGTTTCTGGCCATCAAAGGCTGCTCGCCCGACACAACAGAAAAATCGTCCGCCAGTCGTTAAACACCCTTCCCGATGCCTCGTTTCATAATTCCCAAAAGAACGTCTGCTTACTTCTGTGAGCCAAAATCTTAATGAGAATAAATCAATTGCTTTAAATCGTCGGCGAGTTTTTGATTCTTAAGTTTTTGAAGCTTTTCAATTTGTTTTTCGACATTCGAGTGCTCGTTGTTGCTGTAATAGGCGATGCCCAGTTTCCATTGAAGTTCAGAGTCTTGGGGGTTGTTTTGGACCAGTTTTTGATAAAAAGAGATGGCCTTCACATAATTTCCTTGATTATAGGCCGTGTCGGCTTGAAGAAGATCAAGGGATTTTTGAATTTGATCGCAAGAAGACGCAGATAGGCCGAAGACTAAAAGATAAAAAACCGTTAAGAGACGGGTTAGATATTGCATAACTGCCTTCATTTTACCTCTCATAGCAAGGTTCTTCAATGCTTATCGGAGAGTTTTTTGTGACGGCTCGATTCCGCGCTTGATTGCTTGTAAATTTTGGGATATATTAAAACCTGACAATCAACCTTCAATGAAAATTCAGGCCACAAAAACCAACCGATTTTATCCTGCTTTTATTTTCTTTTGGACTCTGGGAATATTTTTTTTCTTAGCCACCGTAACTTATCATATTAATGCTTGGCCGACGGACTCCGAAAATCCTTATATTCCGTCGGCGGCAAGATTGTTTAACCTTCCCTTCTTTTCCTACATGCATTACCTCCCCGAAACGCAAATGCTGCAAATTACAATGCGTTTTAAGGAAACGCTGATTTTGGGAATCGCGATTATGCAGAGGATTCTTAACGATGACCACAGCCTATACCCCAACGTTTTACTTTTGATTCTCTCGATTAGCGCATCGTCTTTACTGGTATATGCTGTCATGAAAAAGTTTTTCAACCGTCACATCGGTTTTCTGGCCTTTCTGTTGTTTTCCAGCTGTTTCTGGCCGTACATGTACGCCCTTCAGGGGTCTCATCCGCCTTTGGTATTGATGAATTTCTTGCTGGCCGCCTTTATCCTACAGCGGGCCAACGGATCAAAATGGCTGCATGTTCTTTCCGGGATTGCTTTGGGATTGATGATGTTTTCTTCGCCGACATCGCCGATTTATCTGCCGTATTATGCGGCTGTCTTTTTCTTTTGTGAAAAAACAATCGGCCGCAATTCCGTTTGCCTCAAAAAAACTCTCTTGAGGCTTTTTCTAATTACTTTAGGCGCGCTTTTGGTTTTCTTTTTCTTTACAATTCCTGATCCGCTATTTTGCCTCAAACAAACGTTTGGTTTTCTGCAGTTCAGCCGTAAAGGCAATAATTTTGTCATTTATCAAAGATACTTGTCCCAATTTTTCCCTGTTCCCGATTCGCTGCGGGGCGGCGGATGGGCCTGGATTGCGAAATATTTTCTTTTGATTCTGCCCGTCTTGTTTCCGGTTTACTCGGCGTCGTTAATTTATCTCTTAAAGAAATATTATAAAAATTTCGCCGTCATTGCTCTGATCATCATGAGTTTATCAACGCCTCTATTGGTCGAGGCCATCAAAGTTGCACAATTTGGTCGAAATTATTTCTCGTGGATTATCGGGATCATTTTTTTAATTTGTTTTGCCGCCAATGATATCGTAAATGCGTGCGCAACCCGCCCGCCTACTTTTAAAAAACTTCTTTCCGCCTTCGGCCTCGCTATCATTTTAATTCATATTAGTTTTAATTTTCGGGTTTTTCTATCCGACATCCTGCCTTCCCGGCTGGTCACAACCAATATTTACAACTGGACGGCGGCGCGCAATATCAACGAATTATCCACCTATCCCAATCATCCGAGGGATAAAAATCTGATTCTATTTTTTAATAACCCGAAGCTGGAAAACAAAGTTTATTTTTGGCCAATCCAATCGATCCGGGACGTTCAAAAAGGATTTATTTATATCCCGACCTTGACCGGCAAAACCATTTGGTGCGAGTGCCGGGAAAAAGATTTTTCCCGGGATCCTGACCTGACGGAATTGTACGAATCAGGAGAATTTGAAAAATTTGTGGTGGCCAAATTTCCGACCCTCTCCTCCAGTAAAATCTGGACGCAAGAAGAAGAAATATGTACCTACCGTGACTTGATTGTCGGCGATATCAAGCCCCAAGACCGGCAAAAAGGCTTCGCCTGGATTTTGGATGCCGAAAAACTGCAAAAGGAGTGGTTTACGAAAAAATCCAAAGATAAATAGACTGTCTTTCCTGAATTGAATTAAAATATACGTAACCAAGCAAAGGACGTGTTATGGCGCAGGAAAAAAGAAAAGATACCAGAGTCAAAGAAGATTTTAGCATTCTCTTTCGGATATTCCGCCAGATCACACTCGATGGACAGATCTCCCGCATTGTTGACATCAGTAAAAGTGGAATGGCTTTTATCATCGACACCCGACTCACCAAAGACGATATTTTGCAGATCATGCTACGAATCCCTCCCGATTTTAAGGAAAAAATCGAACTCTGCGGACGCGTTGTCGACATTTCCCAAGGCACCGATCCACATTTTAAGGTCCGGGTTAATTTTATCGATATCGACGCCTCAAAGAAGGTACTCCTCGCCAACCTGATTGAAAATGCCGAAATTTTTAAAAAGAAACCCTAAGGATTAACATCATGGTCGATTGTGTTGTTGTCATTTGGCTCATTCTTGTTATTGCCAACGGTTGGGAAAAGGGAATCGTCCGCACTCTGATCGGGCCGGCCTCTTTTCTGGGATGCGGTGTCGCCGGTTATCTGTATTTTCGAATGGCCCATGACGCCAAAGGGTTTCTCTTAAGCCTCACCATCGCGCCTATTATCGTTTCGATTTTAGCCTCGTTTCTTTTGGTCCTGTGGCATCAAAACGTTTCCAAAGGTGTTCCGGCCCGGCTATCCAGTAAAGTGTCGGCGAGCCTCATCAATTTTTTTTGGGGTTTTTGGATGATCATCCTGGGCGTCTTTACTTTGGCCATTTTTTCGGCCAGCAATCCCCGCTTAGAAGGCCTTCATCAAAAGGTTCTCAATTCCTATTCCTATGCCTTTGTCGACCGTTTTGTCAAAAACAAGATTCCCTTTATCCGCAATACGGAAGCCGTAACAACCATATCACAAAGCCCGGAAAAATTATCCAGGCTTCAATCGACTCCGGAATTCCAATCCGTGTATCGCGACGATACATTTCGCGAAGTCCTTTCCGATAAAACAACAATGGCCCAAATCCAAAAGAAAGACGTGGTGGGGTTATTGCAAAACAAGAAATTCCTGGCCATGTGGGAGGACGAAGAATTTAAAAAGAAAATCGCCACGCTGTTTGTGGCGATTGAAGAGTTGGAGCTGAAGGACGAAATACCCGTAAAAAGTTTCCGTCCGTAATACCTGCCTTTTATTTCCCAATACAAAATTCCGAAAAAATCTTATCAATCAAATCGCTGTCGATATGGCGGCCGGTAATTGTATCCAGGTGTTCAACGGCGGTTTTAATTTCTTCCGAAACCAATTCCAGCGGGAGATTATCCTTCAAAGATTGCTCTGATTTCTTAATAACCGAAAGGCAATTCTTCAAAGATTCAATATGGCGCAAGTTGCTGACCATGACCCTTGGGGCATCTTGAATCTTTCCGTGCCAGACATTTTTGACAATCGCGTCTTCCAAATCACCAATCGCTGTCTTTTTTAAAACCGAGATCTTCAAAACTGGTTTGCCATCCAACAAGGCCTTGATTTTTGTTTCATCAATTTTTTTAGCCAAATCACATTTGTTAATGATAACCAAAACGTTTTTATCCTTGATCTTCTCTGCCAAGGCTATGTCGTCATCACTGAAGGGGCGGCTGTTATCTAAAATCAGCAAAATTAAATCAGCATTATCGATGTAAATATGGCTGCGTTTAATGGCTTCTTTTTCGACCAAATCGCGCGGTTCCAAAATCCCGGCCGTGTCAACCAGTTGAAAAGGAATGCCTTTAATTTGCGCGGTTTCTTCGATTGTGTCGCGAGTCGTACCGGCAACACTGGTGACAATCGCCCGCGGCTGTTTTAAGAGCACGTTTAAAAGTGATGATTTGCCGACGTTGGGCTTGCCGCACAAAACCACTTTGATTCCCTCTTTTAAAATCTTCCCCTGCTCCCCCGTTTGCAAAAGCACTTCCACGCGCGAAACGGAATCTTTGATTTGTTTTTGCAATTGTTTTTTATCGGCGGCGTTGACTTCATCCTCGGGAAAATTAACGATGGCCTCCATGTGCGTGTAAAGGGTCATGAGAATCTCACGAATCGCTTCCAACTCTGCTGTCAATTCGCCTTTCAACTGATGCATACTAACCTTCAAAAAAGAATCGGTTTTTGCGCTGATAATATCCAAAACCGCTTCGGCCTGGGTTAAATCCATGCGACCGTTTAAAAACGCCCTCTTGGTAAATTCCCCCGGATCGGCTAAGCGCGCGCCAAAGTTGATTGCTAATTTTAAAATCGCGCGCAAAGGAACAACCCCGCCATGACCGCTGATTTCAACAACATCTTCACCGGTATAACTTTTAGGAGCCCGCATAACAGCTACGAGAACTTCATCAATGATTTCGTCGCTCGATTTTAGCCTGTCGACAATCGATCCGAAATGTAAGGTATGTGTTTGAAATTGCGACGGTTTGATTTTTTTGGGCCCAACAAACATCTTATCGGCAATCGCCAAAGACTTTTTGCCGCTTAAGCGAATAACGCCAATGCCCCCCTGCCCAACAGGAGTGGCGATCGCGACAATGGTATCGTTTAGTTGCGGTGTTCGCATAATGTCCTGGCTTCGGCAACGGTAAAAAGCGACCCCGTCACAAGAATGACGCCATCTTTGGCGGTTTCTTTTTTTGCGCAATCCAACGCCTCTTTAATGCTTCTTGTAAAAAACACATTCTTGATTCCGGATACACCGTCAATATTATCTTTGGTAAATTCAAATGCGCGCGGATGGTTGGTTTTCGTAAAAATAATCTTTTGGCTGATCGGGATCAACTCCCGGCAAATCCCCGTTTTGTCTTTATCACCGGAAACGCCTAAAACCAGCGTGACTTTTTTGTTTTTGAAAATATCTTTGACGGCCGCAGCCAGCACCTTGCAGGACCCGGGATTGTGTGCGCCATCCAGCACGACCATTGGGTCGTGCTGGATAATTTCAAAACGCCCGGGCCAAACCGTATTTTTCACGCCCGTTTCGATTGCTTTCAAGACAATGTTAAATTGAAAATGTCGTAACGATTCCACCATAGCAACGGCAACGGCGCAATTGACAAGCTGGTGTTGCCCCAAAAGCCGTGTTGTTAAATTCAGGTAATGCCCTGCTTTTGTTTGCACGTCAAATACTTGCTGATTTGATTCAGATTTCTGTAAACGGTAGAAGATATCCTCTCCGATGACAAGAGGCTCTACGCCGACTGCACGGCACCTGTTCCTGATGACGTTCATGACTTCCGGGTCTTGAGGAGCAATCACGACGGTTTGTTTCTTACTTTTAATAATGGCGGCCTTCTCGGAGGCGATCTCTTGAATCTTTGTCCCCAATTGTATCGTATGTTCAATGCTGATCGGCGTAATACCGCAGACAACCGAATCGGCTGCGTTGGTGGCATCCAGCCGTCCGCCTAAGCCGGTTTCCAGAACGGCTAAATCGATTTTCTGATCAGCATAATACCAGAGGGCTAACGCTGTATACACCTCAAAATATGTCAATCCGTCCAATTGTTTTTCTTTCCTGGCGGCTTCAACAAAAGGTTTGACCGCCTCAAGTGTACGGCAAAATTCTTTTGTAGAAATTTTTCCTTCAAAGACGTCGCGAGAATCATTCTTTTGCGAAGGACGCAGGATACGGATTCGTTCTTTGTCATCATAGAGATGCGGCGAGGTGTAAAGCCCGACCGTAAAACCGGCTTCGCGAAGGATGTAAGCTGCAAAAGCGCATGTTGAGCCTTTGCCTTTGGTGCCGGCGACGTGGATGATTTTAAATTTTTTTTGGGGACTGCCAATGGCTTCGAAGAGGCGGACAACGCGTTTTAGCCTTAAGGATGGAGCATAAGCGGTTTCGGGTCTTAATTCAAAATTAACAAATGAGTCAAGATATTGCCTGGCCTCGGCGGGAGTCATGAAATATTGAAAAACTTTAATGTGATTACACAGATTAAAAAGTCGATTACACAGATTGTTTTTTCAACCTCAATCTGTGTAATCTTTTTATAAATCTGTGCCATCATTCTTTAATGCTTAAAATGCCGCACACCGGTTGTCACCATGGCGAGTTTCAACCGGTCGGCTTCTTTGATCACTTGAGGATCGGCAATCGACCCGCCCGGCTGAATGATGGCCTTAATACCGGCTTTGGCGGCTAGTGTAACGGTATCGGTCATCGGGATAAACGCCTCGGAGGCTAACACGGCGCCCTTGACATTCTTTCCGGCTTTTTTGATGGCCGTAAATGCGCTCTCGATACGGCTGGTCTGTCCGCATCCGATTCCGACGACATTATGATTTTTGGCTAAAACAATGGCGTTGGATTTGACGTTTTTAACAACCTTCCAGGCAAACAACATGGATTCGATTTGGGATGGGGTGGGTTTGATTTTTGTCACAACCTTAAGATCTTGAGCGGAAATTTTCTTGTTATCGCGGCCTTGCAACAGCAATCCGCCGTATACGCGTTTGAAATCATAGCCTCCGTCATTTAAGGATTCCAGCGGCAGTTCTATGATGCGTACATTTTTCTTCTGCGATAAGATTTCTAAAACGTTTCCCTCATAGCCCGGGGCAATAACACATTCCATAAAACCGCTTTTGGCAATGAGTTTGGCCGTTGCTTCATCAACGGGGCGATTAAGACCGATAATCCCGCCGAAGGCCGAGGTGCTGTCACATTTATAGGCCATCGAATAGGCCTTGGATAAAACTTTGTCTTCGGCAACGCCGGTGGGGTTATTGTGTTTGATAACCACGACCGCCGGACCGTCGAATTCTTTAACAAAATCCACAGCCGCATTTAAATCCACAATATTGTTAAATGACAATTCCTTGCCGTGGAGTTGTTTCATCTTGGCTAAACCGGTTGTATTTTCGAAATCGCGGTAAAAGGAAGCGACTTGGTGAGGATTTTCGCCGTAGCGAAGGTCCTGAATTTTGAAAAACCGCATCTGCAGCTCACGGGGAAAATTGGAAATCTCGCCGCTTTTAAGCCTCTCGTTTAGGAAATGGTAAATCAGGTTATCATAACGCGAGGTAAGATAGAATGCTTCAATGGCGAGATTGACCAACACTTTATCCGATAGGATTCCGCTGTTGACATCAAGCTCCTTTAAAATTTCCTTGTAGCGGCCGGGATTACAAATAACCGCAACGCTTTTGTAATTTTTTGCTGCCGAACGCAGCATCGAAGGCCCGCCGATATCAATATTTTCGATAGCCTCGGATAAATCCACATTTTTCTTTTGGATGACTTTTTCGAAAGGATAAAGGTTAATAACAACCATGTCAATCGGGGTAATTTTGTGCTCTTTGATTTGTTTCATGTGTTCCGGATTATCACGCAGCGCCAAAAGCCCGCCGTGAATCACCGGATGAAGCGTTTTGACCCGTCCATCGAGCATTTCCGGAAAACCGGTCACTTCGGCAACCTCTTTGACATTGATGCCGTTGTTTTTCAATAACTTCGCCGTCCCGCCGGTTGAAATAATTTCAATCGCAAGATTTTGCAAACCCTTGGCAAATTCCACAAGGCCGTTTTTATCCGAAACGCTAATCAGAGCCCGCTTCACTTTAATCATGGTTTTAGTTTTTAATCCTTTTGCAATTGTTTAATAATTTCTTGGGTAAAACGTGGAAGGTCCTCCGGCTTGCGGGATGTGATGAGATTTCCATCGACGACAACTTCGCGGTCAACAAATTTTGCCCCGGCTGCGATCATGTCGTCTTTGATGGCAAAAAATGACGTAACGGTGTGACCTTTAAGAACTCCGGCCGAAACCAAAACCCAACCCCCGTGGCAAATCGAGGCGACAATCCGCCCGTCCACATAAAGCCGTTTGACAAAATTGATGATTTTTGGGTAACGCCGGAGAATGTCCGGGGCATATCCGCCGGGGATAATAACGCCGTCAAAATCGGCGGGTTTCACCTTTTCAACGGAGATATCGGCCTTGATGGGGTAGCCTTCTTTGCTGCCGTAGGTCTCCTTTGTTCCGGATCCGATAGTGACAACCTCAATCCCTTCTTCCTTGAGCCGAAACAAAGGATACCAAACCTCCAAGACCTGGTAAAGGTCTTCGACTAAAATGGCGACTTTTTTTCTGTCACTGGACATAACGAAAGAATGAAATTGTGTTCGGATTGTATCCCGACGCCAGCCTCCCCATGTTTTGGTCCGCTAGCGCCGGGAAAAGCGGGGTCAACGGAAAGCGTCAAAAAGAGGGCTTACGACCGCTTTTTGCCTTCCGTCTTTTTTTCTCTGAAGGTTTCGAGTAATAGCGCCGTTCTTTGAGTTCCATCAAAAAGCCTTCCTTTTGGCACTGCTTTTTGAAGATTCTCATGCATTTCTCGAAATCATTTTTATCATGAATTTTGACTTCAACCATTTGGTAAATTCACCCACCCTTCCGATTGGATTTTAAATTGCTCTCTTCGCGCTACAGAATCTTTTTTTCAAAAACTTCTCTTATGGAACGTTATGATAACATGAGGTTTCCAACACGTCAAAGAGAATAACTCGTGTCAAAAAAAGAAAGCCCTGTACCGCGAGGTACAGGGCTTTTAAAATTCTCAACCGGCCTATTCTTCCGGGTCGAAGTAGGTAAATTTCTTTCCAGCAAAGTTGCGCAGTGTCCATTTGCCGTTCTTGCTGGAAATAATGTAATTAGGATTTAGCGGAATCTTTCCGCCGCCACCCGGGCCATCAATAACAAAAGTCGGTACCGCATAACCAGTCGTATGCCCGCGCAACTTCTCGATAATATTAATCCCTACGGACACGGGAGTCCGGAAATGCCCGGAACCCAAAATCGGATCGCATTGATAAATGTAATAGGGCCGTACACGAATTTTTAAAAGTTCGTGAACCAGTTTTCGCATAATATGGACGCGGTCGTTAACCCCTTTTAAAAGAACCGTCTGGCTGCCCATCGGAATTCCACAATCGGCAATCATGTTGCAAGCCCTTTTCACCCGCGGTGTGATTTCCAACGCATGATTAAAATGAATACTCATCCAGAGCGGGCTATATTTCTTAAACATCGCAATCAACTCCGGAGTCACGCGCTGCGGCAAGGTCACGGGAATACGCGTCCCGATACGCACAAACTCAACGTGAGGAATTGATTTGAGCGTCTTGATGATGTATTCCAGCATGTTGTCACCCAAAGTCAAAGGATCCCCGCCGGAAATCAGAACATCACGAATCTTTTTATTGGAACGGATATAATCAAAGACCGCTTCGTGTGTGGAAGGACGGATCGTATGATTTCCGTCGCCGACCATACGCGAGCGCGTGCAATAACGGCAATACATCGCGCACATCTCGTTAACCAAAAATAAAACCCTGTCCGGATAGCGATGCACCAGCCCGTGAACGGGAGAATTCTTATCTTCCCCGCAAGGATCGGCCATTTCATGCGGATATTTTTTGAGCTCATGGCCTTGAGGAACGGATTGCAAGCGAATGGGGCATTTGACATCCGAAGAATCAATGAGAGAAGCAAAATACGGCGGAATCGACATCGTCAATTTATCTTTACATCCTTCAACGCCACGCAGTTCTTCGGAAGTAAGCTTAATAATTTTTTCCAGCATGTCTTTGGTGCGGATTCTGTTTCTGATCTGCCAGCGCCAATCTTCCCAATCCAGAGCCGTTGCCCCTTTGTAGAGACGCAAAATCCTTTCCTCATCAGGGGACAATTCCACCTGAACCTGTCCCGTCGAATGAGGCGTGGCAGCTTCCTCTGCCCACTGCATATCTTTCACTTGAGTTTCAACCGGCTTCATGATGCTCGCTCCTTTATAATTCCGTGGCTATCTTACACACTTGCATTTTAAACAATGTAATAATTTGGTTAAATTTCGGTTTTGTGCAATTTTCCGTTATTCAAACCATTTCTTTCTAAACCAAAATGAATAATGCGATTGATCATATCCTCATAAGAAATCCCCATAGCTTTGGGGGCGATAAAAAAAACATCTTCTTTCGATAAACAAGGCAATGGATTGATTTCCAAAACAAAAGGATTTCCTTTTTCATCGACACGAAAATCCACCCGGCCAAAATCCCGGCAATCAACGCTTTTGTAAGCTAAAATGGCTAATTCCTGCAAACGGTCATCGAGCGCCTTAGGAATGTTTGCCGGGCAAACATATCTGACTAATTCCGGTCGCGCTAAACGAGAAAACGTGTAAAAATCGTCACCTAAATTCAATTTTCCTTCGATTTCAACCTGGACAACCGCAAGCACTTCCAGCTTTTCGTTGCCTAAGACGCCAACCGTAAATTCGGTCCCTTTAATAAATTCTTCAACAATAGCCGGCTGCTTATAAACGCTGTGAACGCGATCCACTTGCTCTTTTAATTCTTCAAAATTCGTAACCCGCGACTTTTTCGAAAGCCCCTTAGATGAGCCCTCATAACGGCACTTAACAATCAAAGGAAAATTCAATTTCGGAAATGTTTCCAAATCATCGTTTTCGTAAACTGTAAAATACCGCGGTGTGGGAATACCATCCGCGATAAAACATTTTTTGGCCGCAACCTTGTCTAAGGTTATTCCCAAACTCAACGCATCGGCACCGACAAAAGGAATCCCTTTCATTTCCAAAAGAAGCGGAATTTGAGACTCGCGATTTCGGCCAACCTGCCCTTCGGCAATATTAAAAACAATATCAACACCTAAATGATCAATTTGCGGCAATAGTCGGTTCACATTGCCGATACGCTTGACCGTATAACCGTTGGCTTCGATCGCCGTTACAATCTCATCAATTGTTTTTTGTGAATCCAATTCCGCAGCGGCATCGGCCGGGTCATTAGGCTTAGGCGCCCAGTCTTGTTTTAAATCATACGTGAATCCGATAGTTTTTTTCATGGATTTTCAAAAAATAAGGGACCAAACTCTTTTGGTCCCTTAAAAACTTCTATTGTTTCAAATGTTTTCTCTCTTTTTTAAATTTTTATTTTTAACTTTTATTTCCCGTCGGAGAAATTATACAATATTTCCTTTAAAAAACTTTTGAACCACTACTAATTTTTTAACACAGCTAAATTTCATTGTCAAGAAATTTTTCGCACCATTTGGAAAATTTTACTAAAAAATGGTTTTGAATTAACCTGAAACCCTAACGACGAATAGTAACATCGACTTTTGGACAGAGAGAATTAAGCGGACATTGGGAACACAAAGGCGAAACAGGCTTACAAACATTCTGGCCCCACATTACCAAGAGCGAATTGTAGATGATCCAAAATTGTTTTGGCAATTTCTTACGCAACGCCCACTCCGTTTCTTCCGGTGTTTTTGTTGTCACATATCCTAACCGATTCGAAATGCGGTGCACATGCGTATCCACGCAGACGCCAAGCTTTCCGAAGCCCTCCGAAACAACCAAATTGGCAGTTTTGCGTCCTACCCCATGAAGCGTCAACAGCGTATCGATATCATCCGGGACACGTTGGTTGAATTTCTCAACTAAATCCCGGCAAATCGACAAAACATTACGCGCTTTTGTATGATAAAACCCAACCGGATAAATGGCTTTTTCAATTTTTGCAATGCTAAGCCGAAGCATGTCTTTGGGTGTTTTTGCAAGGGCAAAAAGCCGTTCGGAGGCCTTGAGAGTAACCTCATCTTTAGTGCGCAAGCTTAAAAGACAGGAAATCAAAACTAAAAACGGGCTCCCCCACTTCATTCCGACAAGCGTCACCGAAGGGGTCTTGAGCCGCTTGGTCTCGCGTTTCAAAATGGTTACGATTTTCGTAATTCTTTTGTTTGCGTTATCCATGTGTTTTAATTTTTTTGATTAAAGCTTTTGGAATTCCGATATCGGCAACAACTACCCGCCCCGTATAATGTGGACCGTCATTTTTGAAGAAACCTTTTTTTGCAAAGGAAAAGGTTACGGTAACGTTTGCCTTAACGCAATTGCCCTGAATCCGTCCTGAGGTTGAGTCTAAACCCGATGGAACATCAACGGATACAACATATTTCCCGTATTTATTAATGGCTTGAATAACGCTAAAAAATGGTTCCTCAACGTCCCGATTTAATCCAACGCCGAAAATGGCATCTACGACCACGTCACAATGGGCGATGTCATTTTTCACAAAACGGTTCATTGCCTCAACATGTCGGATACCACTTTTCAGCCATTTCAAAATCTGATAATTAGCCGCGGCATCAGATTTTAAGTTTTTTACCTTCCCTATTATATATGTTTTAACCCCAACGCCTGCCAGATGCAGGTGCCGGGCGACCACAAAACCGTCTCCTGCATTATTGCCAAGGCCGCAAAAGATCACAACAAAGGGCTTCTGAGATTTCTTGCGTTTATTGAGTCGGTGAAGGATTTTGGAGGAAACCGCCCGGCCGGCGTTTTCCATGAGGGAGAGCGAGGACATGCCGAGAGTTTCTATTGCGAATTTATCGAGGGCTTGAATTTCAAGGGTACTGAGGAGTCGGCCAGGCCGTTTTTTAGATATCCGACTCCTCATCCTGAGCGAAGCGAAGGATCCCTGATTAAATCATCATAGAGATCCTTCCACTGTTGATTTTTTGATTCTATTAATTCAATCTTTCTTCTACGTAGCCAACCTTTCACTTGTCTTTCGCGAACTCTAGCCTGATCAATGTGTTCAAATATCTCATAACAGACTAACTGATTAACATCATATTTCTGAGTAAATCCTTTTTGATATCCTTTTCGGTGTTTATTGACTCGATCTATGAGATTTTTCGTCGAACCTGTATATAATACATTCTTTCTCCTATTGGTCAGAATGTAAAAATATCCTTTCTGGTCTTTCATCATTCCTCAATGAGATCCTTCGGCCCTTTACCTGATTCGCAGGCCTCAGGATGAGCAGCCTAAATTAAAAAACTTTTACGGCTGCTCAATTATCTCTGGAGTCGACACTTTTGAAAAGCTCAAGGAAGCGGTCTTCGTAGTCTTTGTAGGCATTCCACTCGTCAAGCTTTTCTTTGAGTTCAAACGCCGTCGACAGGTCTTTTTGAGCCATCGAAAACAAATCTTCAATCTGACGTTTGGCGGAATTGGGAATTTGGCTGTGGTTGGACAAAAGATGACGCATCTTTTCGATTTCTTCGGGGGTAATCGGTGCGGTATCATCGTCATCGTCATTAATCGGATGCTGGAGCTGGGCAATCAGCTTTTCCATTTCCTCTTCCATGACCTTAACCGCCTGTGACAATTCGGCTAAGTCAATTCTGATATCAAGAAATCGCATCAGGCTGTGAAGGACGGCTAAAGAGGCCTTCGGGTTTTCAATTGTCCCGGCGTAAAACGGAATCTCGCCGAGCAAGCAGGCGCCTTTGAATTTTTTTCTTTTGGCCAGCGCCAAAAATAAGCCGTTTAAGCCGCTGATCTGCCCGGTCGGCATACGCTTTGCATCCAGGGTCTGAAAATCATCCAGCATCTTTTGGTGGGTCGCCGCAATCCACACCTTTGGGCTGTGCCAGTGGTCAATAGAACTTAGGACAGCCGCAAAGGTTAGAACCATTTTTGCCTCAAAAGGTACAATAAAATCCAGAATGGCCGCCGCGTAAGCGGCATTTTTTTCCGTTGGAGGCTGCTGATCGCCGATAAAAATAATCAAATCATGTTTGCCGTTAGGATCCTGCCAAAAATAAAACCGGCCTTCCGGGAGGTTGATATCTAAAATAAGGCTGTTGGTGATATTAATGTCGGTGGGGTGAAAAAACCGGTGCCCGGGCATTTTGGCAAACAATTGCGCGCCTAATTTACTCTTGAGGTATTCTGCAGATTTAAGCGCAACGTGTCCCATGCCCGGCCAAGCCGCGATAAAAATGGGATCTTTGGGCCTGATAACTTTTAAAACAATGATGTCTTGGGACTTTGACATTATTTTCTTAAATGGCTGATTTCAAAAAATAAATTTGAAATAAATGTCCATCCGGCTTATGATTCAACCTTAATAAAATTCCCGATTTTTTGCGTAACCCATAGATAGCTGAATAAGTTATTGACGTAAGCTTTAACAGTTATCAAAATAGAAGAAAGCGCTACTATTCTGTTTCATTTTATCGGCCCTGTCAATTGAAAATCAAATTTTATGTGTTATACTTCGATTAGAAATTGCAGTAACGTTGAAAAAGGTAAACTATTCCTTCGCCAACAGCGAAGGACCCTTCGTCGAAAGAAGGGCCGCAAGGATGGGGCACAAAGCCATAGGGTCCCGGAAGATAACCGGGACAGCCGCGCTGCCAACACAACCATTCTCATCCTTTGCGGATGAGAATTTTTTATTGGTGTCAATGACAGTACTGTAAGTCGCTCGCAATGACGTAATTTAGGGAGGGCTATCCAAATGTTTAAAAAAATGAAAGATGCGATGAAAAACCAAAGAGGCGCCAGTTTACTGGAACTAATGGCGGCTATCGGAATTATGGCCGTCGTTGTTACGGCATTTAATACGTCCGGCCATAAAGGAATCAACGCCAGCCTCCTGACTAACAAACAAGGCCATGCTGACATCAATTACAATAACGCTTTGGAACGTATGGCCTCAGATATCCGTTCCAGCTACGATACGGGAGTCACTTTACCTAAATACACGTTTGATCTCAATAGTGATAACTGTGATGCTTTCGGCAAAAATTGCAGCGAAATAACGCTCAAGGTTCCTGTTGTCGATGGCAATCCTCCTACTCAATATACCGCGGATGGAAAAATTAAATATGGGGCCGATGGCCGCCAGGATTGTTACTACAGGTACAGAGTTGACAGCAACACGCGGCGATTGCTTCGCGAGACTGTCTGCGCCACAACGGGATCTCCTGTACTGAATTGCAACTTCACGCCCGGCTGCCAAGCCGAAGACGGAGAAACATCGTCCACTTGTCCATCTCAGTGTCCGGCCGGCTGTGGTAATGGCACTTGCGATTCTCCGACAGAGACATGCCAAAACTGCCCTTCAGATTGCCAAAATTGCTGCCCGGATGGCTTTTGTAATTATGGAGAAACTTGTCAAACCTGCAGTTCTGATTGCGGCGCTTGCAAAAACTATACAATCGTTTGTGATGGTGACACCGTTTGCGAAACTAATGAAAACTGCCTTTCCTGTCCCGGCGATTGTCCTGCCTGCATCGCTATTCCTGTCTGCGGCGATGGGACTTGCAATGGAACGGATAATCTTTCGAATTGTCCCGCAGATTGCACGGTGTGCCCCGATAATATATGTACAGCGCCTTATGAAACCCGAACTAACTGTCCTGCGGATTGCCACGTGTGCGGCGATGGTTTTTGTACACCACCCAATGAAACCCTGGCTGATTGTCCCGCGGATTGCAAGGTGTGCGGAGATCTTCAATGTACAGTACCTTATGAAACCTGCCAAACTTGCGTAGGGGATTGTTTAGCGTGTCCACAAGTTTGCGGCCAATGGGGATGCCAGGCATCTTTAGGTGAAACTTGCAGCACTTGTCAGCAGGATTGTGGCTCGTGTCCGCCTCCACCGTGTACTGTTTGTTCAGGAGGAAAAACATGTGCAAACTGCCAAGCCTGCTGCACAGGCTTCGATTAGAATGATAAAAAGACAAAAAACAAAAAAGTGAGGAATCTACTATGATACCCATAACCTTTGTAACTTTGTTGATATCCGGCGTGTTAGCCTATATGCCGAATGTTTTCGCTCAACCCACAACCGAAGTTCTCGAGGATAAAACTAAGGTTATCGCTGAAAATGTGGACAGCGTTGTCTTTAACCCGTATGTGAAAATCACGATGAATGTTTCTAATCCGGCTACAGCGCTTAGCCCGGGAATGCAAAAAACTTTTACAACATCGATAAGTCCTCAAAACCCGGCAGGTGTAACCGAGGCACGCTGTAATGATGGAAGTTGCGATGGAAGTGACTCTAATGAAACTGTTGATACCTGTCCGGCAGACTGCGGTAATGCCGGTTGTGGGGAGCTGACCGGAGACGGTCAGATTGATTTATGGGATTTGACGGTGCTGGTCAATGTAGCCTTCAAAGGCGGGTCTCTTCCCTCTTTCATTAACAATGCTGAAAACCGGTGGAGAGCGGATATCGCCGGCGATGGTGTCGGGCCAGATATTGTTGATGTCGTAAGGATGGTAAACCATGTTATCCGCGGCTATCCGGATCAACTAAATTGTCTGGTACCTTAAAAATAACACCGAAAGAAAATACCATTTATGTTTAACAAACTTAAATCACAAAACGGCCAATTTGTTACGTTTTTTCTTGTGTATCCCATTTTAATTCTGCTCGTTGCTTATGGAATCCTGGCCTTCCTGCAATCCGTAACATCCCACACCCAAATCCGCAAGCAATACGCCGGCATGCAAGCCGAGTACCGGGCTGTCAGAGGGATGTCGTACATATTTTATGAAACCATCACCCATTCTGTAGGTGAACCTTTTGCCTTTTTCACCGTAGGAGCCGATAATATTCTGGAGCCGATTGACTTTGGTATGGCCATGCCTCCCGAGCCCAACATCTGGACTGCACATATAGACCTTGCCAACCTGACTTATGTCCTCCCTGGACAGTTTGAAGCAAAAATTTATACGCAGCTCAATGCCGAAGGAGAAACGATCTATTTCGCCTTAGTCAAAGGCACTGCCGGAGGGGAAAGTCGTCTGTATTTCTACAGGCTCGAAGGCAGCCCCATGTATGAGTTTATGTATTTCTTTCCGGGCGATGTGGATTTCGGTTGGCAGAATATCGACGCCTTGGGCGGCAGGATCCACGCCAATGGCAACGTTCGGTTTAATGAAGACGTTCACATTGATAACGTATCAGAATTCTCAACGGCCGGAAAATTTTCCGTGGACCACGCCCCCTTTGTTCATCCTGACGATGAGGTTTCTAATGTTTTCTTTCCTCGACGCTGGCCATATGCAACCCCCAATGATTTTGACCCTAACAATCCTCCCGTCCCGGGGACAGGCAACTATGTCAACAGCCTCGATGGCCATTACGCGGGGGAAAGAACCGGGTTAATTGTGTTTAATGCGGGCGCTAATCAGGCTGAGATTTGGGATCCTACTAATCCGGCTAAGCAAATTCCGGGCCCTAACGGCCACTATCATGCTACTTTAAATCCACTCGGCGAATTAAAACCCATATTTCCATATGGAACACAGGTTCCTTCCGATAGTCAAAATTGGGCTGCCGACCAGTCCAAGAATTATCTTTATGCGGAAAACGATATTAATTGCTGGAAGACAGACCCGGTCAGCTGCGCCACTGATTCCAACTACAACCACATTTATACCAAAAACGCTAACCTGTATGAAAAGAGTACACAAATCAACGGAGTTAAAATTCCCAGCCGCATGCCCGCGAGTGCCGCTTACACGGAAAAACAATACTACGGCAATCCTGCCGGTGGAAATCCCCAGACTTACAATGTTTATGCCACTGATACTCAAAAAAACCAGCTAGCAAAGGACTGGTGGGCTGATTTTATTGCTGATTTTCCAACGGTCGAAAACAATCCTCAAAGCTTTTCCGGTATTGCCGATACTCTTAAAGATGCCAATGGAGGCGGCGAAAGAATCACGCCTCCTAAAATCGATGTTACCGCTTTAGCAAAATCCAGTTCCACCTCAAATAGGAGTTTAATCATTAGGAAAGTAGAGGACGTTGATGGGGATGGCAATCCAATAGTAGTAACTAGGGTCAGAATCAACGCTACCGATACCATTGTGGTAGACCCCGTCAGCGGGTATACCAATTCTTGCGCACCAGGCCAAACGATTTTTGAAATTAGAAATTTTGTCAATAATAAATTTGCCACACCCGAAGAAATGGTGGTCGTTAATATTGGAGCTTTAATGACCTGTGAAGCGGTCGATTTTGGTACACAATGGCTGCCCCTCAGCGGTGTTATCAGCAATGTTTATATAACAGGAGACGATTATGATAGCTACCCCGTGTCGCTGGCTATCACCAATGCCAAAACTCTTCCCCAGAACGGGCTAACATATATCGTCAACGGTAATCTTTTATTTCAAGGACATTACAACTACGATCCCGCAAATACATTACTATTTGAACCGTCGGCGGCAATTGTGTCAAACCGCGTTTCCCTTGTTTCGGATGATTTTGATTATCCAACCACGCTTCCCATGACACAACACCATGTCAATTATCCGGCGGCATGGGATTACATCAACGCCGATGGTATTCCTGATGTTGGAGAAGGAACGGGCTTTGATAAAGATTATATAACAACCCAGAATTATAATTGGCTGGCAAAATATGACCCTGACAACCCTGCCAATCCGCTTATAACGGCTAACAAGGTTCGCGGCGGCGTTATCAACGGTGATATCCGCGAATACCATTACAATGTATCTCTTGTCGGAAAATACGCTGTAACTCCGGATTTTTTGGAAGTTTGGAATTATTACGAAGATCCCGGTACGCAAACGACCGCCCCTGACCCAGCAACCTGGCGGGAGAATAATGCCATTGTTTCGGGGTCGTTTATTCAACTTGAAGAAGGTGATTTCCTTCCTCTCGATACCATTCCATCAACTGCTGCCCTCGATCCCGTTCCGACAGTTCCTTTTAACCGCACCTGTGACCCCGCCAATAACGGCGGCAGGGTTGCTCGCATTGAAAATGATGGAACAATTGTTGCCTTTAACGGAGGTGGACTCCCTTGCCGAGATGGCTCCAATCCCGGCAATCCCTGGGATTTGGTTGCAGCCAACAAACGGGAGGACCAACGCTATGAGCCCCGTTATCTACAACCGGGCAACACTCCTCCGGGTAACTTAAGCGGCTTTGCCGATGCCTTTTTCATCAAGATTCTTTTTAATGATTATAATTGGACACATCATTCACCTAACCTTCTTTAATTGCAAGCTCGATTTCAGTGAATAATATCGTTGGTGTTTCAAATGACCCGTTCTTGTGGATAAGATTTTTTGCTTTAAAATCAAAAGTGGCCTAGAAAGGGAAAAATGCTGTTGAAGAACCGAAAAGGCACCAGCTTAATGGAAGTGCTGACAGCCGCTGCAGTCATGACAATCATTGTCGCGGTATTTACCACATCCGGCCAAAAAGGAATAACCGCCAGTTTTCTTTCGACTCAACGCGGCCAAGCCGCCATAAACCGCAATAATGCCCTAGAACGCATTGCGGCTGATATTAAAAGCACCTTCCCTCAAGGAGCCACCCTCATTTGCGATAGTAACGGAGAAAACTGTAACGCTTTAGAGGTCAGAGTCCCTATTATTGATAATAGCCCTATTGCCGGTACTCAATATACAACGGATGGCAGGGTTAAATACGGCGCGGACGGAAGGCAAGATTGTTTTTACCGCTATTCTGTAAATGCAAGCCGTCAACTGATACGAACCACTCATTGTGCCACGCAAGCAGGTTGTGAAGACCTTCTTTGTAATGGAGTTGGGGGTTGTGAGGCACAATTTGGTGAGACCTGTGTCACGTGCCCTTCCGAATGCGGTGTCTGTACCGTTACCTGCGGAAACAGCACTTGTGATTCAGGAGCCGAAACCTGTTTGAATTGCCCTCAAGATTGCGGATTATGCTGCTCCGACGGATTTTGTAAAGTTTCAGATGGAGAGACGTGTGCCAACTGCCCTGCAGATTGCGGGCCCTGCGAAACTCCCCAAACGGGCACAACCTGCGGCTTGCTTCCCGACGGCCAGCCATCGGGATGTGAAGGCGGAGAAACTTGTATCAGTTGTCCGGCAGACTGTGGAGCGTGTACGACATTTTGCGGCGATATAATGTGTAACGGATCAGAAAACTGTCAGTCTTGTCCTGGGGATTGCGGGGGGTGCTCTCCTTGTGATCCTCTAACATCGGGGACTTGTAACACAAACGAAACCTGCGTCAATTGTGAATCGGATTGCGGGGCGTGTCCGCCTTGTTCTCCTTTCACCAGTGGAACTTGTAACACAAACGAAAACTGTTTTAACTGTGAAACGGATTGCGGGGCGTGTCCACCTTGTGATCCTCTGACATCGGGGACTTGTGACGCAAACGAAAACTGTTTTAGCTGTGAGGCGGATTGCGGGGTGTGTCCACCTTGTGATCCTCTCACGTCGGGAACTTGTAACGCGAACGAAGATTGTTCTAATTGTGAAACGGATTGTGGCAGCTGTTGAGGTTAAAAAAATGAAAAAAACAATACGAAAAGAAATTAAAGAACTTAGCCATCTTATTTCTGCTATCGTCTTTTTCACCGGAACCATTAGTTTTGCCTCTTACGCTTTGGCTCAAGAGCTTCCGATTATAGATACTAAAATTATTACCGAAAATGTGGATAGTATAGCTTTTGAACGTTTCGCCAGCACAATTCGCATTCAATTGACGACTTCGCGACCCGCCAGTGGCACGACTCAAGCAGAGGCGCCAGCAACCTATTGGACAAGCACCGCTCCGGAAAATCCCATGGAACCTGCCACCCTTTCCTGCTGCGGAGATGGCAATAGGGGTCCTGGCGAGAGCTTTGATAACTGCCCTCAAGACGTTGACCCACATATGGCTTGCGGCGAAGTCACCGGAGACGGTCAAATCGACGGCTGGGATCTCCAGATGATCGTCGGGCGTGCGTGGAGAAATGAACAATTACCAAGTACTATCGGCGGTACTGCGGGAGGCGGATGGAGGGCTGACCTTAACGGGGACGGTGTGCACAATGCCTTTGATATCGTTATGATGATTAACTTTTTGAATCGCGGTTGGAGTGCTGAAGATGCTTTAAATTGTGACATCCCCCCAATTGATGCGGTCATTGTTTAAAAAAGATCATATGAAACCATTTTTTTTAAAAAAAATAGAATCAAACCGCGGGCAACTCGTCAGTTTTTTTCTCGTTTACCCCGTTTTGCTCGTGCTCGTAAGTTACGGGGTTCTGGTCTTTATCCAATCAACAACAACAAGCAATCAACTACGGATTCAGTACAATCGGTTCAATGCCCGTTACGCGGCTCATCGCGGCCTCGAATACACTTTTTACGAGATCCTTGAGCATTCCATAGGCAATACCCCTTTTTTCACCCATGATTATGTTCCGGGAAATCAAAGCATTGTGAATCGATCCGGAAGCCTCCCAACCCCTTCTGTGGCCGGTACAACATTTTTTACTGATGCTGACGGCAGTATTCATTACGCTCTGGTTGCCAACGGTGTCCCGATTTTTGAATCCAAAATCTACCAAATCAATAAACAATACTTTGTCCTCAGCAAAAGTACTTTTGCCGATCGGAACTTCCTCTATTTTTTAAAGATTGATGGAAATCCTCTGTTTGATTATTTGTCCTTTTACCAAAATGACGCGAATTTCGGCTGGCAGACTCTCGATGCCGGCGGGGGGAGAATCCACACCAACAAAAACATGAAGTTTTTTGATGGTGTGGAAATTGCCAATGTCTCGGAACTTTCCGCGGCCGGAAATTACTCCTGGGATTACAACCTCTTTGTTGAACCCAGCGATTATGCCGGAGGGGTTAATTCCTTTCCTTTAAGACGGTGGCCCTATGTGACTCCTGCCGGTTACGGCCCTAGCAACCCACCGCCAGGTGACCAGTCAGAAGGCAACACGCCTTATACGAACACTCTCGACGGCCATTACGCCGGAGAAAGAACGGGGCTTTATGAATACGACTCTGTTTCGGCCCGTTACCGGCCCTGGACTCCTGCGAGCGGCCTGCTACCCATTTGGCCCTGGGATGCTGCCCCGGCCAATCAAGCAGCCTGGTATGATTATGCAAATAACCAAAACCATAAATGGATTTACCAAGAAAATGATGTCAATTGCTGGAAAAATAGCCCTTCGACTTGCGCGAAAGACGATCCCGTTACTAATAACAGTAACTTCTATGAGAAAAGCGTAAAGATAAACGGCAAATATATCCCCAGCCGGCTCAGCACCGGCTATACCACCGATCATTACGGCAACCCAACAAATCAATACTATGGCAATATCGAAGGAGATGAAAACTATCCTGTATACGCAACCGATTCCCAAAAACAAGCCCCGGATTGGCTGGCTTATCTGACCCAGCTCGACCTTCTTAATACCATAAAAGACAAAGACACCGGTGACGCTAAAGTGATTACTCCTCCTAGAATCAACCCGACACAATTATTGACTAACGCCTCCAATCAAAGCATGATCATCCGGCGTAATGCAGGCACCGGAGACATACGTGTTCAAATTAACGGCACTCTTTACGAATTTAATCAAGCGGATGGAGGCTGGGGGTCCGGTGAAACTTGTTCCGGCGGTCAAAATCTCTTTGAGTACAAGCAATTTATGAATCACAAGTTTGGCCTCGTAAATGAGGCGGTGATGGTTAATGTCACGGCGTTAGAAGCCTGTGCTGCGAGTGAAGGCTCCACCAAGTGGCTGCCTACAAACGGCCATATCATTAATCTCGACCCCAAGAATATTGTCGGCGGTGATTTTGGAACCGTCTCTGTTGGCCTAAAAAATGCCCAACAGCTGCCCGCCGGCGGATTGACAACAATAGTTCAGGGTAATTTTTTTATCCAGGGGCATTATAACTATAGCCCCGCCAATGACCCCGACTGGGCTTGGCAACCCTCGGCCGCTATCGTTTCCGATCGCGTCACCCTTCTCTCTGACAATTACACTTATCCCGCTAAACTCCCCATTTCACAGCATCACAGCAATTACCCCGAAGAATTCAACTATGATGGAAATATCCTGCCGGCCGGAACCGGCGCGGATAAAAATTATACCCCTGGTTACAATTGGAATTTTACCTACGATCCGGATCTGTCTAATCCATTAAAAATGCCAAATCGAGTTAAGGGGGGGGTCGACACCGATGGAGATAACGTTTTTGAATATCATTACGGCATTACTCTTGCCGGAAAATACGCGGTCACACCTGATCTTTTAGAGATGTGGGAGTACTATGATGAAGCGGGAGACAATAACACGCCTCCTAATCCGCAATCATGGAGGGCTAATCAAGCGGTCGTCACAGGTTCTTTTGTCGAACTGGATGATGAGTTTCCTGTTGTCGACGGCACATTTGTTCCAACGGTACCCAATGATCGTTCCTGTTTTCAAAGCGGCCCGGGAGCCATTACAGCATCAGACATTACCGGAGCGCCCTTTAGTTTAGGATCTTACCCTTGCCGACAGGTGGGCAAGACTCCGCCCTGGGACTTCCTGGCAAAGAATAATAAAGAAGAGCATCACTTTGAAAGCCGGTACAAAACAGTCGGTACACCTCCCGGGGGATTAACCGGTTTCTTTGAAGCCTTTCTTGTGGAACTACCCTTTACACAGCAAAATTGGACCCACCACCATCCGGGCTTATTATAAAACCTTTTCCCCAATTTCTTTTCTCAATCTGTTTATATTTTTCTCAAGAAAACGCTTTCTTTGGAAGGCGTTTGGCCGGCTTTTCCAGTCGTTTCTCATGATATACTTTAGTCAATAGATGCATCAATTAGTTATTGAAAAGGGCAAACCGTTTCCGCGTTCTTTTGAATGCGGAACCTTTCGGGAAATATCCGAAGGGCCGTAAGGATGGGACCCCCTGCTGTTTTGCTAGCGCAAAACAAAACGCGGGGGCCCTGCGAAGCTCAACGCGAAAGCAATTGAGCGAAGCAGGGGCAAAGCCGTTGGATCCCAACACAGTGTCGGGACCGCCTGGCCGCCAATAAACGAAAACGATTTCCTTTTATTGGAGTCTCATCCTTTTACTAAGGATGAGATTTTTTTTGGCACAAAATAAATTCTTTTCCTTTTCGATTTGATATAATGAGCTAATCAAGGAAGGATTAGAAATGAAAAACAAAGGCTTATCAACAGTTGAGCTATTGGTGGTCATGGGCATTTTTGCAACAGTCCTCGCGGCCATTTCGATTTCCAGCCTGAGCGGAATCCGCGCCACTGTGCTAAACAACACTATCGCCCAGCAAGTGGCGACTATCAACAATTCCCTAGCGGCATTAAGCAACCAGATTGCTTCTTCCAATATCGGCGCCATCAGCATTAATGCCTGCGGCTCAGAATGCATCGGTGAGAAACTATCTTTTAAAATCCCCGTTATTGACGGAACCCCGGTCGCTAACAGCATGTATACTCCCGATGATAGAATTAAATTCGGTGCGACGGTTGATGGTGTTGGAAAGCAAAATTGTCGATACGAGTACGAAGTCAATAACAACCACCAACTAATCAAAAGCATCATCTGCGAAGATTCCTGGGAGTATTGCGGAGACAGCAATTGCGACGTGGGTACTGAGGACCTGGCTAATTGCCCTCAGGATTGCGGTGCGTGCGGGGATACAGTATGCACGTCTGTTATCGGGGAAAATCTTGGGACCTGCCTTGTCGATTGCCGGGAATGCGGAGACCTCGTCTGTAGTCCCGGCGAGAGCTGTAACACATGTGCGGGGGATTGCACCGCCCTCTGCAGTGACCCGGATGGAGAGGTTAAGATTCATTTTTAGCCGGAACGCTAATCATTATGGCCGATGGAGGTTATTTATGAAACCTTGTAAAATTAAAGTTAAAAATTTTTTCGTTATCATGCTTCTCGGGGGCCTTTTAATTCTATGTGGCGTACCTGTAAGTTTTGCGACGGAACAAGTGGTAGCCACCAACGTAGTAGCCACCGGTATCGAAACCATTGATTTAACAACCGATGGTAAAAACATCGGTGTAACGGTCACAATGACAAAAGACGCCAATGCTCAAAACAGGGCAGTCACCTCTAATATGGCAACGACTATTACTCCTAAAAACGTCGGCGCCATCACAAGCATGGGGAAATGCGGCGATAGTATTTGCGACTCTTACCTCAATGAAGATACGGAAAACTGCCCGGAAGATTGCCTTCACTGCGGCGATAGCCTTTGCAGTGTCGGTGAAAATTGTTCGAGTTGTGTTCAGGACTGCGGCGAATGTGCCTGCGGAAACGGAACATGTGATACCGGCGAAGACCACGATACATGCCTTCAAGATTGTCCTTTTATTTGCGGAGATGGTACGTGTGATGTAACAGAAACCTGTAGCGGTTGTACGACAGATTGCGGAGCCTGCCCGGCTGTTTGCGGTCAAAATGGGTGTGAGGCCGGTGAAACCTGCAGTAATTGTGCAGCAGATTGCGGAGCCTGTCCGGCTGTTTGCGGTCAAAATGGGTGTGAGGCCGGTGAAACCTGCAGTAATTGTG
>CAZEUO010000004.1:71596-72390 GCA_964515035.1 uncultured Planctomycetales bacterium
CAGCAGATTGCGGAGCCTGCCCGGCTGTTTGCGGTGACCAAAGCTGCAACGGTTCGGAAACCTGCAGCACTTGTGCGGCGGATTGCGGAAGCTGCGATACGTGTTTCCTGGCTGGAACACCTATTACCATGAGTGACGGATCAACAAAGTCGATTGAAAAAATCAAAGTCGGAGATACAGTTCTCGCTTATGATGAGGCAACACAACAATTTAAACCCGATAAAGTCACAAAGCTTCTTCGGCACGTTTCGGATGGTTATTTGATTATTAACGGACATTTGAGACTCACGGCCAACCACTCTGTTTTTAGTAACGGTGAGTGGATCAATATCGGCCGGCTTAAAGAAGGAGATACAATCCTTAACCAATACGGCAAGATGGAGACCATTCTCAGCAAGGTATGGAAACCAGGAAAGATAAAAACGTACAACATGGAAGTCAATCCTTTCCATACGTATATCGCCGGAGGAGTTGTTGTTCATAACGCCACCGGAAAGGGACCACCACCACCAGCATATTAAAACTCTTTTGCCTTCGGCAAAAAACCTTTAATAATTTTTAAGGGAAAAAATGGGAAAATTAATAAAACTTGAAAAAATAACATCTCAGGCGGGCGTCATTTTATCCTTAAGCGCCTATCCATTCCTGATTATTTTGGTCACCTTTAGTTTATTGGCGTTTATCAATTCCGTTAATACCAATAATCTGGCTAGAATTCATTTACGCGCCATGCAGGCCCAGTATGAGGCCTTCATGGGAATGGAATACGCGTACGTTGAGATTAAAAACCGACT
>CAZEUO010000004.1:72400-76627 GCA_964515035.1 uncultured Planctomycetales bacterium
GACTCTACAGCTCAACGCCTTTTGTAACACACAGCGTTGATTCAACCGACAATTCTTTAGATGTGCTTGGCAACAGCGCAATCAATGCCCTTCTTCCCACAATTGACGGTACGGAAATTACAAACACCGGTATTTATCAACTGAGCAATTCAACTAATGGTTTCGAAGTTAAAACTTACTCAAAAGATTCGGATATTTATATTCTAGTCAAGGGAAAATATAACGGCAAAAACACGATTCTCGTCAATAAGATGGCCGGTTCCCATCTTTATGAATATTTTTTCTTTTTCCCGGGCAACGCGACATTCAGTTATGAGACTCTGGATGCTGTGGGAGGAAAAGTCCATATCAACGACAACCTTCAGTTTCTGGAAGGCGTCCAACTCCGTAACGTTAAAGAATTAACCGCCGCCGGAAAAATCTATTTTGAGTATATGCAGCATGTCCCTTCCGGTCAGGAAGACGTGTATATAACTTCCCGAAGCCCTTGGCGGACTCCCCCCGTAAACGCGCCTAACGTTTATCGCAATATTCCTGATGGCCATTATCCGGGAGACCGTTATGGCCTCTATATGGAAGATACCTCAACTCCATTGGTAACGGATTTTATCCTCTGGGATGGGTTAGCCGTCCATCCGCCGATTCCTGTTTCTATCGAAGACGTTTCCCTGGGACCGGTTCCTGGCAGTTCCGAAGCCGTTTGGGCATCAAGAGTACCGGTTGATTACAGTTATATCTACCAACAAAATGATGTCAACTGCGTACGGGGTCAAACGTGTGCCAATGGAGCAGAATACAACGCAAATTATTATAATCTTCTGCCTAAAGTTAACGGCCATTATATTCCCAACCGGCTTCCGGCTACAACCTACAATGTTTTGAAATATAAAGGGACTAGCGAAGGAGCAGAAGAAGTCACAGTTGATCTTGCGGATTCACAAGAACAGCATGAAGCATGGGATGCCTTTATCAATAGTATCCCGATGGAACAACTTGATACAAATACCGTCACGGGATTGGGTGGAGCGATTAAAGCGGGGGCCAGAAACGGCGCGAGTTGGCTGGAGCCGCCCCGCATCGATATTGGCGAATTGATTGCCGCTGCCCAAACACCCGATGGCATGACGCTTACAAAGAGAGAAGACGATGGATCTATTGATATTACCATTAACGGCACCACAACAAACTTAACCGATTTATCACCAGTTGGATGTCCCAATCATGATGTTTTTACCAAAAAAACCTTTATGAATCATGAAACAGCATTAAAGAATGAGGCCGTGGAAATCAATATCGGAGAAATGAAAGCCTGCGATGTCGCAGAGCCAGGACAATGGATCCCGAATAACAACCTTTTGTATTCGAATTATGGTGTTATCTTGGCCAACGCCGCAAGCCTTCCCGACAAGGGGTTGACATCCATCGTCCAGGGAAATTTTTATCTAAAAGGCCAATATAATTCGCCTGTCGATCCGTCCAATCCTGATGAGATATGGACTTGGCAGCCTTCGGCAGCCATTGTCTCGGAATCGCATTATTCTTATCTTCTCTCGGCTGATTTCAATTATCCTCAGACACTGCCTCATCAACAACGCCATCCGGAATATCCCAACGCAGGGACTTACGACAACAGCGGTGTTCTGATTCCTGAAGGTGTCGGAGATTACGATTTTGTCCAAGGTCAATACAATTGGCAATCCCGTCATGACCCTGATATGGCCAATAAAGTCACAGGCACCGACCATACCTTAGAATACAATATTTCCCTCATCGGTACGAATGCTTATAATCCTCGGTTCTTAGAACGGTGGAATTACTACGGGAATGTCGGCGATGATTCAACGCCTCCTTCAGGTTGGACGAAATATGATGCGGTTGTGAACGGGGCATTTATTCAATTGAGTAACGAATTTACGGATGCGGATCCATCATTGTCTTCCCCTGTTAATGCGCGCAACTGCGATTCACAAATCAGCGGAATTACAACGATCGATGTATCCGAGCAGGTTTCGTTCAACCAATCCAATTACCCCTGCCGGGGAACGGACAATAGATTTCCTTCGGATCTTTTGGCGTGGAATAACAACGAGAAAAAGCAATACGAGTCGCAGTTTTTAAGCAACACGCTTCGCCCGCCGGGATACTTGTCCGGGCTGCAACAATTTGCTATCATTGAAATTGCGGCTACGGACGCGAATTGGAGCCATCATAACAACTCCATTTTTTCGATTTCGGAAGAAACACCACCACCTGACGACGCAAGAATCCCCGAATTATAATCCTGCCCCGACTAAACACTAAAACTCAAATCCCATCGCCTCCAAAAGTGAATCATCATCCCGCCAATGTTTTTTAACTTTGACAAACAGCTCCAAAAAAACTTTTGAGTTAAGAAGGCCTTCGAGTTCTTTGCGGGCCTGGGTGCCGATCTTCTTTAAAATCTCGCCTTTTGTTCCTATCACAATCTCTTTTTGCGACTCATGGTCGACAAGAATCTCGATACGGATATAGAGAAGCCCTTTCTTTTTTTTATTCACATCGGTCGTGATCACGGCCAATGAATGCGGCAATTCTTCGCGCATAATCCAGAAAAGTTTTTCGCGGACGATATCTGCGATGGCCAATTGCTGCGGCACATCCGAAACGGTATCCATCGGATAAAGGGCTGGTCCAACCGGAAGTTTTTCAAAAATGACATCCAAGAGCTTTTCGATATGAAACCCCGTCTTTCCGGACATAGGCAACAGGGTTAAGAAATCCATTTCGGTGACCGGAATTCCTTTGGCCTTTTCCCAAAGTGCGATGTATTGGTCGACGTATTTGCCTTTTAAATCAATCTTGTTTAATCCCAAAATAATCGGGGCCTTCGCCGTTTTCAGTTGGCTGACTACCATTTCCTCTTCTAAGCCCGTCGGTTCGCTGGTGTCCACCAAATGAACAAGGCAGTCGGCATCCCCCATCGTCTGCTGCGAGGCGTGGTTCATCATCTGGCCGAGGCGGTCTTTGGACTTGTGCAATCCCGGCGTGTCGATAAAAATGATTTGCCCGCGCTTTTCACTATAAATACCGCGAATCTTAGTCCGCGTTGTCTGCGGCACCAACGAGACTATGGCGATCTTTTCTTTAACAATGGCGTTAAGAAGCGTTGATTTTCCGACATTCGGCCGCCCGATGATGGACACGACTCCGCAGCGAAAGTTTTCGTTTTGTGGGCCGCTCATGTTAAGTGCCTTTGCGGTAAATGACCGTCACCAGCATAACGACAGAAAAGAAGGTGATGTTAACGATGTTAAACGCTCTCCAAACAACATCCGCTGAGGTAAATCCGGAGGGGGCCATGAGCAACAGGCAGACCCAAACTCCCAGGGCCCACCAAAGGCTGATATCACGGGAAGATTTTCTTTTGATGATTTTAATAATGAGAGGGATATTCCAAAAAGGAAGGATAACGGCGGCAATAAGCCCGATCGTTTCGATGGTCCCCTGTGTCATTTCTTTTGACCGCGTTTTTTAGGTTTCAGAAGGTCACTGGCCTGGGAAATAAATTTTTCGATGGTCCGTTTGTTATTATGGATGCGGCATCCGGCAACATCATGGTGGCCGCCGCCTCCGTAGACGCTGGCCAAATAACCGATATCGATATTATCGCGGGACCGCAGGCTCACACGCAGGGTATTATCTTCGATTTCCCTAAACAGAAGCGCAATCTTAACATTTTCCGCTAACATGAGATCATCGGGAACAGGGTCAACATCTTCGGGCTGCCCCTGAAACTCTTTTAAATCCTTCATGGAAATAAATGACCATATCAATTGATCCTTCGCGACTCTTTTCGCCCGGGAAAGGCAAAGGCCGGATAATTGAACGGCCGAAATCCTTTTACGCCAATAATAGCGGTCGGAGATTTTCCGGAAATTGATGCCGCTTTGCATCAAATTGGAACAGATATCAAAAGTATCTTTTTTCACGTCGGGCCGGCTAAAGGACAGAGTCTCGACAATGATGGATGTCAAAAGGCATTCCGCAATTTTCTTGTCAATGGCAATCCCCAGCTCTTCGAGAAGTAAAAAGACAATCTCGCCGACTGAGCAGGTATCTTCATCAATCAGCTGAATATCGCCAAAACGGGTCCGGTAGGCATGGTGGTCGATTTCGATAATTCTTTTGGAGCGGTTGAAGGCCTCTTCGATTTTAGCCAGTTGATTTAATCCTCCGCAATCGACGCTG
>CAZEUO010000004.1:76637-93428 GCA_964515035.1 uncultured Planctomycetales bacterium
CAATACCAGAATACTGCCTTTTGATGCGATAAGACCCCGGAAGGCTGATGTAACGCTCCGGCACGCGGTCGGAACAAAGCATGGTCACATTTTTTCCAAGTTTAGAAAGGCTTAAGCCCAGGCCCAGCATTGAGCCGATAGCATCGCCGTCGGGGTTAAAATGGCACGCCAGAATAATACGGCGGCTTTTTTTAATCAAGCCTGTGGCTAATTTCAGGTTATTTTTTAATTGCTCTTTCATATTGTTAATAAGAAATAAACCTTACAAGCTCTTTCATGCGCCGATGGACAATCGGCAACGTTAAGTTCGCTGTTTTTTCCACCCCAAAGCCTTCAACGTTAAAAGAAGCGATCGTTGTCGCGTAAACAACGGCTTTTTTCAATACCTTCTCATTAAACGTATTGGCCCTGCTTAAATACCCCATTAACCCTCCGGCAAAGGTATCGCCGGCGCCCGTCGGGTCCACCACCTTTTCAACCGGGTAAGCGGGAAAAGAAAATTGAATGCGGTCACTGTGAAACAAAACGCCGTGTTCCCCTTTTTTAATCACGATGAGTTTCGGCCCTAATTGACGAAGAGACCGGGCCGCTTTGATAAGGTTTGCTTCACCGGAGAGCATCCGGGCCTCCCCATCATTTGCGACGAATAAATCAACCCGTTTCAGCAATCTTCTAAGAGAGTCCTGTTTGTGGGTAATCCACAAATTCATGCTGTCAACGCCAATAAGCCGGGGCGATTGGACCATATCCAAAAGCCCCCACTGAATATCGGGATCGATGTTGGCCAGAAAAATATTGGGGATTCGTTTTTGGTGATCGGCAAGATACGGGGAAAAGCCTGAAAGCACCCCCAACTCGGTTGCCAGTGTCAAGGCCGAATTAAAATCCTCTTTTTTGTATTCCCCGCGCCAGCGGAAGGTTTTTCCCTCCGCCATTTTTAAAGACGCAAGATTAATACCTCTCTTTTTTAGAAAATCGATGTGTTTCTTGGGAAAATCTTTCCCGATGACGGCAACAAGATTCACTTGCGTAAAAAGCCTTGCGGCCATGGCGAAATGGGCCGCCGACCCGCCCAGCATTTCCCGGCGAAAACCGGAAGGTGTTTTGACGTTATCGAGCGCAACGGTTCCTAAAACAAGTAAGCTCATAAAAAAATATTGACCATCAATTTGATTGCACAGATTAAAAAGTTGATTACACAGATTGTTTTTTCCAAAAACTGACAACTATCTGTGTAATCTATTAAAAATCTGTGTAATCATTTATTTATTCTCCAATTATTTTAACCAAAACTCTTTTTTTTCTTCTTCCATCAAATTCCCCGTAAAAGATTTGCTCCCATGGCCCGAAATCCAATTGGCCGTTTGTCACCGCGACCACAACCTCCCGGCCCATGATTTGCCTTTTTAAATGCCCGTCGGCGTTGTCTTCTCCGACGTTATGCCGATAATGTGAAACGGGCTCATGCGGCGCAAGCTTCTCCAGCCAATCGTCAAAATCTTTGATGAGTCCCCCTTCATCATCATTGATAAAAACGCTGGCCGTAATGTGCATGGCGTTGACCAGGCAAAGGCCTTCTTTGATTCCGCTTTTATCAATAACTTTTTGGATGGTGTCGCTGATATTAATATAATCCCGACGGGTTTTGGTGTTAAACCACAGTTCTTCCCTGTAAGTTTTCATCGTAAAATTCTGTTTGGTTGATTACACAGATTATTCCAGATTACACAGATTAAAGACATAGACATTTTTGATCTGTGTAATCTGTTTTTAAAATCTGTGTCATCATAAATAGTCTCTTAAAACGAGTGCCCCACCCCAAACCAATAATGGGTGTCTTCGTCATCGTCATGAATGGGTTCGGCGACATCAAAACGCACTAAAACTTTTTCCAAGAAAGATCCAATCGAAATTGTCGCACGCAACCCTAAGCCGGCATCTTTCTTAAACTCCGTGTCGCTAATATCGTTAAACCAACTTTGCCCCGCATCGACAAAAATAACGCCGCCCAATGATTCTACGCCAAAAATGTGATCAAAAAATTGCCAATGCAAACCTTCTTTAACAGGAAAGCGGTATTCCAGGCTTCCTAATCCCATGCGCGCACCGCGCAGCGTTTTGCGGTCGTAACCTCTTAACCCGTCTATGCCTCCGAGCTCATAAAGATTTTTGTCCAAAGGATAACCCCAACCGTATTTCAAACGCAACGCCAATTTTGATTTTGCCGTAACCGGATGATACCCGGCCCAATCGATTGACCCGCGGTAGAAATATTGTGTCGCTCCCAGTATATGATTTGAGCTTTCTAAAAGCGCGTCTGCCTTATAGCCTTCGCTGGGATCAGGATAAGTCCCCGACCGGCCTAAATGCAAAACCCCGCCGACAATCGCCTCATCTTTCTTTAAATATGAGGTATTGTGACTGTCCTCGGATCCGCTTAATGCCCACCCTTGCGATAAGCTACGGTCGCGTATCATATAAAGAGTCACGTGGTCATTGATATCGGTTAATCCGTAACTCGCCGGCCAAAGTTCCTGGCGCACGTAAATTTTCCCTCCGGCGAGATCTTCTTCGCCACCATCTTGGTCGTCGGTATTAAAGAGTTCAAACCCGGCCGTGCGAAACGTGTGATCAATAAAATTGAGCTGATAACCCAAGCGGGACTTCAAAAGGCTGTCATTAAAATCATAATCCGATGCCGCATAAAAGTTCCAATCAAATGGTTTTTGCAGCGAGGCCTTCACTCCAAAACCACCCCCCGCCGCCTCCGGGCCGATAACCAGATTATAACTGTCTTCCGGTAAAAATAACGGCATGTCATAGAGCCCGATATAAAGCGGGACAAATTTAACGTTTAAGTCTCTGGGCCAGACATTATTGGTCCGGTCAATATCCAGGAGTTCCCCGTCGGGATCAAGGCGAACGCGCTTAATTGCGGATGAACTCTTCGTCTGCAGAGTTCCAGTAGAAAAATTGCCGTCCCATCGTAACTCTTCTTTGCTGCCGTCTTTAAATTCCACCCAGGCAGTAACGGGCATCACAATCTCGCCGAGGTTTTCAACCGTAATAACGTTGCCTTCGACGCCTTTAATAGCGATATCCAGTTTTTTTGAAGTCCTTAGCCATTGATCGAAAAAAGCGGTTAAATCCTGTTTGCTCTCCTGTTCACAGATGGCAATAAAATCTTGTGTCGTCATATTTTTAAAGCGATATTCCTTAAAAATCTGTTTAAAGATCCGCTCAAAGGCCCCATCGCCGACCAAATCGCGCAGCATGGATACAACCATCGATCCTTTGCCATAGGTAATCGAAAAAATGCTCGCCGGTTCCGTAAAGCTGGACAAATCCCCGGTCACCGGATTGTCCCAATTCGTCCGGGCAATCATTTTGTAACGGAAATCCCGGCCGCGACGGAAGGAGAAGTTCGGCAAAAGCCAATCCAGCGCTTCCGGAAGTTCGACAATTCCTGTATCCCGTCCGTATTTCTTTTCCAAATACTGGAGATTAAAATAAGAGTTCACCCCTTCTTCCAGCCAAAGCTCTTTAAAACCATCCACACCAATAACATTAAAAAACCATTGATGGCCGGTTTCATGAGAAATCAGAAAATCGAAATAGCGGTCGAGAAATTCCGGCAATTGAAAAACGCGAGTGTCAATAAACGCCATATTGGACATCTGCTCCCCGCCGTACCCTAAATAGACCGGCGCAATGCTGAATTCTTCGTAAGGATAAGGGCCGAAACGCTGCGAATAAAACTCAAAAACGTCTTTGGCAATTTGCAGGGCCTTTTGGGCGTGGCTTTCGTCCCCGGGAAGATAAAACGCCTTGATCTTTACCTCACCAATACTCGCCTCCACCATTTGATAATCGGGGCTTAATGATAGGGAAAATTCCCGGATGGGTGAGGCGGTTTTGATGACAACCGTTTTTGTACCGTCGTTATTTTGAATTTCCTCCTGCAGAGATCCGGAGTGAATCACTTTGTCATCGGCCGGAACCCTCAGGCGAACATCATAGTTGGCTGCGTCACTAAAAAACGGCCGATGAAAAGGATAAAAGGGGTGATTATTCCAGCCATCGTCGTTTAATACGGAAAGAATGGGGTAAAATCTGGAGAGTGCCATAATATTTTCATGCCATCCGAAACGTCCGTAGGCGTGGGGAATGGCAACAGAAAAATCGATAGTTAACTCAATAGTTCCGTTGGAGTTTAATGCCTGCGGCAGCAAAACCTTCATCAATGTTTGGTCTTCTCCCTCAATCGTATATGTCAACACCCGCTCTTGAGAGCGAACCGAGTTCACGGTCATTGTCCCGGACTCAAATCCGTCGGGAAACGGATTGACTTTAAAGTATCCGGCGTAGCGCAGCATAAAACTTCTTTCATGAGACGTATATTGGCGGTTGGGGTAGATATGAAAATAAATGTCCTGCGTAGGTTGACGGCTGTTATTGGTAAAAATAACCGTCTGGTTGGCGGAAATGGTTTTTTGGGCCTCATCAACGGTTGCCTGGATATTATAACGGGAATGTTCGAAAGAAAAGGCGGGACAAAGAAAGCCAAAAGTGACGGCATTGACAATCAGTATCGAAATGAAAAGGAATTTTCTATGGCCGGCTATAAACACGCTATCTATTATCCGTATTTATGGCGATTTGGCAAGAAAGGTTTGTGCAAACACAATGCGCTTGGAAATCGACGGATGGGAATAAAAAAACGCTTCAATCAACGGATGAGGATCAAAATCGGCTAAGTTTTTTTCCCCTAACTTCCGTATCATGGTTATAAAATCATCAGGCTTCTTCGTCAACACGAGGCTAAAGCGGTCAGCTTGCGTTTCAATCCTCCGGCTGTAACCGTTTAAAACCGGCATCACAATAACCCCCAAAATCATAAACACCAAAGCAACGATCGGAAAGAAAGCGATGTCATCGATGCGGGAAAAACCGAGGTTAACCATCAGGCCGGTCAGATACCGGTCAGCGAGAAAGAAACCCAGAAACACCACCGCTGCATGGATCATCGTCAATTTTAAGATATCATGATGTTTATAGTGGCCGATTTCATGGGCAATGACAGTTTCGATTTCAGGAATTGAAAACTCACTGACTAAGGTATCGCTTAAGACCACCCGGCGACTTTTGCCTAGCCCACAGATAAAGGCATTGGCCTTTTTTGTCTTGGATGAGAAATTAATCAGATACGCATCCTGAATGGCGATGCGGCTTTCTTTAAATAATTTCAAAACTGAATTTTTTAAAGACTCATTGTTAATCGGCGAGTATTTATAAAAAAGCGGGATGATCACATTCGGTGTCAAACGGGCTAATCCCAAAGTCAGCAATAGCCAAAAGATCCCCGCCCACAACCACCAGGTTTCCGGGAAGGCCTTCAGTATCAGATAAATCCCTTCGATGGCGACCAGTGCCACGATGAGATTGACAAACCCTTGTTTCGAATCATCGAATAGCCATTGCTGAAATGTCTGGTTAGAAAGATTAAAGCGATGTTCCAAAACAAATCCCTCAAACCAACGCAAAGGCCAGTGGACAAGATAGAGGGTGGCAATGAAAATAGCGGTATATAACCCGTTGAGCACGGCAAAATGTGAGGATATGTCTGCGGAAAACTCCTTAAGCAAAACCGAAAATCCGCCAAAGAAAAAGGCGGATAAAAAAATAACATCAAGCGCCAAGCCGGCAAAAAACAGACGGCGCTTGGCTCGATGATAAGCCTTCGATTCCCGAGCATGATTCATGAATGGCTACTGACTGACTTTGACTTTTTTGTTTTGTTTGACTTCGGCGAGAAATTTTTGAAAACGGTTGTCTTGGCGCAAATTATTTAAATCACTGTCACATTCCATGTAGGCAAAATCCCGGTAACCATATTTCACAGCGCGCTTAAGGGCTTTGAACGAATTATCAATATCATTAAGAAGAGAGTAACTGCACGAGAGATTGTAGTAAATAACCGGGTCAAAGGGCTTAAGTTCAGCTAACTTCTGGTCAACCTCGAGGCCTTTGTCCAAAAGCCCCTTTTTGGTGTAGAGGTCTCCTAAAACCGTGAGGGCTTCCAAGAAATAAGGGCAGTGTCTTAAGACACCTTCGACAAAACGGATTTCAAAATCGACATCACATTTTTGTGCCATGATTTTTTTCGTAGTCATAGGATCTCGCCTCCCACGAAATATTGTGGCATAACACAATTGTCAAATCCAGTTAAGATTAAAAAAATTTTTGCCCCCTGCCATTTTTAGCCATTTTTAAAATGCCTAAAAATAAGGCAGATTATTTACCGAGATAACGGCGAATGCGGGATACGGCTTCTTTGAGGTTTTCGTAGCTGGAGGCGTAGGAAATGCGCACGTGTTCGCTGCAGGATTTTCCAAAAGCAGTTCCGGGGACGAGGGCGACTTTTTCTTTCTTTAAAAGGCCGCGGGCAAAATCCATTGAACTTTGACCGCTTGATTTAACGGATGGAAAAACATAAAACGTCCCCTGCGGGTTATGGCAGGTTAACCCGATTTCGTTGAGCGCACCGACGATAAACCGGCGCCGGCGCATATATTCGCGTTTCATTTCCTGGACATCTTTAAAGCCGCTTCTTAGAGCTTCGATAGCGGCCATTTGCCCAGTAATGGAAACGCACATGATGGTGTATTGGTGAATTTTGGTCATGGCGGCAATGGCCTTGGACGGGCCGCAAGCCCAGCCGACCCGGAATCCGGTCATGGCATAAGCTTTGGAGAATCCGTTTAAATAAACGGTGCGATTTTTCATTCCCGCAAATGTGGATAACGGCGTATGGTCAAAATCAAACGTTAGCTCGTCATAGACCTCATCGCTTAAAACAATTAAGTCCCGTTTGACGGCAATTCTGGCAATTTCTTTGAGTTCCGTTTTTGTGTAGGAAGCCCCTGTGGGATTGCAGGGATAGTTAATCATGAGAACCTTAACGCCTTTTCGGCAGGCCTCATCGATTTGTTTGGCTGTTGCCTTAAAACCGTTTTTGACATCCGTAGCCAAATAGACAGGATGCCCGCCGGCTAATTCAGCAACCGGCCCATAGGAAACATAGGAAGGCTCGATGACAAGAATTTTATCACCCGGGTTTAATAGCGCGCGCATGCTCAAATCCACCCCTTCGCTCACCCCCACAGTAATGAGGGTTTCCTCTTCGGGGTCGTAATCAAGGCCATAACGGCGTTTGAGGAAATGGGTAATTTCCCGGCGCAGCTCAATCATTCCCTTATTGGAGGTATAAGACGTGTACCCTTTTTCCAAGGAATAAATGGCCTTCTCGCGGACATGCCAGGGAGTAACAAAATCCGGTTCTCCGACACCTAAAGAAATCACGTCCTTCATGCCTAAAACCAAATCAAAGAAGGCGCGGATTCCCGACGGAGCTATGTGTTCAACTTTTTTTGAGATGTCCATAGTGTAAAATACCCACACTGCCTAACGATGTAAGCCGGTGTGGGTTCCTTCAAGGTGTTTAAAGATTACCCTCAAGACGTGGAAACGTCAATTAAATTTTAATACGAGATATTCAGGCGCCGGCGCTGCTGGGCCTTTTTTAAAACCTGACCGTCTTCCTTATATTTCTTCAGCATAAAATGGGTCGTTGTCCCGCGGACATTTTCCATCGGCGATAACTTGGAGGCAACAAAATTGGCCACGGTCTGGATCGTCTCACCCTCAACGACAAGTAAAAGATCATATGTCCCCGACACCAAATAGCAACTGACAACCTCCGGAAAACTATAAATCCGTTCGGCTAAGTAATCGAAACCGACATCCTTTTGCGGAGTGATGCTGACCTCAATCAAGGCCCGGACAAAGGTACTCGATTCTTTCACAAGGTCCTGATTGATAACGGTCTTGTATTTGACGATAACCCCATCCTGCTCGTATTTTTTAACGGCGCTCTTAACCGTCGCAACACTTTTTCCGGTTAATTTGGCAATTTCTTCCGATGAAACCCGGGCATCATTGGCCAAAATTTCTAAAATCTCATCCATTGCGTCCCCCATTTTTGTACCCGACAACTTTTTCATAAATCCTTTTTGAATTTATTTTATCGCTGCTTGTCCTCGCGTAGCTTTGCAATATTGCGTTTGGCCTCATAATCATGAGGGTCAATTTTCAAGACACTTTTATAGCATTTCATGGCTTCATCAACATTGCCCATTTGGGCATATATGTACCCAAGGTTAAAATAAATATTCCTCTTGTCGCCTCCCTGTTTAAGGGCCTGATCGTATTTGGCAATCGCCTCCTCATACATACCGTGATAGGCATAGGCGTAGGCGATGGCTTCCGCAATATTGTCAAACGGGGACATTTCCGGCATTTCATTGTCCTTGCCGGCGCGCAACAAGGCCTCAATCATGGCGCTGTCTTTTTGAATCACATCAATGGCCTGGCTCAAATCAAAAATCCGGCTTTCCAAATCATGATTTTCTTTTTCCAAGGCCTGCATTTTTTCATAAAGGGATTTTCCTTGGTCAACGGCCGGGGCAGCATCTTCGCCGGATGCTGTTTGCTTCAGGCGGTCAATCTCGGCTTGCGTTTCTTTTACGGCGCCTTCAAGGTCTGCCTTTTGCTTCAGTTGGGATGCTTCCGCGGTCGCATTGGTTTTTTCCATTGCCGCGTTCTTTTTCTTGAGATCTTCAATAGCCGCTAATACGCTTTTACGTTCGTTATTTAATTTCACCATCTCGGCGGATGGCTTAAATTGTTCGGATGCTTCCTTCAATGCGCTTTTCAGTTCCTGCTCTCTTTGCTCACTGGCTAACATTTGAGCCTTAAGTCCTTCAATTTCGGCGATCAACGGCTGAGTAGTAAAGCCGGAGGGATCAGATTCTTGAAGTTTAAGTTCAATTTCCAGTTCCGTCCTTTTTGCGTTTAAAGCGGCCATCTGGTCTTCCCAGGGCTTGAGTTTTCCGGAAAGACGCAAAAGTTTTTCCTGCAGCTTTTGGTTATCTTTGGTCATGGCCTGAATCTTTACTTCGATCTCTTTGATGCTTTTGGCCAAAGGTTTTTCTTTTGCGGTCTCTTCATTAATCAGCGTACCGATTCGCGCCGGCTCATGGATTAACCGCTGGTTTTCCTGTTTGGCTTCTTCGATAGATTTCTGAATATTGGCGAGTTCGGTAAAAAGCAGGTCGTTTTCTGAGGTAAGTTTATCATAGGCTTCAATAAGGGCCTGAGCCCCTTTTCGTAGTTCGCCGATGCTATCCTGCCAAACCCATAGGACCGCTTTTGTATCCGCAAAGACATCCTTGCGATCCGTTGCGCCCTGAGCCAACGCGCAGACCGTGCAGGACAATATTCCTCCGACCACCCATAAAGAGAGAAAATTTTTCATACAATAGGTATTTGTATTATATAGAGTTCTCAAAAATAGAGCAAACAGAAACTGATAAAATATTCCCCCATTGTTTAAAGAACCGCCCGTTTCAGCGCGCCTCGATAGGCTCTACGCAACTTTAAAGTAACGGGGTTTTTCTTTGACCCGATAACGCGGCCCTGAAGGAGTGAAACCGGCATCAGTTCAATCAACGAATTTGTGAGAAAAATCTCATCGGATGCAAAAAGTTCATTGAGCGCCACCGATCCTTGGCGACAAGGGACATGTGTTTTCTTGGCCAGACCCAAAATGATTTGCCGCGTTATCCCGTTTAAGCATCCGAATTTCAAGTGAGGGGTGAAAAGTTTTTTATTTTTTACGAGAAAGATGTTGCTGCGGCTGCATTCCGAAACAAAACCTTGAGGCGTCAGCAATATGGCCTCTTGGCAGCCCTGCGTTTTGGCCCGGTGAAAGGCCTTTTTGTACAAATTGTAACGAAGGGATTTGACGCCGGTCGAACCCCGTGGGCGGTTTTGCCGCAGCGAAGAAACAGCGACGCGAAAGCCCTTTTTGTAATCCCCGGCGGCAAAACCGCCGTAAGCCTGCGCAACAATAGCGATTCTGGTTTTTCCCCGCGTCGACTTCCATAGCATCAAACGAATCCGGGCGTTGCGTAATTTATTTTTTCGCAGTGTTAAGTAAACAAAAATTTCGATATCCGTTTTAGAAAGCGGCGATGAGACACCTAAAAATTTTGCGCCGGAAAAAAACCGCGTTAGGTGCTTGTTGAACGCAAAAATCTTTCCCCGGTAAGAGCGCATTGTTTCAAAGATACCCCTGCCCTGTAAATTACCGGGTGACATCCTTTGGATGAGGTTGTGACCGGCGGGGATGAATTCCCCGTCTAAAAATATTACGGTCTTAGGCATGTTAAACTCCGGCGGTTTTAAAGCGGCTGACGGCAATCGCCTGGCGTAGGGCCTTGGCCTTGGTGAGGGTTTCCTCAAATTCACTTTGAGGATCGGAGTCGGCGACAATCCCGCTTCCGACGCAGAAAGAAATTCGACGGTCAAAAACGAGAAGGCTGCGAATAAGAATATTGAAATCCATGTTGCCCGAAAAATCGATATACCCCAACGACCCGGTATAGCATTTGCGCCGGTGCGGCTCAAGGCTGTCGATAATATTCATAGCCTTGATTTTGGGGCATCCGGTTACGGAACCGCTCGGGAAACAGGCCCGGATCACATCAAAACAATTTTTCCCCTTTGACAAAGCACCTTCGACGCTTGAGGTTGTTTGAAATACAGTTTGATACGCTTCCAGGGCGCGCATCTTTGAAACGTGAACGGATCCATAACGGCACACGCGCCCCAAATCATTGCGTTCGAGATCCGTGATCATCAAAAGCTCGGCTCTGTCCTTTCGGCTTTTTAAAAGATCACTGCGAAATTTTTTGTCTTCGAAGCCGTCGGTCCCCCGCGGCCGCGTCCCTTTCATGGGCCGCGTCTGAATTTTTCCATTTTTTAAACGTAAAAACTCCTCAGGCGAACTGCTTAAGATTTGAAAACGCCCACCGTCGAAATAACCCCCAAAGCAAGACGGCGAAAACTGTCTTAAATGCCGGTACAATTGAGCCGGATGAACGGTACCGTCGCCACGATCCGTTTCTGCCTGAAACCGCTGGGCCAAATTCACCTGGTAAATATCGCCACGACGGATGTGCTCCAAGGCCTTGGTAACTGCCCGAAAATATTGTTCTTTCGTAAAGTTTCGGGACAACGGCAACCCTTCCGTCATTGCATCCAGGTCATGTTGATCGAAGTTATCAGGGCGCGGGGACAAATACCCTGTGAGTTTCTTTGTTATCCGTTCTGTTTGATATTCGGCACGCCTTTGCGCCAGATAACGATTGTTCTCACCCAAACCGGTTGAAATAATATAGAGTTTTTGCGCCACATGATCGATGGCAATTAAGCAATCATAAAATCCGAAAAAATAATCCGGGATTTTGATATCGTTTTGGTTTTGGGGAACAATATTTTCGAAGTCCAATCCTAAATCATACCCCAAATATCCGACGGCTCCCGACAAAAACGGAATGCGAATACTCCGAAACACGGAATCATTGCGTTTCGCGTAACGATGAAATTTCCTTTCCAGGCCATCAAAGGACTTCGCCCCGTCTCCCTGGCAGATTTCAAAAGGGTCAAACCCGATAAAGGAAAACCGGCCCAATGATTTTTGTGAAAGGCTGCTGTCTAAAAAAAAGACGTAGGATTCATCCTGAAACAAACGAAAAATCCCTTCGGCATCACCGGAAAAATCAAAGACTCTACAGGACATAGGTTTTACCAATTAAAAACCCCCTGTTGCGAAGATTTCGCGAGATTTTTGAGTTCTTTAAAATCATCCATGACATCGGGCAAAACACCGACTTGGGCAATATCTTTTGACCCCACGGATTTGGCCAGCCGGCAAAAAACGTCGTAGGTTAATTCCACATCGCTTTGGGCACGATGGGTTTGTTCTTTTTTTATCCCTAAGCATTCGGCCACATACCACAGAGAATAACGCCCTAAGTGGGGCAAAAGCTCCCGGGACATTTTTAACGTATCGACAATCACCGTTTTATCGCTGAGCCATCGGCCTGCCAAGGCCAGTTCATAACATAAAAATCCCAGGTCAAATTTAACATTATGCCCAACTAAAACTGCATTCCCCAAAAAAGAAAGGAATCGCGGCAAGACATCACTGGATGTCGGAGCGCCGGCGACCATCTCTGCAGAAATGCCGTTGACACGAATTGAATCGGCGAAAATGGCCCTTTGCGGATCAATCAAAGAATGAAACTCTTCAACAGCCTTCAAATCCTTGATTTTCAATGCCGCAATTTCAATAATCCTGTCCCCTCCAGCCGGCGAAAGCCCGGTTGTCTCGACGTCAAAAATAACAAATTCCTGATTCTTGATGGAGTTCATAAATTAACCTTTCCTGGAAATGGTATAAGACGGAACAATATTAATTGGGTGAAAAGATAATTTGGTTTTTTTAATATTTTCCAATCCGAAATCATCCATAACATTAATAAATCGAAAACCTTCAATTCGCGTGTCACGACAAAATTCGCTAAAAACAAAAGCCGGTAATCCCTTTATTGTTATGTCGGCCGTTTCAAGAAGAATACAAAATGTTTCCGGATTTAACGAAAAGCCAAACGTATAGGCTTTGATATGCCCTTGGACTTTCACAACAGAACCGATAACGCCCAGTGACAACCCTTCCTCTAAAATGATCCGGTGAACAATCCGGCTGTCATCAATCATTTGCCGGTAAATGTCATCCCGGCCGCCCTGCAACCGTTCTTGCGCCCAGTTTTCAAAAAGATCGCAACATTCCTGTTTCATGTCCCTGTTGTAGGGCAGGTATTCGTAATGAAAATTCTTAGAAAAGTGATTATAGTCAGAGCGCTGCGACTTATAGGAATTGCCTTTGAGCCCGGCGATGTTGTCCCGCTGATAAACATATTCGTCACATTTTTTATAATGCGTATATTGTTCCGCGGGGAAAAATCGTAAATCCTCTTCTTCAACATTTTCAATGCGGGAAATCCCCGGGTTACGGTTGGTTTGATCCATGACACGAAAACATTCTAAAACGGCCCGGGGCGAAATTGTTTCACCCAGCGGCGGAAGATATAAAAAACACCCGGTTTCATGTCGGGCAAAAATGCAAAGATTTCCGTCGATTGTGCGGCATTCAAACTCAAAAAAATCCTTCCATGTGTGGATGTTCACAAATGAAAAAGCAGACAACCGGTGAGGCCCTTTTCTTAAAAATTCCTCGATAGTAGCGCGGTCTTTCAGTAGGTTTTTCGGCATCACAGCTTCGGTAATCATACGGCAAACAGGTATTCCAGCTGGTCTTGGTCGTCCGGATATTCTTCCCAAACCCCGGAATTTTGCTTCACGAAATTTGCAACGTCTTTTGATTTTAAAAACCCCTCCAAATACTTTGTATAATCTTTGAATTCCTGCGTTTGTCTTTTTTGCTGAATATAAGGACAATGATGGTGGGTCATTACAACAGTTTTATTTTCTTTTTTGGTTAACACAAACGGATACAGCCGGCACTCAAACGGCCGCTGGTCATAAACCCGGCAGGCGTTTGTCTTTTGGTCTAAAAACGTGCAGAAATGCTGCCCCTCGCAGGAAACGGTTTTAATACGCTCAGTCGAATCAACTTTGTCTTTGGTAAAAATCTTGAAAAACAAGTCAGACTGTTTCGCCGCCTTGATCTCCCCCCCGGTCATCTTTGGCCGCCAGGTGCTGTCGGCCTCTTTAAAACGACAGCAGCCGTCGCAGGACATGCAAACCTCAGAGGGAACAAATTGTTTAAGATTATGAATCATGCGTTTATTGTGATCCGACTATTTCACGATGCTGCCTAATTTGACATCACGGTCCAAGGTTAAAATGGACATCCCGCTGTCATCAGAAGCCGCCAAAATCATTCCGCGCGACTCCTCCCCGCGGATTGTCGCCGGTTCCAGATTGTTAACGACAATCACCTTTCGTCCCACCAGTTCTTCCTTGGTGTAGAACTTACGGATCCCGGCTACCAGCTGTTTTTCTTCCGTGCCGGTATCGACTTTTACGACATAAAGCCTGTCGGCATTGGGGTGCTCTTTGACCTCTTTGATCTGGGCAACAATTAACTCAAGCTTCTTAAATTCTTCTATCGTAATCATCTGCACCCTTTCTGAAATTTCTTCTTTGATAAATATCGTACCCGTATAGATTAACACATCCCGCAATTTTACAAAAGTTATTCAATGGGGCGCTCAGGGTGAGACTTCGGCATTGTGATTCGGCTGCAAGGAAATTGCTTTTTCAAAATATCCGGCGGCTTTTTGATATTCCTTAAGGCGATAAAAACATTCGCCCAAACGGGCATACGCATCCGCATCTTTGGGGTTAAGATAAATACGGCTTTGAAAATACATAATACCGCTCATAATATTTTCAGACCTATCAAACATATATTTCCAGCTTAAGTACATTGAGTAATATTCATTCATGAGCCTTCTGTCAATGAACAAAAAAGAAAGAGTAAAAAATAAGGCATAGACGACATATGTTTTCTTGGGAATCACGGATAAAATTTTATTCGGCATGATCATCTAAAAACAGCGCCTCAAATACTTTTTCTTTATGCAGGATCCAAAGAGTGTAGATGAAAAATAGAAAGAAACAGACGGTAACAAAAACGTAAATCTGAACTCCTCCGGGCGGCTCAAATCTCATCCGAACGGTATTTTCTCCGCTGGGCAACCATACGCCTTTAAAGGCCAGATTCGCACGATAAATCTTTCCTGGCAGACCGTTAATCGTCAACGTCCAATGGCTGTTATAAGCATCATTATAAACTAAGAATTTTCCGACAGGAAAATTTGTGTGAAACGCCACCGAATTAACATCAAAGTGCGTCACCCGGAAATGGTCTGATTCCTCGACTACCGTATAAGTTTCCGATGTTGCCCCATGAGAAACGCCCTGTATGGTTGATGGTATTTTTTCAGAAACATAAGCCGTATTTTTTTGTTTCTGAAAGGCCTCGCTAAGAATCATAATATTGTCTTTAGATTCTTCCAATAATTCAACATGGTCGTAAAGGACCAGTTTATTTTTTGCGTAGCTCCTCAACACATCGGTATCCATATACTGAAAAAGTAAATAGACCCATCTCGCGGCAGTCCCCGGAGAGCCGACAAAATGCATGGAATCCTTCATGGCAGCAAGATATTCAAATTCCCGATATTTTGGAACCTGCCAAAATATCCTGCAATGTCCGTCTTCCGGTATTTCATCAATTCTCTGATAAGTAAAATCCGGGCGCGCATGCGTTGTCGACACATGACATTGATAAGCCAGGGCGTTATTCCGATACGCCCGGAATATTTCAATGGGCGAGATCATACCAAGAATAATTAATCCGCTGACGAGAATAATCTTTTTCCCATCGAGATAACCGCCGAAATAAAGACAAAATAACAACAGGCTTCCAAAAACAGTAATAGACGCCGTGCTTGGGACATTCCCGCACCATAATAGAAAAGCTAAAAATACAATATGCAAAATAAATACTTCGATAAGTAATATTGTCCGATCTTTTGGGGAAATATCTTGGTGCAGCTGCAATATGGATTGCAATTGCAGAGCAACGAATAGAGTCAATATCGGCATCATAAACGCCATAAAGTAAAAAAGATTGCGAAAATCTTGAAAATAAAAAACATGTAAAAACAAGAATTTATGAATGGGTGTTGCGTCACCTAAAGAAATGAGAAAAATAATAAATCCAAAAATAAGTACGAAAAGTTTTTTTCGATCAAACAAGGTAAACATGGCAACAAACAAAAGTAAATAAGCAAAGCCGGAGACATAAAACCAGCCATCCTGGGAATAATTGACTTTGTCGAGGTGGGCAAACAAACTCCAAAAAGACATTCGCCACCCTAACGTCCCGCTGACCGCCTCAGAATACGTCATGGCTTTACGCCCGGACAATGTCTCTTCAACGCATCGCGATGCATCAAGCTGTTCGCAATGCCGAGCCGGAGTGACAATGTCATTGGAGTGGCTTACAAACTTTGTCAAAAATGCCGGAATAGAAACGATACACAACGCCAGCAAGCATATGAAAAAACACGCTTTATTGCATTTTATAAAGTCTTTAAACTGAAAGAAAACTTTCTTTAGCCGGCGAGGATAGAAGATCGCATAGAGGAGGGCAAAAACTAAAAACAAAGTCAAAAAATGAAAAGGGATATACGACGTTACCGCCGACATGAGAGACAGTGTGAGGCCAAAAAAACAGGATTTTTTAAATGACTTTCCGAAACTAAATAGAAAGAAAAAGAACCAAACGGAGGGGACAAAGATCAAAAGCAAATTCATTTGATTAAAAGACGCTGTTCCCAAACCGGAGAAAAGCAGCAATACATAAGCAAAAAAAGCGAAGAAATTATTTTTTAACACAATCTTTGCGAGACAATAAAACCCGACTAATCCGAAGAAATAATAGAGAATAATGTAGATGACGGTTGCGGTATAATAATTCAGCCCAAGAAATTTTAGAAACACAATGAGATAAATCATCGGATTCAGGGAGCCGTTCATAGAAATATAAACAAGGGGTTCTCCCAGCCATAGAAAAGGATTCCAAATAGGAACAATCCCGTTGATGATATTATTGATATAATATTTTGTGTACGCGTAGTAACCGAAGGCATCGATATTCAGGGTGATTTTGCCGCTGATAAAGTCCTTAAACAAAAATACCCAAAACAGAAATGGCAAAAGAAGTTTGATGGGCGCCCCTATTTTCTTCGGCAGGTTACTTAGAGAGGAAAAGACATTCATGGCGTTTTT
>CAZEUO010000004.1:93438-99082 GCA_964515035.1 uncultured Planctomycetales bacterium
ATCTTAAGAGCTTCTGTTTTCTTAATTTGCGCCTTATATTATAATTGATGTTTCTTTCCGCAAGAATCTTTATTATGAATTCTGAGAGTTTTACAAACCAAATATAAAGACTCTAACCTGGCGGTTTTCAAAATGTTGATAAAGAAACCTTCACTGACAGTAATTTACTTTTTCTTAAGCGCCCTCAGCGGGATCGCCATCCTGTTTCCGTACATGAATTTTCAGTTCCTTTTTGCGACCGGCGACCACGGACGCGACCTTTACGGCTTTTACCGGACGCTTTTAGGGGACGCCCCTTATCGTGATTACTGGTGGGTCTACGGGCCTCTCATGCCCTACTATTATGCGTCTGTTTTCGCGCTGCTGGGCGTGACGGCAAAAAGCATTATCCTTGGGAAACTTTTTCTTCAATGGGTGTGCGGGTTGGTCTTCTTTCTATCGGTAAATTTATGGCTAAGCTCCGCGATGGCTTTTCTGGCCACTCTGTGGTTTTGGGTTTATCAACCGGACTTTTTCTTTACCTACAATCATATCGGCGGAGTTCTGGCTTTAACCGGCATCATCGGGATCGTACTCGCTTACATCAAAAAACCCGACACCCGCCTAATCTGCTTGGGATTTGTCCTTTGTGTGATTTTGGCGCTTGTGAAATTGAATATCGGGCTCTCAACACTGCTGGCCATGGCTTTGTCGTTGGGGGCAAACGACAAAATTCATCAGCGCCTTTCAAAGGAAAGGAAAATATTTTATTTCAAGTGTTTGCTGGCGGCCGCAGCAGCCATTGGCACGATTTACTTTTTGTTCCTGCGAGGCTTGCCCTGGCACTACCTTCGCCAATGCTTCCCCTATTTGGAGGCTGACCATCAATACACCTCAAGTATCGGCCATGCATTGACCATTTACCTAAATACGCTCTTCGCCCATATCGGCGAGAGCCTGCCGAATTTACTATTCGCAGCAATCATTATTTTCTCCGGTTTAAAAATTTCAATTGCGATCTTCCAAAAACAGTCCGCAATGCAGTTGAAAAAAGACACTCTTTCCATTTCTCTTGCGTTTGTATTTTTCACAATCCTCAATCTTCATGAATTCTTAAATAGCGGAGTTTTTTACCGCACCTTCTGGGTTGATACGTTTAAAATATTTTTTATGTTCTTTCTTATTGACGCCGGCATCCGGAATTTTTCTTTCGTCCCGCGGCTTCTTTTGATGATCGCCTTGCTTTCTGTGATCACAATCGACACATCCAACCGAAACCAAATGATCCGGTCGTATAAAACCCCCGCTCATTACCTCCCCTACGACAACGCAAAAATATTTATCGGTAATTCTCCGGAGTGGATCGATACAGTCCGGAAAACAACAGATTATCTAACTTCAACGCTTTCGCCTCACGAGACATTTCTGGCCGCCCCTTATGATCCCATTTACTATTATCTTACAAAGCGCCAAAGCCCCAGCCGTTATCTCATTTTCTTTGACCATATTAATGTCCACCCGTCCCAGGAAAAAGAATTGATTACGCTCTTGGAAAACAAAAATGTCAATTATGTCGTGCTCTCAAGTCGGATGAGCGCCCGCGAAATCGGCCTGGGGACCTTCGGAGAAACATACTGCCCGTTACTGGCGGATTACATTACTAAAAATTTTAAGGTTGCCACTGTTTTCGGCGATTGGCAAAATGATCCCGGCTGGGCGTGGAATCACGGGACAAAAATTCTAAGGCGAATCCAAGTCCGCTCTGCTTCACAATAAAAAATACAATGGCTTCTTCTAACAAACCTCCCTTCTTGACTTTAAAAATAGTTCTTCCGGTCTTTATCCTGCTTAATGTTTTGATCTTTTTTTATGCCAGCTCACGCCCTATTGTTTGGCAGCAAAGCGAAATGACGTTTCATAATTTTTTCTGGTCGCAAGATAAAATTGATTCGTTCACGCTTCACTCCGGATTGACAAAAGAAGATTTCATCAAAATACTGGATGGGGACTTTCGAACCCGCCACTTGTCTAACACCTTGGAAATGGTTTCGGCAAAATTCTGGCAGTTTTTTGAAACCGCCTCATTACATGATTTCACGCTTATTGGAATTCACGTCGGCAATGTTGTCCTTCTTTGGTTTTTGATTCTTTCCATTACCAAAAATAAAACCGCTTCCTGGTTCGCGGCATTACTGCTGTTGAATGCCGGCGCCAGCCTCAGCACGCTTCTTTTCCCGTTCCGGCATGCCAAAGTGCTTGTGATGACTTTCCTTTTAGTCGCATGGTTAATTATCGCCGCCTCAAAAGGAAGTTTCTTTGAAGTCAGCCGGGCGAGGCTATTCAGCTTTTTTTTCGTCGTCCTGCTTGCCTTATTTACCGATGAACTGACTTTCTTTATCTTTCCGCTCTTGTTTTTCTACATGGCTATTCGGGACGGCGCGGCAGGATTATTGAACAAACGAATGCTGCGGGCCTGTGTTTTACTTTTAGTAAGTTATTTCTTTTTGACCGCTTTGTTTTTTATCGCAACCATAAAGTCCGGCTACCCCGCCGGAATGGAAATGTACAAACAACAACTTTCACCGTATCTGGCTTATTTTAAAAGTTTTTCAACTGTTTCAGATATCTTTCGGGCGTTTTTTTGCTATTTTTTGCGGCGAAATTTTGGTTACTGGGATCCGTCTCTGTGGGGGGTTCTCGCTATCTTGTCCTCAGGCCTTCTGCTGTATTTCTCAGTCAAACACAAACATGCGTTAGCGCAGTATTATCTCGGCGCAGCCATCTTAGTCATTGTGGGATTCAAGGCATTATTTTTTCCCCATCTTTTCGGTTATCACCATACCATCATGCCCCCCGGAACCAAATTTCCCTGCCTCTTATTTTTCAGCTGGTATTATGTCTATTGCGATACGGTGTTTGTGAGTCTTTTATTAGGGCTATTTTTGACAAAAATTACGGCCGGCCAGAAAACGATGATAACAACTTTCTGCCTCATCACGCTTATCAATTTCTCCAATGCGTATCATTTAAAAAATGGGCCGCAGGATGCCTTGGTCTTTCATGGCTGGGGTCGTGACATGGAAAATGAAAATCGAAAGATCGTAAAAAATGTTTTGGATATTAAGAAAACGCTTATTCAAAATAAAAGAGTTTATCTCTCATTTCCCAGCGGCGACAATAATCCTTATCAGATGTCGATGATGGACCAACCCAATCTATACGCGAGCTTAATCCCCGTCATGTACTTACGTTCTTTTGAGCAAGGCAAGGCGGTTATGTCGCTTGAAAATGTCAGGACTCCCGCTGTTTTTCAAAAAAACCATGAACTAACAGCTTCGGATATTTTTTATGACGTACCTTCCGCCACTCACTTTGATCTCAAATATATTAAGGCAAATATGGGCATCTTTAGTCTTGATCCGGCAGAAATATCTAACCGCATTGGCCAGAAAACAATCCGTCTTGAGCCAAAAGATTCGCTTGAGAAAATTGTATTTTTTCTAAAAGCGAGGGCCGGTTTTATTTTGAAAGCTAACAATAATATTATCCAAGGCGAACAATCATACGGGCAATCTTATCAAATATTTAACTTATCGTTCCGTGGCGAAACATTCGCCTCACCCGTTTCGGTCGAATTAACGGTTTACCCAACGGAAGGCAACCATCCGGTTTACCTTGTTGGGCCGTTTGTTTTTGCAAAGTAAATGTTATTCTCTTATGAGAGCCAATAAAAACATTCCTCTAGTAATTCTGCTGTTTTTGGTCGGGATCTGCATACTCTATCCTTACCATAATTTCCAAATCTCTTTGGCGCAAGGCGATAACGGACGGGATTTATATTGCTTCCGGCAAACCCTGGAAGGAAAAATCCCCTATCGGGATTACTGGTGGGTCTACGGCCCTTTAATGCCCTATTATTATTCTTTTTTCTACAAGCTGTTCGGTATCAACATCCAAAGTATTCTGGTAGGAAAAATTGCCTTGCAGCTGGTTTGCGGGATATTCGTTTTCTTGATTTGTTCTTCGTTTGCCGCCCGGTCTCTTGCGACCATTGCGGCGCTTTGGTTTTGGGCTTTTAGTCCCGATTTTGCCTACACATACAATCATATCGGCGGAATCATGCTGCTCTTTTCCATTATTTATTTCATTTTTCAATACATCAAGGAGCCCCGCGTTGTCTGGATTATCTTTAGCTTCATCAGCGTTTTTATATTAGGGTTTATTAAAATTAACGTCGGGATCTTTAACCTCATCGCGGTTCTCATCTGCTTTCTTGCCTTGGGTGTTTGGCAAAAGAACCTTACGGGGCAAAAAAGAAATCTTCTGATCTGCGGAGCGCTTGTCATCCCGGGAGTAACATTTCTTATCTACGCATTATTATTTCACGGCCTGCCTGCACATTATGTGGGTCAATGCCTGCCATATTTAAAATCAAATTACCACTATTACACATCCCCTTTGATTGCGATAAAAACACTGGGGCAAATATATGTTTCACATTTGTTTTCAAACCGATTTAATTTGCTTTTTGGAATCATTATCATTCTTTCAGCCGTAAAGGTTTTGCAAATGTTCACAAGCTCGAAAAGCGATAAGAACCTGAAAAACAACATAACAACAGTTCTTTTTACATTGTGCCTCTTTTTCGTAGTGAATTGCCATGAGTTTATCGCCAGCGGCATTCCTTACCAGGTCTATTGGACAACGCCGTTTACCATTCTCATGATTTTCTTCGTGCTTTCTCAGGCCATCGCTGATTTCCCAAAAACAATTTCGCGATTGCTTTACGGAACGCTGGTAATCATTGTTTTCTTAAATGTCTGCGGTACGTGGGGAATAATCCAATCATACAAGATTTCCCGCCGTTATCTCGATTTTCCAACGGCGAAAATATATTGTGCGAATTCTCCGGAATGGATTTCAACGGTTACAGAAACGTCGGATTATTTAAAAGGGGTGTTAAAAAATGGGGAGATGTTTTTTGCTTTACCCTACGAACCGCTTTATTATTTCCTTTTGGAAAGAAACAGCCCGACGCGTGAACTGATTTTCTTTGATCATTTGAATATTGCTGAGGAACAGGAACACGATATCATACGGCAACTCGAAGATAAAAACGTTAATTTTATTTTGATATCCAGCCGGATCAGCTCGCCGACCAAAGGATTGGGCACTTTCGGGAAAACATATTGTCCGGTTTTATCGAAATATTTTGATGATCATTTTCAAGCCGTTGCATCGTTCGGCGATTGGCAGACGCCGCCCACAATTTCCTGGGAGCATCATGGGACGAAGATTTTGAAGAGGGTGGTAAGATAAACGTAAGCAAGCGGCCCGCCAATTAAAAAACCCGCTTATTAAAGCGGGTTTTTTAATTGGCGGTGCCTATGCGACGAAATTCGAAATCACTTCTCTAAAATCCTGTAACGAATTGGCTCGGCCGCGGCTGGCGGCTGGTGCGGGCAGCCGCCAGCCGCTCGCGTCCTCGCCGTATGATTTAATACTCGAGGGGCTCGTCCACTCCCCCCCCGCCTTTTGCTTTCGCAAGAAAGCGGCGGGGTGGGGCCGAGCCACCGGTGGTTAAGCAAAGTCGAACCAAAGACGTAAGATATTTTAAAAAAACCTGTCCGCCGAAGGCCGGACAATATTTTGGGCGGTTTTAAAT
>CAZEUO010000004.1:99092-113075 GCA_964515035.1 uncultured Planctomycetales bacterium
TAGGTTTAATTAATTATAATTTTGATGTATATTATCGTTAATTAAAGGTCGTTACTTACATATAAATATTTACATGTAAGTATTTATATGTCAAGGAAAAAATGCTAGCCAAAAGAATCCGCGAAATAAGAAATAAAAAAGGCCTATCCCAAGAGAAATTAGCCCGCCTGGCCGACGTTTCCTACAATACCATCGTTAAAATCGAGTCCGGTGAATCCAAAAATCCTACCATTCAAACCATGGCAGGTATTGCGAAGGCGTTAGAAGTGTCGTTGGATAATTTAATGAAAAATGAATAAATCACAAGGTGTGGCTTTTGGATGCGAAGGGAAGGATTAATGAAGCTCGGTAGTAATGATCTTGCCGTTATTGGTCTTTGCTTAGCGATTGCTGGTTCTTTTCTGCTGTCAAAGAGTATTATTTCTAAAGATATGTTCATGATTGAGAAAGAATCAGGTACTTATTTCAATAAAAATATGTATCAGCTAAAAGGTTCAATATTCCAACGATATGAATCCCTTATTGGTGGTTTTTATCTTATTCTAGGCTTTGCTTGCAATCTTGTAGGGGTTTTTATCAGCGTGAAGAGCCAAAATAAAGAAGATATTTTTCTATATTCATATTGGAACATCCTCTTTTTCATCCTTCTTTCGGTTTTACTAGCGTGGGGTGGTATTTCTATTTCGAGAAGATTAAGTTTTGATAAATATACACCGATCGTTAAAACAGTTGAAAACATAAAAACGCTTAAGTGGGCATTATTTATTTTGGAAAACGATGGGTGGTATCCAGAAGAGTATGAAAAGAAAGATAAACTGAATCCTTCCCCTGATACTCTTCAGGCGCATTTGGCACAGGCAAAAAATATTGTAGCTAACATGGCGCTGTGGTTGGACATCACTCGAGACTTAAAAGAGGATGATATCCAGTTTACCAATAAAATTATAAGTATTTATGAAGGTAGGAAAAGATGACTGAATTAATCTGGGACGGGAAATATAAGGATGATAAAAAGGTTTCGCCGGTACGGATTGCTTTACCGTTTCAGACGATCGAAACAGTCAATGAAAGTGTACAAGAACGCCAGCGGACGCTCGATCTCTTTTCTTCCGGCCGTGATCCAGAGTGGCGGAATCGTTTAATTTGGGGCGATAAAAAATATGCCTTGCCGAGTCTTGTACCAGAATTTGCTGGAAAAATAAATCTTATCTACATTGATCCCCCGTTTGATACTGGCGCAGATTTTTCTTTTAGAACTACAATTCCTGACAATCCATCAACACCCGAAGATGAAACTACGGAATTTATTAAACAACCAAATATTATTGAACAGAAGGCGTATAGAGATACTTGGGGTCGGGGGTTAGATTCATATCTAGCGTGGTTTTATGAAACTGTTATTTTATTCCATGAGTTGCTTGCTGAGAACGGAAGCCTTTATGTACATCTCGATTGGCATATTGGACATTATGCGAAAGCTGTACTTGATGAGGTTTTTGGTTCAGATCATTTTGTTAATGAAATAATTTGGCAAAAAATTAGAACGACAAAAGCACAATCACTAGGGTTTGGTAATGTTCATGATAGTATTTTTCTTTATACTAAAGGATCTACTACTATTTCCAATAAGCAATATAAAGAGCTCGATCCGAAGTATATTAAATCACATTATAAAAATGATCCCAAAACAGGTCGAATGTATCGTACTGTTTCCCTTCTTCAGCAAGGGGGAGGGCCTTCAAGAAACTTTGATGGTAAAATTATTGCACCTCCACAGGGTAGACATTGGATATGGAGTCAAGAGCGCATTGATAAAGCTATGTCTGAAGGGCTTATCAGATTCACATCAGGAGGGCGTCCTGAGAAAATACAGTTTTTGGATGAGGTAGGAGGCGATATAATTGATGATATATGGACAGATATTTATCCAATTAATTCACAAGCAATAGAATCTTTGGGGTATGCGACTCAAAAACCAGAAGCGTTACTTGATCGTATAATAAATACTTCTTCAATCGAAAATGATATAGTGTTTGATTGCTTTTGTGGAAGCGGAACAACGGCCAGCGTAGCTGAAAAATTAGGTCGACGTTGGATTACCTGTGACTTAGGTCGTTTTGCCATTCACACAACGCGTAAACGATTGCTTTCTATTCCCGATGTCCGGCCTTTTGTTGTACAAAACTTAGGTAAATATGAAAGGCAAAGTTGGCAGGTGGCAGAGTTTACTAATACCGATGATCAAACTAGAAAAGATCTAAATTACCGGAAATTTATTTTGGATCTTTATAAAGCTAATATGGTCACAGGATACTCATGGTTACATGGGATTAAAAACGGCCGAATGGTTTATGTTGGCTCTGTGGATGCGCCGGTAACTTTGGCCGATGTCAAATCTATCTCCGCTGAAGTCTGGAAATCGGTTGGCAAGGGCAAAGATTCCCCCGAAAAAGCAGCTGTTGATATTTTAGGATGGGACTTCGCATTAGAAGTTAATGAGGTTGCTAAACAGATAGCGGCTGAATCTAAAGTTGAAGTTGCTCTTAAGATGATCCCTCGAGAAGTTTTGGAAAAGAAAGCTGTTGAACAGGGAGATATTAAGTTTTTTGAATTAGCTTCGTTATCAGTGCAAACTGAGAAGAAGGCAATGGATGTCAAAGTCGCATTGTCAGATTTTGTCATACCCCCTCAAGATGTTCCCGAGGAAGTACAGAAAGTCATTACTCATTGGTCGCAATGGATTGAGTATTGGGCAATTGATTGGGACTATAAGGATGATACTTTTCACAACCAATGGCAGAGTTATCGAACACGCAAAAATCTCAAGATCGAATTAGAGGCCGTTCATGTTTATAAAGAACCCGGCGAATATAAGATCGCAGTTAAAGTTATCGATATTTTAGGAAACGATACAACGAAATTAATGAATATAAAGGTGACTAGTGCCCCGAGTAAAATCCTCCAAAAAGAAAAAGCAAGCCGACGGTAATTTGTTTGATATAACTGGCAAGCTTAGGACAGCCCCATGCGTTCCTGCTTTAAGGGAAGCCGTTAAAGCTTGGAGTGCCGGCGGTTATAAGGGAACTACAGAAACCACAAGGATCCTTTTAAACCATTGGTTTAAGACGGATCATCGCCTTCCCAATGGAAAACCATTCAAGTATCATTATTCTCAACAAGAAGCTATTGAGACCCTTATTTTTGTTTGGGAATATGAAAAGGTAAGAACACGCAAAGGTCTTTTAGAAAGATATGCTCAAAGCCTTAAAGATGTACGATTGCCTCCTTATGATGAATTCGCGCGTTATTGTATTAAAATGGCGACGGGTTCAGGTAAGACAAAAGTAATGTCCTTGGTTGTGGCGTGGCAGTTTTTTAATGTCGTGCGAGAAGATACGAAGATTGCCAAAGATTATTGTGGGACTTTTCTGATCATTGCTCCGAATGTTATTGTATTTGAACGTTTGAAGACAGATTTTGCTGGAGGACGCATATTTCGGGCAGATCCGATTATCCCAAGACAATTTGAAATATTTTGGGATTTCAATTGTATTTTACGTGGTGAACAAGAACGAGGGTATAGTCCAGGGGAAATATTTTTGACAAATATTCAGCAGTTTTATGAGCGCTGGCAGAAGAACAAATCGAATGAACCGGAAGAGATGACAGGTGTAATGGGTTCCCAACCATCTTTGAAAAAAATGGAACTATCTGACTTCTCGGAGAGGATCGCTTTACGCGGAGGGAATTTGAGCGTCATCAATGACGAAGCTCATCACACTCATGATGAGGATAGTGAATGGAATAATGTTATTCGTAGACTACATAAAGAGAATCCAATAACAATGCAGGTTGATTTTTCGGCCACACCAAGATTTCAGAAGGGACAACTTTTTCCATGGACAATATCTGATTATCCTCTTAAGCAGGCGATCCTGGATAACATTGTCAAGCGGCCGGTGAAAGGGATTGCCAAGGTTGAAGAAGCGAAATCTCAAATTGCCAGTGTTAGATATAAAGCATTTTTAACAGCCGGGGTCGAGCGATGGCGAGAGTATCAGGAACAATTGAAACCGTTAAATAAGAAACCAATTCTTTTTATTATGCTTAATGATACAGATGAAGCCGATGAAGTTGGTGATTGGATCAGAACGAAATATCCCAAAGAATTCGGTGGAGAAAAGACGTTGGTTATTCATACGGACAGCTCGGGGGACGTTTCAAAAAAAGATTTGGAGAAGGCAAGAATTGTGGCCAGAGAAGTCGATGTGGATAAGAATCCCGTTAATGCCATTGTCAGCGTGTTGATGCTTCGAGAAGGATGGGATGTTCAAAATGTAACGGTTGTAGTTGGATTAAGACCATATAGTTCAAAAGCGAATATTCTTCCAGAACAGACCATAGGCCGCGGATTACGTCTCATGTTTCGTGGAGACGGGGTTGGCTATACCGAGAGAGTAGACGTTATTGGAAACAACGCTTTTATTTCGTTTGTTGAAGATTTGGAGAAATTAGAAGATATCAAACTCGATACTTTTGAGATTGGCAAAGACAAGTTAAAAATTGTGACTATTAGTCCGTCTGAAGAAAGGAAAAATTTTGATATTGGGATTCCGGTCATATCTCCTATTTTGGTGCGTAAGAAAAGTCTGGCTCAAGAAATTACTGATATAAATGTACTTAAATTTGACACCCCGGTCCTTCCCATGAAAAAGGGAGATGCCGCTGAGAAAACTTTTAAGTATGAAGGTTATGATATCATTACGCTTGCCAAAGAAATTGAACGTGAATATACATTGCCCGAACCACAAACCCCGCAGGAAGTTATTGGGTATTATGCGCGCCGGATAGCTCAAGAAGTTAAACTCCCCTCGCAATTCGCTGTTTTGGCTCCGAAGATTAAAGAGTTTTTTGAAAAAAAAGCTTTCGGGAAAGAAGTCGACCTTAACGATCCAACAATTTTAAAAGCCATGAGTACAAATGTGTCTCAGTATGTGTGTGTTCAAACTTTTAAGAAAGAATTACAAAGTAAGACGCTGGATGAACAAAAGCCAAAGCTTGAGATAGCGGATCGCTTGCTTTCTAGCATTGAAGCTTTCCCTTGGAGTCGCCCCATTTATGAGGGGAAAAAATTCGTATTCAATTTTATGCCATGCGATAACGATTTTGAGAAAGAATTCGCTAGATTTTTGGATAAAACAGAAGACGTAAAAACTTTTGCCAAGATTCCAAAGAATTTTGGTTTCTCTATTGAATATACCGATGGAAATTATAATTTGAGGAATTATTATCCTGATTTTGTGGTGATAGATAAAAAAGAAGTTCATTGGATTATAGAAACAAAAGGCATGGAATCAGAAGAAACTCAATTCAAAGATCGTGCCGCGGCCATTTGGTGTGAGAATGCTTCCAATCTTACTGACAAGAAATGGCGATATAAAAAAGTTTCTCAACAGAAATTCAATGAACTTCGGCCGACAAATTTAGCGGATTTGGAAGTGATTTAGACAGATGATGTCATGTCGACATATCGGGATTTTGTGGAGTAAAATCTCTTCAGTGCAAATCAGATGGTCTATCCCGCGTTGTGGGATTTCGCCCTGCAAAATAAACACGGAGGCTCAATAAACTTTACGGCCTGACGGAAGAAGAAATTAAGATCGTGGAGAGCTTAGCAATAGTAGCAGTATAAAAGGCTTTGGATGGAGGTGTTTATGGAAGAATTACAGCCGAGGAATATGATATTTTTATTTTGTCGAATTCACTTTGTTGATTTGTTTGGTATAGAAAGCAAGAAAAACTTTTATAGTAATTTGATTAAAATGCAAAATCAAAAAGAGAATGTTAGAAAATTTTATTGGGCTTTCGGTGATGTTGGAAAAGTTGATATAGATAATCATGAGTTAGTTTACGGCAGGCTTGGCAAGACAGCCAAGGAAAGATTTGAGACAGTTTATAATGAAGAAAAACACTCTTACTCAAAGGAGCTCATCAAGATAAACAGTTCGAATTATTCAAATTTTTTTATCTTACCCGAATATAATGCTATTGCATTTGAAGAAAAATACACAATATCAAGAAACCAATTTATTAAGAATTTCCAGAAAATGTGGATTGAAACAACTTCATCCGAGATAGCATTTGAATACCTACTAGATGAAATTGAGGCATATGATTTAATTAAAAGCTGGGACAAAATTTATTCAGCTACCTTTAAATTAGTGCCGACCAATCCAAGTTCAAGAGAAGATTTTGCACCGTTAGATAAGTTTATTCAAGTCACCCGAGCAACAAGGGCAAAATTTGTGTTTGAAAATAAGGAAAACGGTCTAAATTTTGAAGACTCAGCTGTTAGTCAAGGTGTATCCATGTCATCTGCAGGTTATGGTGACTTTGATGTAAAAGGGAAGAAGGGGAATAGTGGGGCCCATGTAACATCAAAAGGTTTACAGATAAAAAGAGATTTAGTCCAGATAGACGATTTATCTGTCATGTCTGTCCCAATGATGAAAGAGATACTCAATATCGTAAAGGTGATGAATAAAAATGGAAAGAAATAAGTTCGGCTTTCTTCAATTATTAAAGCAATATGGAGTGCTTAGATTCCTAGAATCGTTAAGTTTATGGTCTTCGGTCCTTTTAACACTAATTTATTATTTGGTATTTTTTGAATTCAAGGAATTTTTTCCACACATTCTGATCTCGCATGAAGAATTTCATAAGCTATTAGTCGGAACATCGGCATCGTTATTTGGAATTTTGTTTGCAGCGTTTGCTGTAATCGTTGCCTTGTCTGATAAGGAATTTGTCAAACTCCTTCAAAAACTGGATATTCTAACTAATCTATTTTTTCCGTTTTGGTATACATCATTTTTGTATTTACTATCAATAATTATAAATTTATTTTCGTTAATTTTATTCAACAAACTTCAATGTATTTTCTCTACACTAGGGGTATTTATTTTCTTTTGGGCAGTAACGGAAAGTTTTTATATTGTTTCAACAGCAGTAAAATTTGGTTTATATCGTGCAGAACTTTATACAGAAAAGCCGAACATCTAGGACCGAGGACGAAGTTCGGTGACGCACGACGGACATTTGTGCTTTAAATTCAAAACAAGGAGGGGCTGGTCAAATGTTAATTGTGTCGTTGTTACGGCGACAAATTATGCCAATGTTAGCCTTATGCTGATCATGTAATTGACCTAGCATTTCTTGTGAGTTTGTCACTCGCAATAAGCAAAAACAATTGCCAGCCCCCTATTTTTAATGAAAATTGAGATCCAAATTCCAAAAGAAAAATTACGTGAACTATTCATTAATCTCCAAACACCTGAGGATATAGCCGACTTACTAGAAATTAACTACAGCACCCTTGTATACCATATTTATAAAATTAAACCCGAAGATCGCTACGAAACATTTTCTATTCCTAAAAGGTCAGGACAGTTGCGACATATCTCTGCACCAATTACAAATCTCAAGATCTTACAAAAAAAGCTCAATTACATTCTTCAACAAGTTTATTTACCTCGACTATCTGTTCACGGTTTTGTATTTGAAAGAGGTATTGTTAGTAACGCAGAGATACATTGCCAAAAAAAATTCGTACTTAATATTGATCTCCTAGACTTTTTTCCATCTATAAATTTTGGTCGAGTACGAGGAATGTTTATTAAACCGCCTTATAATCTGCCTCCTAAGGTAGCAACAGTTCTTGCCCAAATATGTTGTCATGATAATCAACTTCCTCAAGGATCACCCTCGTCTCCTATTATTTCAAATATGCTCTGTGCAAGGATGGATAGCGAACTTCAACGTTTAGCAGGAAATTATCGCTGTGATTACTCTCGATACGCAGATGATATAACCTTTTCAACTTCTAGCAGAGTTTTTCCTAATCAACTTTGTTCATCTATAGTTGACTCAGGAAGAAAGATTGATATTGTTGGCAGAGAGCTGGAGGAAATCGTTCATAATAATGGTTTTCAAATAAACACAAACAAGGTTCGTTTACAGCAATCCACATGTAGGCAATCTGTGACTGGTCTCATAACTAATCAATTTCCCAACACAAAACGAAAGTTTATTAAACAGATTCGATCTATGCTTTATGATTGGGATAAGTATGGTCTGGATTCATCACAAAATAAACTCACTATAAAATACAAGAAACTCTCCTCGTTTAAGAAAGTTTTGAAGGGTAAGATTGAATTTCTCGGTATGGTAAGAGGAAGAAACGAGGCTTTATACCAAAGATACATTACTGCGTTTAATACGTTAGATCCAAATTATATTCCTCCAGAACCAGGTGCAATATCTGTTCCGATGAAGCATGACGCTTTCATTTCACATGCAAGTGAGGACAAAAATGATTTCGTGGAACCGCTAGTTGAACTACTCAAGAAACAAGGCCAAAGAATATGGTATGACAAATTCTGTATTGAAGACGGAGGAGGTATTCCTCTTTCCATAAATGAAGGAATAGCTGAGTCAAAATATGGCATAGTTGTATTTTCAAAGTCCTATTTTAAAAAACCGTGGCCTAAGCGAGAACTCGAGGCACTTACTATTCGGGATATTTATTTAGGCAAGAAAATTTTGTTTATTTGGTATAAAATATCCGTGATAGAAATGGCCTTACAAGCACCGTTATGGGCCCCTCGTGCAGCCTATATATTTCCCAAAGAAAATATTAATCAGATCTCCAATCGGCTGGTACATCAATTAAAGCTGAAGGCTGTCTGAGGAGATTTTGATGAATCTCGGATGGCACGACGTGAATCGAATTCAATGAGCTCCGCTGAAGGCGGGGCGAAATCGCACCCGGAGCGCAGCGAAGGGTAAAATAAAATTACGGTATGTGTTCAGGAAATTACAAAGAGTATCCACAATAGGAGCAGATATGCAAACATGGAAAGATTTAAACGAAGACGATATTTTAAATTACCAGGAGGCCACCACTGGTTTAATGGCTCAATACGATCGTATTATGAATCGTAAATTACGCGATAGTATTATTGAGCTAACAAATACTTTTCAGAAACAGTCAGATGATTTGAAAAAGAGCATTGATGGCTTTAATAAGACAAGTGGGACGCTATCCGAGCGGTTATGTTGGCTCAATGTTATTCTTGTCGTTTTAACCTTAATATTGGTGGTTTTAGGGATCGCCCCTTTCTTAGGGACTATTAGAAAATTTTTTTAGTATTTGTGAAATAATTCCGGTACCACACACCGTGACCCGAATTAATCATGATAAATGAAGATCTTTTTCAGCTAGAACAGCAAAAGCGTCAAGCAGAAAAGCGCAAGGCGCAGGAGTTGTTTGGTTCATATAAAATAAGCAAGCTCACCGTAAAACATCCGGTCTTTTTTGTCCCTGGCTGGACCGACGAATGGGCGGGATGCTGGCAACCACTTAAAGAATCCCTGAAACAAATCTTAACCAATCCGGACAAGATATTTGTAATTAATTTTTTCTTGGAAACAATAAAATGTAAGAGCTTTCTTGACTTTGGAGAAGTGTTAAAGCCAAAAATCAAACGACGTATTGATCTTGGACAGAAATTTGATGTTGTCGGCCACAGTATGGGCGGGCTTGATATTCGTGCTGCGTTTACACAAGGCAACGAGCCACTTTTAAATTGCAGGAAGTGCATTACGGTGGCGACTCCACACTGGGGTGATAATTTTGGCGGCATGCGCTACGCAGCATCGAAATCTATTTTTAGTAGGTTGGCTGATAATCTGAATCCCCTCAAAGGTACTCAATATGAACAAGGAAAGAATTTAGATCCGGATTATCCACCAATCAAATTAGTTGATACGCTCGAAAATCGTAAATTGTTTTTAGAACGCGTTGATCAGCTTTATCAATTAAAAGGTACTCAGGACTTTGTGGTCAAGGGGAGCGCTATCCTAAACCCTGCGGGGATCGAAGAACTCTATGAGGTTAAATCAAAGGAATATACAGTTGAAGGCGTGAACCATACTGGCAGTATTGGAATTTGCCAGGATATCCGAACGATGATTTTAATTGTCCACTTGCTATTGGATTTACCGGTTCCGGAAGATAAAAATAATTTCGGAGATTTATTAGGTGGAAATTATAAGCCAGGAGAAAATCCTGATCGGTTTGTTTGAAAAGAAACGAAAAATTTAGAAATTCCGGGGACATGTACTGAATTAGAAATAATGCTGATTAAGTGCATGTCTCCGAAAATCAGCATATTTTTATTGACGCTGCCCTAACGCAGCTGTAAATTGAAAATGACAATTTGATCGTCCCGAGTTTGAAGGGGGAAATCCCGGACGTTAAAAAAGTAAAACCTTCGTTGAGTAAGATATTGCTTAGCGACGGTTTTTTTATTTTATGAAGGATTCCTACGATGTGGATATATAAAAAGAATTCTGCTAATTCAGCTCGTTTCGTTCTAGGTGAGAAGGGTAAGAGACCACTTGTTTGTTTTGGCATTAATCCAAGCACTGCAACGCCAGAAAAGTTAGATAGAACTTTGATGCAAGTTAAGAAAATTGTAAAACAAAGCAAAGAGTTTGATGGTTGGATAATGCTTAATGTATATCCTCAGAGGGCTACTGACCCTGAAGGCCTTGATAAAGAATTAGATGATGGTCTTCACAAGAGAAATCTTTCTGAAATAGAAAGTATCTTTTCTAAATATTCTAATTTAACGGCATGGGCAGCATGGGGTAATCTAATAGAAAAGAGGCCCTTTTTTAAACAATGTTTAAAAGATATTTTAACCAAGGTTTCACATTCAGTGAAATGGGTGCGCATGGGTAGCCTAACTGTCAGAAGACATCCGCGACATCCATTGTATTTGAAGAAAGGTTTAGCATTTGATTCTTTCGATGTTAAAGAGTATTTAAAAAATAATTTTGTCCTAAGCCGAAGGGGAAACCTGGACTTTAAAAAAGTAAAACCCTTGCCTGCCGCGTAGCGGCGTGCGAAGGTTTTTGTTTACCATGAAAAAATATTCTAAAATCTTAATCGTTTTCTTCTTAATCATTTTCTCCTGCTGTTTATCTGTCTTTGCCGACGAGCAAGAAATGTCCTTCGAGCAAAAACACAGCGATAAGGACCTTATTTTCTTGTGCAATGAGGTTTTTTTAGAAGTCAAAAGTGATTGGTCATATACCAGGAGAATTCATCAGAAAGCAAAAATCTTAAAAGAAGAGGCAAAAAGTTTAGGAGAGCTGCCTCTTCAATACGCGCAAGGAAGGGATACCGTCAAAATTCTGTATGCCCATACAATCACGCCCGATGGTAAAAAACACCGCTATTCGAAGATACAAGATTTCAAAACTTATAACGATTATCCGATGTATTCGGATGCCATGGTCAAGATTGTTACCCTGCCGGAAGTCAATGTTGGTTCGATTGTGGAGTTTGAGGCAGTAGTTTCCTCAAAAGGAATGCCCATCAAGGATGCTTTTTGGAGTAACCTTGAGTTTAATTTTGCCCGGCCTACTCAGGAATTTAGTGCTGTTATTACTTTTCCGAAGAAACTGGGCATCAACTTTAAAGAATTTAATCTAAAGCACAAGCCTTCTATAACCGAAACTCCGCAAACAATAACCTACTCTTGGAAGATAAAGAACGCTGATCCCACAGAGAAAATCGAAGAGTATTTGCCTTTTCCCGCCCCAGATTCTTTAGAAAACGCGATGGATTTTTCTTCGATTAAAAGCTGGGAAGATGTATCGAAGTGGTACTATGCCCTTGTTCTTAAGAATCTAAAACCGGACAAAACCATTGTCGAAACAGCAAAGGCCATAACCCAAAACTACGCGTCCATCCGGGATAAAACCAGGGCCATCCTTGAATATATCCAAGATAATTTCCGCTATGTCTCTATGTCGTTTGGGGAGAATTCTCTTGAGCCGCATCCCGCCGATCAAATTTTCCGCAACAAATATGGTGACTGCAAGGATCTCTCGCTTCTTTCTATGGCCATGCTTAAGGCAGTGGGTATTTCATCGCATGTGGCACTTTTTAACAATGAGTTTTCGATTAGCGATCCCCGGTACGATTTACCTATGCCGGACTTTTTTGATCACGTTCTTCTTCTTGTAAAGGATGAGATAATCGGGAATTTCTATGTTGATCCTCTATTAGACGGTTACGACATCGGAGAGTTTCCATTGTCTTACCAGGGTGCTTACACGTTTATTATCGATGAACAGGGAGGGAGGTTTGACCGATTCCCTGTTTTTGACGAAAAAAGAGATTCTAAAAAGTCGACTAAGCATGTCACGCTTCATGCAGACGGCTCTGTTTTGGTTGAGACCGAAGAAATCTGGGAACTGGATTCCTCCATAGAAACGCGGGAAAATATAAAGGGAATGGATCAAGAGGACAAGGATCAGTTATCCCGCAGTATCGATTCGTATTTTACCTCAGGCGGCGAAATGATAGAAAAGAGCCTCGAGGGACTTGATGCCAAATACGGCACGCTGAAAAGTCATTTCAAGTATAAAAAGAAAGATGAGTATCCCCTTAACGGCGATATGATGATTATCGATATAACCGGCTATGAAAGAAATCTTGATTTTACGCAAAAGGAAAGAAAGAAACCTATTTTCTATCCGGGAAATTCTCTTGCCGAAGAAATAACGACCTTTAAGATTCCCGAAGGTTTTGTGGTATCGCATATGCCCAAAAATCTCTCTCTTAAGATGGGTTTCTTCGAAATAGAGAGGAAGTACCAAAGAAATAAAGACACGATTACTGCTTCGGAAATTGAAAGGTTCAGGCGGTCACAATACCCCAAAGAGGATTACGCGAAATTTAAAGACTTCTTCGACAAGTTGTCCGGCCAGACGCAGCAGCGCATTATCTTAAAAAAAATGAATCGATGGCAGAAGTGGATAAGCGAAGTTTCTGTTAGGTTTAGGAAATAGACAATAGTGCGGAGTTGGGGCGGCAGTAAAAATTTCAATAAAAATTATCGTAATATATTGATATTAAATAAGTTATGAACAAATACCGTTTGATTTTTTCGTTAGAAATGACGACCAGAAGCATTAGAGAAGTTGTAAATTGTATTTGACCACGCGCATTTTTTTATGTAACATTCCTGCTACTGGTAGCAGGAATGTCTAACTTCAACATATCAAATCGGAGAGCCTCATGCCAACGACAGAAATACTGAGTGAGTCAAAGTACGCGCGATTGGTTGCCGACATTCGCAAAATCATTGCCGAAGGTCGGGAGCGGGTCGCCAAAGCCGCCAATCAGGAACTGGTGCAAACTTATTGGGAAGTGGGTCAGCGTGTTTGCGAAGAAGGTTTAACCGAAAAAGGTGGCTACGGCGAATCTATCCTCGCGGATTTAGCCGAGGAGCTCGAGATGGATGAGTCGACGCTTTTGCGTTGCGTCCATCTTTTTCAAACTTACAAGTCTGTGCCCGACAGCCAGGCGTTGACCTGGTCGCATTACAAGGTTTTGCTTCCTTTGACCGATGACGAGGAGCGTAAATGGTACGAGAAACTTGTCGAGGATCAAGGACTAACGGTTCCTCAGTTGACGCAGGCTTTAAAGAATGAACGATTTGAAGGATCTCACGCAAAGGAAGGAAAAAAAGTAAAAGCAAAAACGCTGACTCGCCCCGCTGAAGCGACTTACGTTTACAAGGCCCTGGTGGAACGGGTGATTGACGGAGACACGCTTCTTTTAAGGGTTGACTTGGGCTTTACGGTCTGGAAAGAGCAGCGTTTTCGTCTCGCGGAGATTGATTGTCCGTCCATTGATGAGCCCAAAGGGCGTGAGGCCTTCGAATATGTTCGTGACCAGATGGCGAAGGTGGAGTTTGTCATGGTCAAGACCAATAAGATTGACATCTACGGCCGGTACGTGGCGCATGTTTTTTATTCGCTTAAGACAGACCACAAGGATAAAGTTTTTTCCGAAGGCCGTTATTTGAATCAGGAATTGTTGGATAAGGGATTAGCAATAAT
>CAZEUO010000005.1:0-20348 GCA_964515035.1 uncultured Planctomycetales bacterium
CTTAACTTTTCGGCCTCGACTAAGGGGGTTGCCTCTTCGCCGTTGAGCAATTCTTTGATTTGAGGCAACAAGAGCATCCGGGCAATGCGCAGTAGGTGCGGCGTAAAGTAGCGGGCATCAATATTGGTATAAACTGGCCTTTCTTCCTCGCCCACCAACGCCAGATGAGCCAAATCTTCAAGCGGCAAGAACGGCTGCAGGACGCTTAATTGATCGAAACGGTTTGTTAAAATCGGTAAATACGTCGGGTCAAAACGCACGCGACGGTCTACTCCGCTTTGAATTAAGAACCGGGCGATGCGGACAACCTGTTCAAAAATATGGTCTTCATATTTATCCGGAGAATAATTTTCCGTCAAACCGTTGGCCGCCAAATAGGCTTCGCGGTCTTTCGGTTGATAGAGGCGGATGGAGCCGAAGGCCTCGCCGTAATAACCGCTCACCGTCGCGACAATCGCGTCCGGTTGGAATCCTAACTGAACCTGCATCGATCCGTTGTCCAAAGGCCGGATGCTGACTCTGGTAAATTGGAAGAGGTGATCGCCGGAACTTAAGTAAAGCAGCCGGCTGTCCAGCGTTCCGGAAGCGTAGGCCCTTTCTGTCGCGACGTCATCAATAAATTTCCGAAGCTCTAAAGGCAGAGCTAACCGGATGGTCACAAGAATTTTATGGGAAAGATTGGAAAGTTCGCCGGCTTCCCCGAAGTAGGCCAATACCAGATTTCTTAACACCTGCCGGCGGTCGGGAGTTTCCGCAATCTCTGCGTTGCCGTAATTTTCGTCCAATAATTCCGTTAAATGAATCAATAAATCAGAAGCAGTAAGGTATCGGATTTTCAGGAAGAATGCCTTTTGGAAATGAACAACCGCTTCTTTGGCGGTACGAAATTCCGCAATAGCCCCAAAGATAGGAATAAGAGAAACCAGGGCAAATATATCGCTGAAAATTCCCAGCCCCATCGGTAACACACCAAGTAATCCGGCCTCTTTTAACGCAGCTTCTCTTTTGCGTTTATCGGCTTGGCGCTTGAGAGACAGGAACGTGGCTTCGGCAAATGCGTTCATTTGAAATGAGAAGCTCATTTCGTTATCGTAACCGACCGGCGCACGGAAAGTATCTGCGTTGACTTGCAGAATCATATTGTCATAGAGAATTGATCCGGTTCTCTGGCCGCCGATCGTGTCTTTCCAAAGATAACGCCCGCCTTTGGCATCTCTGGCTTCAAAAATTCTCAAGACTTCCGGATATTCCTGGCCGACACGTCGTAAGTACTGAGTGATGATCTCAACAGGGACTTCATAAGGCGTCTGGAAGAGGAAATCATAAGCCGATCCGCCGACCACATCGGCCTCGCCATTAGTGACGGCAACCGGTGTGCGAAGAGCGGTAAACATGGCGGTAATATCCAAATGCTGTTTAACGCCGTTGGCCGCGCCGGTCGATTTGGGGAACAAGTGGCCAAACGGGCCTTTTTTGCCGTCGGATGTGTACATGTGGAAGGTCGTACCCAATAGCGCTGATCTCATGCGGCCGAAACCGAAAAGTGTCGAGAGCATTAAACTGAAATAAGAAGCGCCGTTGGTGGAACACGATGTCGGTGTCGCGTAGGAAGCGCCTTCTTCTTTGACCTTGGGCAATTTATGAATATACCGGCCCATGAAATGAATGCCGCCGCTTAAAGGCAATAAGAGTTTTCCGGTAATCTGAGCTTTAAGATACATGAAACGGACTTTTTGACCTCCGAGCCTGGCATCTTCAAGTTGGCGCAGGATTTCACGAAGACGGTCTAATTCTTCTTTAGCCGCGCCTAATTCTTCCGAAGCGCTGTCGGTTAATTTGGTCGTCGCGGTCATTTCCCAAACTGTCGGCCGTTCCAATTTGGCCTCGCCGGCCGGCTCGATGGTGCCGTCACCCATCTGCACGCCGCCCGGTGTGGCATCGGTCATCATGCCGAAATAAATGTTTTCGCCGGCATCATTAATAATGAAGGGCCTGGGGTAATTGTCTTGTACGGTTCCTGCGGCTTTGAGTCCGTCGCTAAATTGAGTAATATCGACGACATAAATAATGCCGATCCTTCGCGCGTTGAGATATATCTCGATCGGATAAACGCTTTCGATCGGTGTCGTTTGAACAAAATCCTGTTTGGCAAAACCGGCCTGCCCCGCCGCTTGAAATGCCAACCGCCCGTCTTTGATGAGTTGGGCCAAAGGTGTGGCGCCTAATTGCAAACCGGAAGCTTCAATAACGCTGTCGGCAAACATTTCTTCAACGGTTTTCAGGGCTGTCGCGAATTTCTCTTCGGCGGTTTCGCCTTTCAGAACACGAGTCCTGACAGCATAACGGCCGATATAACCTTTTTCTTGACCATTCACGTCATTGGCCAGCCGAAGCGCCAGGCCTAAGCGCCCGATGCGGCCCGTGCCGTCGAAGATTTCATTGGGCCTTTCGGAAGGATTCACAGTTCTTGGGCGTTCAACTTTAAGCACTCTAAAGGCCCTAATAAAATTATCAACATCGAAGACTTCGGATAATTGCAGGATATCAAAGGCCCAACGACCACCTTCGGAGATATATGGCTTCATGAGAGCGAGGAATTTTTTGCGTTCATGCTCTAAAACATCAACGCCGCTCTCTTCAAGAAATGCGAATAGGTTAACAACTTTTTCATCGTTGGCCTCCCTGGCATAGGATATTCTGATGGCTCTATTCAACCGGTCAGCAATGCGACCGATTTCCATTCTCAAAGGCTCAAAGACAGTGGCATCGCCAAATTCTTGTTCAGCCATCGCTTCTAAATAATGATAAAGACGATAATAAAATTCAATCAGGCGATCCTGCAAAAATGTTTTGCTAACTCCAATCGAATGGTTCGTGTATAGATCATAATGCGGGGTGACCAGGAAATACAACAGCTGGGCCAATTGCTGGACGCCATTCAAGCTGCCTAAAAATTTCTCCAAATTTTTTCCGAAGCCGGGAATCTTGGCCTCGCTGTCTTTCGTTGAAATAAAGACGCCCAATTCTTTTTCGTAAATAATCCCTTTGGGATCGATAAGATCATCCATATTTTGATTGACTCTGTAGATCAAGGTCCACAAAAGTTCGGTGCGAGCGTAATTGCCCTCGCTGAATTCCTTAAAGAACATAAAGGCATAGCGCGCTAAGGCATCGAAGGGCTTGTTAATATCAATTTTCTCAAACCATTTGTCATCGAGAGTGGCGGCGGCCTGCAACAGGCGGCTTTGAATTTCCGCGTTCCATTCGCCGGCCGCCGCCATGTATTCATGATGAATCCAGAAATGAGATTGAATCAATAGATCACCCGCATCGCTGATAACGGCAATGGCGGAAGCGGCATCCAAAATAATCGGCCCCAGCGGCTGGCCATTCGTATCTTTTTCTTCGGTAATTTTGTGCGAACGGAGTTGTTTGGCGAGGACACTGACCGATGTGTTGGCGAATTGTTCGCTTAAATATTTCACAACCGCCTGGGAAATTTCTTTTTCCGTGCCTTTGGTCTGTGCAATAAGAGTCTTGAGTGCATCGGGGATTTGCCCTTTCCTGACAATGACAGGCACGATAACATATTCATAAGGAAGTTTTGCCAGATCGTCATTTCTCGCCTGCGGCAATTCAAAAGCGATCCCGCCGTTAACCGAAGAAATATCCAGCGCCGCTTCCCGATTATTATCGTCGCCGGCAATCGAGGTATCTTTGCGCCTCGAGAAGGACGCCGGCAGCTGAATGGCTTCCGGAAACGCCTTGGCAAAGATTTCGTTAATCGCCAACAGCGCGCTTAAGGGCGTGAGGGCGTATAACGCCTGCTCGCTTCGGTTTTCTTCGATGAGCTGGTCTAATATTTTTCCGATGTCTTGAGCTCTGGCATGCGCACCAAACCACCAGTCATGTTCTTCGTAGGGTGGCGGTTCATGAATATATCTCGACCAAGTCTCTTGCTCTTCCCCGAGGGCCCGATTTCTTAACGCAACAAGTGTTTCACGATCCAACGGCAATGTTCGTAAAGCCGGCTCAACCCCGGCAATGTTTGACATTGCAAAAATCTGATCAAATATCGTTGTGACTAATTTTTCATCAACTCCCACACCTCTTTCGACTAATCCATCGGATCCGGGCCAGAAGATACTGGATTGGTAGCGGGCAAACAATATGTCAAATTCGATATTCTCAAATGATGTTAACGGCTCCCTAATCCTTTTGGCGGTCAGCTGCAACAAACGAAACTTCCAGCCAAGAATGCGGGTTAATTCTTCTTGATTGATTTCAATAAACGAAAGTAATACGTCATGCTGAAAGTTAATGCTGGTTGATCCAAAATCAATTCTGACCCACGTATTTGGTAAAATCTTGGTTTCAAGAAGGCGGCCGTAGTTATACCCTTTTACAAGAATATTCTTTGCGGTAATCCCGGTTCCCTCCACGATATCATGCATGATATTGAAACCTGCCTGACTAAAATAGCCGCTGGCCGTAAAAAGCTCATCAAGCATAATGCCTTCAGACCGGAAACCATTGTCCATTCCACCCGCCAATTCCCACGGAAATCCCTCTTCTCCTTCATCGAAAATGTAATAATAGCCGCCTTCATAAAATCCCACAGGAGTACTGATATGAGGGTACGCGTATCGTCCCAGGGCAAAAAAGTATTCATCCAAAAGTTTGGCCGCAATGTTGCGGAAAACAACTTCTGGATCGGTGGAATTCGCGTGGCGGCTAAGAATGTAAACCGGATGGGGTAACGCGACCTTCTGCCCATTACCGTCCGTCAGATAGGTAACTGTATAGAATCTGAATGATGCGCCGTCTTCTTCTTCAAACATCCTGATTCCGGTGCTGTTGTCATCAATAATTTTCCACGGCCTTAATGCCCTCAAAGACCGGACACTCGTTAAACCGAGCAGCGCAAACACAAACGGTGAAGCGAAATAGACGCCGAGGGCTGTTTTCTCGCCCGCGTCAACTTGTGAATCCTGCACAATAGCATTATGATTCGTATTATTTCTCTCAACAACAAACGCATAAAAATCGAATCCGTGAACGTTGGCCCGGCGAATCACAAGGTCATAATTAGGCCGGAAGCCGCGGCCATAGTTTTGCCGATTTCTTTTCATTCTATTGGCTAAAGCCTCTTCACTTGGCGGTTCGGGACTTAATTGATAAATTCTCCGTCTTAATGCATCACTGGCGGTCACATTGATTTTGACGTCAAATTCGTCATATCTTCCATGCGACACGAGATGCATTTGAAATTCCGCCTTCAAAGCTTCCAGGCCTTCAAGAATAATGACATCGTATTGGCCGGAATCTGCCAATCGTACGACCTCCTGGGCAGCGGCTTCATAATCCCACGAATCAAACCAATCCGCTGCTCCATCCAGAGAATTATCCGGGACATCAAAATGCAGTTGATTAAAATCGTTGAGCCAGACAATCGTGAAGGTAAAAGGAAGGTCAAAATAAGCGGGGATATTTTTCAAGAACGTGCTTTTTCCTGTAGCTGCATCGCCGTCGACAACAACCAGGATTGTCCTTTTCTTTTCTGGGGGCAGGTTTTCGATTTTTGCCTGGATAACATCAATTGTCGTCTTGATGGCTTTGCGAGTATTGCTTTCGCCCATCGCAGCGAGAGGAAGCGTCTTAAGATCCGCCAACTTAATCAGCGGTTTAATAAAGTCGCGGGTGTCGTTCAAAACTCTGACAAGGGAAGCTACGCGGATTTCGTCATGCTTAAATCGTTGCTTTAAACGCGTGTGGACAGTACGAGTCGGTTCGGTAGGATGAAGGAGATGATCCATTTCATCGGAAATAATCAAAGCTAGCGAATTGACGAGGTCACGGTGGAACTTCGCGTTGTCGCGCAAATGCAAAGGCGCGCGTAAGGCATGCCAGGAAAGATCAATCATGTCGTTTTCTGTAAGGGCAACATACCCCTCGCGGCCGTGAATTCCTAATTGAATCATTCTTGTGTTCTTGGAACCTAACCATGCCTGCATGGCCGCGCGATCTTCCATCCGTTGCATATGAAGAGCATAATCAAATGCAGAACGCAGGTCTTCCGTTTCCTGAGGTGTTAATTCACTCGTTTTTTCGTCTTCCGTAATGATATTGGTAAAGTTTCCCCGCTGCGGATCATAGGAAACGTTAACAACAACGCGAATCTCCGGCGCGTCGTGCTCTTTCGTAACTTTTGCCGGGAAAGCCGATAGCCCCATCACCTGGCTGAGGGTGAAATAAAGCGATCCCGGCAAGGTATTATGCGTCGCGTAGGCAATTGTTCTTAAGTCGCGGATATTTTCCGCTATCAGTTCGTCGGGAATGCCGGAGACTGATGTCAGGTAATGGCTCTTCGTTAAGATGACAAAGAGGGTTTCCGTGTTGGTCGCCGCGGCCTGGTAGGAATGATGGTTCCAATCGCTGCCGACAAAAACCAGGATTTCGCCTTTAAAGTTTCTTAAGGCCTGATGCCCTTGCAAAATCTGCCGGATGTGGCTGATTTGCCCTTCGGAAAGATGCGCATAAACCACGACCTCAATAAATTTCGTCTGCGGCGTTAACTGCGAAGAGAGCTTGTAGGCCAGTAAGTTTAAATCAACCTGTTCGGGCAGCGGAATCGTCACATTTTCTTTGGTGAGCCGTTTTGTTTCTATCTTATATTTCTCCACCATCGGCTGATTCACAAAATTGACGTCAAAGTGATGCGCCAACAACGCGGTCATGACTTCCAGGAAGTATGTGGCCTTCATCATCGCCAAAACCGGATCCTGGCTTTCCGGAAGAGAAAATTTAGTAAAATAGGGCGGAATTATTTCGCCGTTTGTGACAACTAAGGTCTTGGGGTTAAAGCCTTCTTTTTTTCCGCCAATGGATTCTTCGATCAGCTGAATAATCCAGGTCAAAAGCGCGGCCCCTAATTGTTTCTGGACCTTAACCGCAAAGTAAGAAGTTTTTGCATCAATCATTCTTCCGGCCTGAAGGGATGCCAGCATGGCCAGTTCCGTGATATTTTTGTTGTCCTGCCCTAAATATCTTTTATAAACCGACTGAACTTGTTTTAAATCCTGATTCAGGAAAAGGAACAGCGGCAGGAAGAAAATCATGGTGTGCGGCGCGGTAAAGCGGCCGCCGACATCATTTTTACCGTTGGCTTGGATCGGCATCACAGACACGTTGTCCCAGCGGCGGCCATGGGCTTCGTAAAGCGCTTCTTTTTTCTCGGAATCGATGAGCCAAAGGAAATGATCCAAATAATTGATCCCTTGGCTGTCAAACACCGCTTTCAGATTGCTGGACAGGACATGCGTTTCGGTTGTCGTAGCGGATTTGCTGATGGAGATAACCAGAAGTTTTTCCAGATCATCGATTTCTCTTAAAATAGCGCTCAATGATGCCGGATCCAGATTGTCATAAGCGAAAACTTTGATTCCTAATTTGGAACTGATTTTTTCAAAAATTTTAATCAACGCCTTCACGGTATTAATGGACCCGCCCATGCCAATGAAGATAAAGTATTGTTTACTTTTGATGATTTCGGCGAACGCTGTAAGAATGGCTTTAATGTCTTTCCATAAAGGTGGGGTAAACCAACCTAAGCGGGCGTATTTGCCATCGAAACCGATATCCTGAAAGCGGTTGTTGCCGGAAATTCTTTCGTTATCCGCTATGGCTTGAGCCGCTTCTTTAAGTTCTTTGAGCGAACCGTTGACGGTCATGCCTAAGAAAACAACCGGCAAGAAAGCGAGAGGAAGAAGAGAGAAAAGCGATTGCGGTGCCTGGCCGTTGTGTTGGAAGCTTCTATCTAAAATTTTACGCCGGTCAGACTCTCCGCGCATGCCCATGCGAATGCGCCGGTTTAATTCCAAAGGTAACGGACGGGATTTTTTAAGAAAACGGTTATCGATGAGTAAATTCTCTCGATGGGTCAGATCGGGAACGAGGACGGCTTGGATCTCGTGAGCGATAATTTTGGGCGTAACTTTTTGAGGAAGGATAATGACGGGGTCTGTTCCGTAAAGCAATCCAATGGCCGCGCCGATTGTCCAGCCGTCGGGCGCGCGGGCAAAATGAATACCGCGTTCTTGCATTAATTTTACAAAATCTCCGTAACCTTCAAAAAGCAAATTTCTGGCGGCTCTGAGGATACCATCGAGAAGTATTTCGAAAAGGCGGTCTCCCTTTTGCATTGCCAAAGATTTCGCCATATTATCGCTATCCTCTAAAATCTCGCCTTTTTTAAGAATTTTCTCAAGGCCTCCGAAGCGCGCGATTTCCGCGTCAACCATTTCGTTGCTAATACCCCGGTAAGAACGGTCGCGCGCGGCCGTCAAGCCAAATATCACAATCGGCAGAAAGGCGAGAGGAAGAAGAGAGAAAAGCGATTGCGGCGCCGGCGATTGAGATTCAGGCGCCGCCACCGCGCCTAATGCCGGTACGGCCGAGAGAAGATGAACGGCAACCGAAAGGGCTGCGCCGAGGCCGAAATCGGCAAAGACGCTGAGAGTGCTGGTACCGTCCTCTTTGCCTGTTTTTCTTCTCCTTTTCGCCTCTTTTAATTCTTTCTTTGCTGTTTTTTGGCCAACCAAGGCAAATCGGAATACGGCTACCGGCTTTATCATATAAACCTTGCCCGTGCGCACGTTTCTCTTCTTCGCCCGACCAAAATCAGTCTGTCCGGGTAAGAATCCCCTCGTGCCAAAAGATTTCAAACCTCCGCCGAAATCATCGAGCGGTGAGAGATGAATGAGCGGTTCATCTAACTGCTCTAATGTCTTAAACACGATTATTTCAATGACGCCTCTCTCTCCTTGAGGAATACCTTTTCCGCGAGGAAGAGCTGTAAATATCAACTCCTCTTCATTTCCTTTTGATTCTTGTTCTTCGCCCAATTCTATGTCTAAATCATTCGGACCAAGGTCAGTAACCCTGTGTGCTATCAAAGTCTCGGGTCCCATCGCCTTGAGCATCTCTTGATAGCTAGCGCTCGAAGTAAACTGTTGTTTCCTCCTGAATAAAGGTTCATCACCATTAACCCTAACCACTGCAGAAAGCGTATAAGTAGCATTTACTTTATAAAACGAAAATAGACCGAGACTCGTTGTGCTTTCAACCTTCTCATGGAGTAGTGCATCAGGAACTGATATCTTTAACTCATAGCGTGCGCCATTGCCCAGCACAACCCAGGGCATACTGTGCATGGCCGTGAGATGCGCCCCGGCGTCAAAACCTTCAAAAGTAATTGTCCGGTTAAAAGTCTCTTGGCGTTTCTTCTCGCGCGATCGTATCCACGCCATGACCTGGACCGGCGCCCAACGTTCCGCTATCTTTCTTAACCAAGAGCGCGGCGTACTGAAAATCTCAACAGTAATTTCTTTGCTCCCATAGCCGGTCGGACAGACAAGCTGCTTCCCGGAAGGATCAATCACTGTCTCTCTGGCCTTATCATCAATTGCAGCCTCCATTCCAGTTACGCCAATAAGATTGTTTTTTCCAGAGCTTGACTCTGCAATCCCTGCCAAAGCCACCGCGCCTAAGAAAACGAATATGTCCGCCAGTGGCACAAAGCCGACGGCGTTGAGAGTTTTCGAAGAATCCGGAAGGACAAAGGTAATTTTATTTCCAAAAATCCCGGCGGCGTCGATCATGTCGCGATAGATTATGACTTGCGCGCTGGCATCGAATTCTGAAGAAGGATTTAAGCCTTTGGCAATCTTCTTCATCCCCATGGCCGAGAGAATGAAATCTTTTTCTTTTTCATTTTGACCGGCTTCACTCAGAAGAACCGCCGCAAAAAATGACGGTTCTAAAGCGTAATTTTTGGCCGTCATTTCAATAAGATGTTTTTTATCTTCGATAATCTGTAACTCTTGCGATATTGGCTGTGATGTTTCCGGAGATGATTCTGATGTTAACGAACGCCGGTGATGGCGATTGACTGAAAATTCCCCCGGTTTTTCCGCCGGACGTGAGGCGATGATTTCGATGCGTTCAATAAAAGAATCTTTGGCAACAGTCAATTTTCTAAATAAAGCACCGCCGTAGGTATAACCTAAATTAACTGCAACTGTTGCAAAGGCTGCGCCAATAACAATCACAATGCCCCATTGTCTTAACCATTCAATATACTTCTCAAGAAGAGTTTTGATTTTTCTTTCATTTTTTGTGACCCAAAACATCGTTAAATCGAATATGGCAAGAGCAATGGCAATCATCAAAAGGGAAATGGCCAATTGCGTAGGCAAGATTGTAAGCCCGTTTAGAGATTCGGAGGACATATCCGCAAATATCCCCCCATTGCGGAGTAAGACTCTTATCGTTTGTGCGCGTATGGCTAAGCCGGGTTGGCCTTCAAAATATCTTTCCAAAATCTCATCCGCAGAAATTGCACCGCGGCCGGCCTTAGTTTGTTTTCGGGTACGTTCTAATTCACCTATGATTGATATGAGCCGGCCTTGATCTACCGTGCCCAGCGTATCTTGGCGACTGATCGTTTCCACAATAAGGATGCTGGCAGTAAGAGAAGGTGAAAGACGGGTGCTTCTGGCAATGTCCTGGGCTTTGTTGATTTGTTGGGTGTAATCGCCTCTTTGAAGGGACAATGACAACTCGTTGGCAAAGTCAAGCGTTTGATTGCCGGTTTTCTCGGCACTTTCAATTTTTTCTATCAGCAAATCGTTAAGTTGAAAGTATTGCGCGACCCAGGATGCCGTATAATTGCCCGTAATTGGCGCGACAACAACGGCCAAGAAAGAAATAATAATCGCCTTTGTGATGACAATGGTTCTAATCTTTTTTAAGATGTCCTTTAACTGCCCAAAGAATTCCAGGATTAACTGAATGGCCATGGTGCCTAAAGCAATGATCGCCGCAACCAATATCCCCAAAATAATGCCTTGACGAATTATTTCGGACCCAACGGTCCCTGTTGTCGTTCCCAGCGAATCCGGATTTGCAAATAAAACACCAGGCCAGAGGATCATGGCTACCGCCACGGTAGTTACCATGATCCTCTTAAGAGAAGTTCCTGATGTTTTGAAACGTGAAGATAACCCTTCGACGCGCCCTACGGGTTTGCTCAGGGCAAGCGCTTTCCCGACCGGGAAAATAAAAAATGTTGAGGCATAGATCACATCCAGTCGAATCAAATGGTCATACATACCTCGGACATAAATGAAAAACAACAGGGCCGCTGCAGAAGTTATTCCAGCCACCGGTCCCAACTTTTTCAGAAAAGAAATAAAGAAAGTTGGGATCCCGCCTTCCTTCGAAATGGTTGTTTGGAAAAGGCGGGACCACGGATGGAAATTAAAAGGCCCGTTAGAAAGCATGTTTTGCTCGCCACCAGCCACGGAAGGTAGAGCAAATTCATTTTTTGTTTGCTTTCTAACGGGCCCCGATTGAAGTAAAATATGTTTTGTACTCTGCAGCGGCCCATACATTTTTTCTGCCATCAAAATTCCCAATCCAATTAAAAGCATCGCAACGCTGGAAATCAAAATAATTCCATTTGCAGCGCCACCCCCCTCTTGACTCATCCCCAGCGCCTGGTTGGCCTTGAGGAATTCGGCTTTATCGCGACCCTCGATATCGACTTCGCGGCCGCCGAGTTTGTTGGTTAAGGGCACATCACGGATGTTATCATCGGTATCGACGTAGAGAATTAAACCAAATTTTCCGCTCATTAAATAATCAACAGCGCCCTTACCTAACAATGCGGTCATTCTCATATCGCTCGGTGAAATATCGGCCGAGCGGAAGAGGTAATCGATTTTTCCGGTCGGACTGATCGTGATACCGGCTTTCTTTAAATGGACGGAAAGGATAGCGGAAATGATAATTCCGGCGCCTTTGAGTTTGGGATGGCCAAAGGCATCCAGTGAACCGCTATCAGCCGCGAACGAAGCGTAGGCTACGGGATCATTGGCTAAGGCTTCTTCCAAAATTGCGGCGTTGTCGGCATAATTTTTGTCAATACTGACGCCTTCGGAGACGACGACGATTCCGTAACCAAATTTCTTAAAGTAAACGGTCAAATCGGCAATGAGTTGTTTTAAATCGAGATTACGTTCTTCGGGGATCAGCGTACGGCTGGCTTCAACCAAGGCACCGATGCGTAGCGGCGCGAATCCGGCACTGCGGCCGAAGGCCTCAACCACAAGGACCCGGCGTGTGGAGATGGCATCGAGCTTTCCGTCGGCCAACGCGCGGGCACCCGCCTCAGCAAAACTCGAAAATCCGTAGGTATCCGAACCCTGCGGCAAGGCAATATCATTGTCCATGGTCTTGGGCAGCCCAAGGACAGGAAATTCCGGATGATCGAGATGAATGTTGTAGGTCACACTGTTGGTGTCATCGCCGCCTAAGGTTACGAGGGCATCAAGTTGAAGTTTTTGAATATTATTCCAAAGTCTTAGCGGCGCGCCGCTGGCTTTACCTTTTTCGTTGTAAGGATTCTCGCGGCTGGTTAATAAAATCGTACCGCCTTTGGTTTGGTGAGGTTCAACTTCTTCAAGTGTTAAAACGCGGGCTTGCGCGACGAGTTTATCATCGATCAATCCTTTCCATCCCTGCCAGATGGCGACGACATCAATACCGCGTGCCGCTGCTCCCTTCACCAAAGAATAAATAACCTGGTTATGCCCTGAGGCCGGCCCACCGCCGGTTAAAATACCGATGCGTTTGATGGTCCCTTCATTGATCGCACCGACGATCGCAAAGATCAATTCCCCGCCTAATGCGAGAGCATTGAAAACTGCGGGTGTTTCATTGCCAACCTCATTTTCTTCCGGCCCCTGAATGACATAGAGTTCCATTTTCAATGTGCCGTTGAAAGGAACCGGTCGTTTTTCAACCAGAAAACCTTTTTCGATTAAAAACTTCTCAATTTCGCCCTTGATGACGGAGTAACGATCCCAGCAGCTGGCTCCCTCTTCCAAGTCGCCGTAGATGGTAAAGGTAACGAGGCCGTCAGTTTCGATAGCAACATCAACCTTGTACCAATACCCAAAGCCGGCATGGAGCCGTAAGCCGTTAAATTCAATTTCTTGGGCAAAAGGATCCGGGTGGTTGATTAAAACCTGGTGGAGGATCGAAAGGTATTCGACCAGTCCGTCCGGCCCGCGTTTGGAGGAATGAATCGTCGTTAAGCTGGGGTTCACGCCTTCAACCTGTGCGCCGACCGCTAACACTAAATTGACCTTCACGGCCGCCTGCCAGTCGTTGCCGTGGCGAAGGAAGGAATCGCCAGCGAAGACAATCCGGCTGTATGGAATATTCAGGATTTCCACGATCCGGTCAATACCGAATCCTTTATTAACGCCCCTGGGAAGAATATCGATTGAGGTTTTTCCGGCGATGAGCGCTTGGGCCGCAATGCCTTCTTCGGAGAATCTTTGATTCAAAAATGCCGCCCATGGGGCCCGGCGGGTTTCATCAGGATCAAAGGCGTCTCTGGCCGCAAACAATCGCGATTCTTTTTTCAGTAAAGAGAACGTGATTTGCGGCCCGTCAAAAAGGATTTCATTATCTTCGCCCATGGGAATCTCAAATTGACTGACCATCTCATCAAGCAATTCTTTGATGCGCCGGAAATGGGCTTCGCCAATGTCATCAAGCAATTCCACGCTGTAGACTTCCACATATCTTTGCTTTTCGGAATCAAAGCGGTACATCTGGGCGCCGTTATAAGGAAGCAGGTACAATCTTTCCAGAAGTTCCCGTTCTTCGCCGATCGCCTCAATCAGGGGATCAACCACCTGATTGATAATGCGAGGGAACGTTGCGCCCGAGATCACGATAAAGATCCCGTCTGCCCTTAATATATTGGCGACGGCGACGGACATATTCGAGGTCATACGTTCAACAGCCGGCGTCAGCGTTTCATCTTTGTCAACGATAATGACCGGACGGGCACCGGCCCTGACTTCTTTTTGCATCAAAGCAAAAGCAAACGCCAATTTATCGGGATCGTAATTGTATGTCTTTGTTTTGGCTCCGAGCGTACCGGCTTCACGGCTGGCGGTTTCGGTCATAACCGCAAACTCATCAACATAAACCTTAACTCCCGCCTCTCTTAAAGCGCCAATGGTGTCCTGCGCCGGTGTCAAAATCCCTCTGACTAATTTCCCGCGAAGGCTTGGTTGTGTTTTGCTCCACTGCCTGCGGTCATGAGCCACCAGATCCGTTAATTCCGGAGAAATCGAACGGACATTATTGATGATTACGCTGCTAAAGATATCGCTAAACCGGCCGTCAAAACCAATTATCTGTTCAATAACGTTAACGATAGAGGCGACATCCATATTCTCCAGCTCGCTGTTTTTAGCCGGGTTGAAGATGAAAACAACCTCAACGCCCCTTTGTTTGGCAACCATGAGAGCCTCGGGAATACCCGACACCGCCAAATTCGGCAGGATACTGGTAAATAGGCTCCCCGGGCCGATAACAATGAAACCGCCCGGGCGTACGCTGTCGATAGCCTCCGTCGCTTTCGGATTAGCCGGCGGATAAACAGCCTGGCCGTCGGGACCGACAAAGTCAAGCGAGACATAAGGCCCTTTGTGGAGCTTCGAAATAATTTCCGTCTGGCCGGTCACATATTGGCCATCGGCCAACCGCACCCGAAGCCGGGCTTGCAGATGAGAACTGAAACTGGAAGGAATCGTAATAGCATTGGATCCGATCACATCATGAAAACGGTATAACGCGGCGGAATACTTTTGCTGATTGACCCGGCCCAGGCCAAGCGATAACGCGCCATAATCCAGGGCAATCCCCAATAACAGCAGATTCCTCAACGAATGTCCGCGCCGAGGCAATGTCAAAACCCCTTTACGGATCAATTCCTTATCGATGATCTTAAGATAGCGGCTTAAGGTGTCGAAGAAACGGTTAATATCCTGCGCGCTGACCGTTGCCCGGTAACGGACTTCAATTTTTTCTCTGATCGTTTCCAATCCTTCCAGGATGGTGTCCTCCTGTCCAAACCGGTAGTTCAATATGTCACGTTTCCAGTCTTCCGGAACCGCACCGACCATCGATGAAACGGTATCACCCAGAGAAGGAATATGAATCCCAAAATTGTCGTATAAGATCCACTGGATCTCGGCAGAACTGCCGCCGTCATCGGAGAACCCGACAACAGCTTTAATCGGAACATTCCACGCGACCAAATTATAGCGGTGATAAAGATCAACAATCGCGCCGGTTCCGGTGCCACCGCCGATTAATAACACATCAGCCGGCATCCGTAATGCCGCGTTCGCCGAAAAGGCCAGCCGGCTTTTGGTGAATATCGCCATAAAGATTTTCCAAGCGGGAATGATAATGAGGCCCGTGACCATGGCGATATAGGCCGGAATTTCGTTAATAATTTTAAATCTGGTTTTTAAATGCGATTTTTCGTGGGCAATAATAAGGTCCTGTAAAAACGGCCGAAGCAAACTGGCGATGGCGGCGCGGGTCGATTCGTTCCTCAAAATGATGTTGCGGCCCCTGGCGGCGATAGCCGAAGGAGAGTTGGGATTTAAGGCGGCGTGTTCGAAAAGTTCGTGCAGACGGTATCTGTACCTGGCCACGGGCCCGGCGCGGGTTTCCTGCTCGGTAAGCTCTTCGATTAACTTCAACTTCTTAGCCATCCGGGCACTCAACGCGAAGGCAACGATGGCGACCGCCCCGAAGATTATTTTTATAATTTCAATCGGTATAAATTTTATGGCGGCCGCAGTCAAAACGACAATGGCTTCTATCGTCGGCCATCTGAATCTTTCGGTAATCGGATAAGCGCTGGCGGCAACAATCGCGGCGAAAAAGCCTAAGGCAATTTTGAAGTATACCCCGGGAAGAACAGCCATGATTAGCCCGACGGCCAGCGTCGCCCAGGCCACACGGGTAACTCCCCAGGCGGTCACAGATTGAAAAGGCTCTTGAGACGATTTATTAGATATTCCCGATTGAATTGTAATAATCTTGCTGGGGCCGCTGTGATATTGAATTTCAACTTTTGCAATTCCGTTAAAATCAGAATGTTGTATCAAGACGTTCTTCATTCCCTGCTCTCTGATGGTCACTTCCGTATCAACCCCATCTTTTGTCAGAGAATATGTCACGGCAATGACATTGTCCAGGTAAAAGGTATAGCGATACCGAACCGGCCAGCTCGAAAACCACGGAAAGAGATCTTTATTTTTAGAAATGACCTGAAACGGTATCATCACAATACCTAAATCCCGGGACCCCTTCGTCAGGAAAAACTCTTGAGTTCCGGAAATAATAAAACTTTCTCCGGCAAGATTAATGACGACGTAATTCTCATAATGGTTATTCGCGGAATTCTGCCGGGAAACGAATTTCCCAGCAAAGCCATTGTTTCTTAAAATCCTCGCCGTATGATAAGCGTTCTCGTAACAGACGCCGGGATAATCTTCATCTCTTTTTAATTGATTTTTTAAATCTGCAATGGTTCGGACATCTTCCAACCTCACATTGACCGGCAGGCCGGGCGTAGGCCGTAATAAATGTTTGAATCTTTCGATTTCACCTCTATCAGTTCCTGAAATCGCTTTATCGCTAAAGAGCCGGCGTTCTAAGTTTTCCGCAGAGGTATTGGCCCACGGCGATAAATTATCAAAATTCGCGTCGTGTGATTCCGCACTCGACAAGAGGCCGACTAAAGGCAGAAGGCTAAACAACACGCCGGACGCATCAAACGGCCAGGCAACGGCCTGAACATCGACGCCGCTCGTCGTGATATTTTCACCTTTAAGGACCTTTAAAATCGCCGGGGCGAGAGACACGCGCGTCTCTACGCGGGACGCCAGTGAATTGGTAACGACAAAATCCGCAAAGTGTTTGCGAAGCCTGCGGATAGATGGTTCGCTGTCTTTCATATGGGGCGTAAAGACAGCGTGGGCGACCGCCGCATAGCTGGTAAAGGGAACCACGTTATGCATAAGGGTAAATTCCCGCAGGACGTTATCGCCTTTAATTAATGAATTTCCCGTCGCGGTCAAATCATCGAACCAAATAATAATTTTGCCGTTGAAATCAATTGTCTTAAACCGTTCGGCCAAAACCGTCGTGACATCTTCGGAATTAAGGCGGATCTTGTCCATGTGAATAACCTGCCAGGAGAGGTCGAGCCCTATTTTCGCAGCCGCTTCCAAGAGGTACTGATAAACACCATCGTCAGGACCGGCCAAAATTATTTTTGCAGGATCTAACCGGTATGTTTCAACCATGTGTTTCAATAAAATCCTGAAGGCGTTAATATTGACAATTCTTAAATTGGGGACGCCGGGGAAATAATGTTCGCCGGATTTATCCGCCCAATGAACGTTGACGGTAAATAGGGTATCGACATATTGGCTTAATAACGATAAAACGACGTAAGCGCTGTTAACCCCCTTCGCCCGCGGAAAGAGCGGCTTAAGCGGGTTCTTGGTTTTAAGGGTGTAGGCCTCGTGCTGGCGCATGGATGTCAGATACGGCGCGAAGACATCCAATAAGCCGACACCAATGCTTCTAATTTCCTGCGTAATTAAGAATAGCTCTTCTAAACCGGTATTAGTCCGCGCGGCATGAATCAAGAGGACCCGTTTATTGTGGAGCCCCTCAGGAAGCCGGATGTGTGTTTGTCCGTCCCGCAGAGTCTTGACGCCAATGATGTACGCCGGAACACCGTTAAGGCTCAACTGTTCGGCAACTTCGTATTTCAAACGGGCATGAGCGGCGGTAAAGAGAACCACATCAAAATTGAGGTCGGATGTCAAGGCAACGATTTCGGCAGCAACAAAGACCGTCTTTTTTTCATATTTAACCAGGGCAATATCTTCTTTGCCCGGGTACGTCTTATAGGCTCTGAAGGCCGCATCGTCGACTAGGTACACATCCACCTGATCGGCAATAACATCGAGGGACTTGCTGAAAACTTGCGTGGCGCTTTCGGGGATGACAACCTTAACGCTCTTGACGCCAAAATTGTGTTTCAAATCCAACGCCATGAATTTCAGAAGCATCGAGTCATCGTCGTCTCTTAAATCCTTAATGATCACCACATCCCGCCCTTGAATCTTGGAAGGATCGGAGACAATCACCTCCACCGGGCCATCGGGGAAATACTGGGCCAGGAAGCGTAATGTGCTGTTGTCGTTAACCGCGGCTAAGGTATTTCTGGCGTAGCCGTCGGCATCCCGGGAAATGAGGTTCATGTCCTTTTCCATGCGCTCTTTCAACCGGCTGACATACCGGCTTGAGGGAAGGGAAATAAAGATCGGCATCTGCTGTCTTCTTAAGTTTCTGAAATAGGCGGCAGCAATGGTAAACAACACGATAAAGATAGCGGCGCTAAGAATAGGGTTGACCAACAATAATTTTCCGGGTTCATTCGAGGAGAACATGACCGGGGCTTCTTCATTGACATTTCTTGTTAAAATAATTTGGGTACCGAAAACCGCGTTGCCGCGATTAATTAAACGATTGGCCGTAATTTCAAATCCGAAATTACGGAATGTCATAACCCCGCCGCCGATTAACCTTAGGTGCTGCGCTGCCCAAAAAGGCTTTAGGGTTTGTGAAAAGGCGACAGGTTGATTGATATCGGTGACACCGATTGCTTCATCAAAGGTTTGGAAAATGACCCGGCCGTTTTCATTATCGGCCTCCCAGGTAAAAATAACGCTGCGGTTAAATTCACCCGGCGGATTGCCGTGAACAACAGCATTGGCAATAGCTTCAGCAACCACTTGAGAATATTTCTTTGTGATCATAGCCGCGAACGCGCCGGTTAGATAAAAACCAAATTTCTCCAGCCAAACGCGGCCATCGGGAATAATGACACCACCTTTATTTCCGAGAGCCAATATGGCATCTTTTTGACCCTGGAAGAAGTCTTCCGGAGCCGTCAGCCCAATGAGTGTAAATCCAAGACTCGTAACATAATCTTTAAGTTGTTGGGCACGGCTAACGTCGACGCCTTCATCGCCTATCTGTGCCAACGCCCCCAATACCAACATGATTACCGAGCCAAACGCGACACTAGCGAGTTGTTCCGGAGATCCTTCAGAAATTCCTTCATTGTCATTTTCAAACCGGACGTTCCACTGGTCATAATCGCCGGAAACATCGACCCACCCGTTGATACCGTCTTGGGTACGTTCGGCGTACGCGTCATAGCTGGGGACAATGCCGACATCGTAAAAAGCCATCTGCTGGTCGGCAACGGCCGGGTAATTGCTGCGGGTGCGCATTTCAAATCTGGCTTTGGTGCGGTCGGGGCTGTCAATCAAGCGGTAGAAAAGATCGTAAAATCCTTTTAACTCTTCGCGATAGCCATATTTGCCGTCAATAAATATCACCATGCCGCGCTTGAGATTGAAAGGAGGAAGGTCTTTGCGGATGCCTTCGCCGCGGATATAGGCATCGCGGATAATTAACGTATGGTCCGTTTCGCCGGAATGAATGAAACCGGTCATTTCCTTAAGAAGCGCCAAAACGGCATCCTGATCCCAGAAGATTTCCTCATTTAAAAATCTGCGGCTCGGTTGAACTTGTTTCATCCAGTCACCGAGAATCTGACGGTCATTGTTACTCAACTTATAACCGAGAATAACCCGTTCCATGGCCGTGCGCAGATCTTTATTGCGCAAGAAATAGTCCAAATGAATGTGGACAAATTCATATCCACGCGCTGCCACAAATTTAGCGACCTCTTCGATAATGGTTGTTTTGCCTGACCCCGAGGCGCCGTCAAGGCCGACGATCATGGTGGAATCTCCGTTGCCTTTTCTTTCCTTCAAACGAACGATTTGATTGGCGATGGCTTCGGCAATCGGCCGCAGGCGCGAGCGGAACATGTCATTCTCGGAATAATCAAAAGGCTTTCCGGTTCTAGGATCAATCGGCGGATGGCCGTAAAATCCGCGGGCCCGGGCGTCTTTATCCACTTGATGCGGAACGATTGCGGCGTCGTGGCTGTTGCGGTAATACGTCGAAGAAACATTCAGATCAACGGCAGGATCCTGTACTAAAACCATATTTAATTTTTGCTCAGAGCCGACCTCGAGGCGAATCGTTTCATTGATTTCATCCAATTCATTTTGAGTGATGGCCGCACCATATTCGCCGCGTTGCACCCAGCCAACCGTAATACGGTGATTGGGCGACAATTCATTCTGGTATTGCTTGAAAAACCCGTAGTGCTGGCGGACATATTTTAAAACACGCCCCTTATTTTCAATGCCGATGAGGTATCGGGCGTGAATGCGGCGATTTGGGTTTAATTGAAGGAAGCGGAGCATTTCTTCAAACCCTTCCTTGGCATTGTCCGGTTCGCTTCC